>JAEPNP010000003.1:0-300000 GCA_017643395.1 Rhodothermales bacterium | reverse complement strand
AACAACCTGTACAGTCGTCTGCCGCCGGAGATTGGGCAGCTATCGGCGCTGGAGTTTCTCGACCTCCACGACAACAGTTTCTCGGGCTCCTTTCCGGCCGAGTTCGGCAACCTGAGCTCGCTGCAACACCTCGATGCAGGCGACAACAAGCTGACCGGCCTTCCTGCTGAGATCGGTGGACTGTCCGCTCTCAAAGTGCTGCGGCTGGACGACAACCGCCTCTCAGGTGCCATTCCTCCGCAGCTCGGTCAGTTGCTGAACCTGGAGTATCTCACCCTGCGGCGAAATGAGTTGGAAGGCACGGTGCCTCCTGAACTCGGCAATCTCAAGCAACTGACTTACCTGGACCTTGGTGCCAATCGTCTGGGAGGACCCCTGCCCCCGGAACTCGGCGCTCTGAGCGCACTGCGCGTGCTCGACGTCCGCGGCAACTACCTGTCTGGGCCGATTCCCGGTCAATTCGGTCAACTGGCCAGCGTGCGGGTTATGGACCTGTCGCGAAACTTCTTTACGACCATTCCACCGGAGTTTGGTGCGCTCACTACGCTGCAGTCCCTCGACCTGCACCAGAACCTGATTGAGACGTTGCCGGAGGGCCTCGGGGGCATGTCAGGTCTGACCAGCCTCAATCTGTTCAATAACCAATTGACCGGGGCGATTCCAGGCTCGCTTGGCGATCTGGACAACCTTTCCGAGTTGGACCTGAGCATGAACCGCCTCGACGGGCCTCTCCCGCCAGAACTGGGTCGCCTGGAACGATTGTCCGAGCTGAACCTCGAGCACAACCGCATTACAGGGCCGATTCCGTCGGAATACGGAGACATGCCCCAACTGCGCATTCTGCTTTTGAACAACAACGAGTTGTCCGGCGGGATTCCGTCAGAGTTGGGCATGCTTCCCCAGATTCGCTACATCAACCTTGGAGACAACCAACTCTCCGGGCCCATACCTGACTCGCTTGGGAACGCCGCGAAGCTCAGCGGCCTGGATCTCGGAACGAATAATCTGACCGGTGGACTTCCGTCGTCTCTTGGCTCGCTGTCACAGCTGCGCTCGCTGGAGGTGTTTTACAACGCGGACCTGAGCGGTCCCATCCCCGAGACGTTCCTGAATCTCTCCATGTCCAACTTCCGGTTCAACTTTACCAGCCTGTGTCTGCCGCCGACGGAGTCCATGCGGGACTGGGCATTCGCCATGGGGCCGGCGTTTGACGGCCCCGGCGGCCCGGGAGAAGTGACGGGGGTCGAGTGCGAGACAGCCACGACCATTGAGCCGGAGCGGCCTGCCATCGCCGTCACGCTGGAGTCGCCCTATCCCAACCCTGCCAAGGGTGAAGCCCGGCTGCGTTATTCGCTCTCCGAGCCAGGCCCCGTTGTCCTGAGCCTGTATGACATCCTGGGGCGAAGGCTGATGGCCATCGAACAGGGGCATCACTCCTCAGGCAGTTACGAAACGTCGCTACGCACAGCCGACCTCTCGGCGGGCATGTGCGTGGTGCACTTGGAGGCCGCCGGGCAACGCCTCTCGCGCATCCTGGTCGTGTCGCGCTAACGCTTGGCCGCCTCGACTGACCGAGGCCGGAAGATCCACAGGAGGGCCAGCCCGACACCCAATACGACCGGAGGGGAAATGAACGCTCCGTGTCGGAAAGACACGGCCAGCGCCGCCATGAAGACCATCCCCAACGCCACCGCTGCGGAGGGAGTAAGTGGAGAAACTCTGGTATCAGTCATTTTCAAGTCGGGCGTACAGGTTGTGAAGGCCAAGAATGAGCACTCCGAACAGCACCGCTGCCGTAGTCAGCGCCGCATTCAACAGACCCACGGCACTGAAGGACAGCTTGATCAGGATGGTGGAAATGATGAACCCGGAGTTGCGGATCACCTTGCGGAAGCGGTCCGTGTGAATCAGCGAAACCAGCAACAACAGCACATCGGTCACGATCAGCACCGAAAAGAACTCATCGAAAAAGATGGTATTCAGATCGTAGAGGCTGCGCTCGACTGAAGCGTCTGAGAAGATGGTCAACAGCCAGTCGCCGAGCGTGTAGACTGCGAGACCGATGAAGACCGGTATCAACACCATCGCAAGTCCGGTCTTTATGCGAATGAAACGCTGCAGCTTCGGAGTCAGCTCGCCGCCCTTCCCTTCGATGACGTGGCGCCTCTTGTTCAGCCAATAGAACACGAGAATCAGCGCAAAAAGCAGTACGGTCGACACGACGTCGTACGTGAACTGCAGGTCGTCCGGGTTTGAAAACCACTCGGTCGTCAGGTCCAGGTTCGAGATGTCCTTGAATATGCGCCGGATGACAATCAGCGCGACGATCTCATACTGCTTGCCGATGTACGTGCTGATCGAGTGCGGCAGGTAGTAAATGAGCAGATACACCTCGTACAGCAAGATGAACGAGAACGGGGTGTATATGGCTGCTATGGGGCTTCCCAGAAGCCTCGACTCAGGCGGGAGCACTACCCACTCTGCCCGGGTGAGGAAGATCAGCGCGAGGTGCACCAGAAAACCGCCGATGGCGAGCCACACGATCCGGCGCTCCCATTGCTCCTTTGCTTCGGGACCGAGAAAGTGGTCCTGATACCAAGTCTCTAGCCGTTCCACGGAAATGCGTGTTCAGCGCGGTCCATCAGGTGGACGACCAGCATGTGAGGGAATGTGAGCGCGGAAATCGCCACCAGGTACACACCCAGCAAGGCAAACCCCGAATCGGGCGTCTGAGGCACCAGAATGGCAAGACCAGCGATGCCGACCAAAGAGATTAGGGTGGTTGGAATCACGTCCCGGAGCAGACTGCGCCCATTCAGTCTCCGCTCATAGAAGCCTCCGAGCCTGTCCAGATGGCGCACACTGTGCCAGAACGTGAAATACACCCCGACAGACACCAGCGGATCGACGACAGCAAACAGGACCAGCAGAACGGCCAGCTCCATCACGTCACGCCCGGAATGCCGCAAGGCTCCTCGATGGTACAGGTGCCCGACGTGCGCGAGAATGATCATCGCCAACATCCCCAGTGCAACCATCTGGGCGATGGGACCTGCGACAACCCCGGACCCTCCAAAGAGGGAAGTTGCTGCGCGCTCGACCTCGGCAAAGCGCCCTGGAAAGAATGCCAGCGGGCCAAGCATCGGCAGCGCTCCTCTGACCAACGCGGAGGTCGGTGCCGCGAAACGAGGCACCCACCCTCTGGAAATCGCGAAATGGGCATCGCCCGTACCCCAGTGAAAGACCGTCATGGCGATGAACAGCCAGAACGCCAGAGGCGCTTTGATCCACCAGACTGCGAGGAAGAGACCGATCGCTGCCAGGTAGGCGGCGATGGGTCCCCAGAGTCGCTGGCGCAGAGCAGCAGCAACGATGTGATCTGCGCCTCCATGGGGCAGTCCGAACCAGACGGCGCTGACTGCCAGAGGCAGCAGGAGCGTCCAGATCGGTCCACCGGCGAGGGCGCCGGATGCGGCCAGTCCCGCCAGGGCAGCGACTACCGGGAGGTAGTCGGCCTGGCGGGACATGGCCGCATCGGGAACACCCGAGGCAATATGTGTCGTGTACGACACGCTATCGCGGTTTTCAGGCGCGCAGGATCGCGGGCTGGGCGTTCAGGTCCCAGCCGTCGGCATCGGACTTTGCACGCGCAATCGCATAGATCATGACGCCAAAGCCGGCCTTCGCAAGCACATCTGCGAGCGAGTAGCCGACCTGCAGGAAGACCACCGCTTCACCACCCCCGAAGCCCAGCATGGGGCCGAGGTAGGCAATGGGATAGAAACCCCATGTAGCCAGAAGTAGCAGGCGGATGTTGCGTGTCAGGATGCGCACACGCTCCGGCTGCGTCACCAGAACTTTGCCCAGCTCCACCCAGAGGACATAGAGGATGTAGATGAACGGCACCGTGGAGAGCGCACCCCAGATGGCTCGTGCGGTGACGTCCGTCGTGATCTCGCCTGGGTAGCCGAGCGCGATCATGGCCGTCGCGGCAATGACCAATTTGGTCAGCATCGGACCGCTCTTCTCGCGCGTCAGCTGCAGCACGAGCACCAACTCGACAAGCAGGAGTGGCACTGTCAGCAGCCAGTCCACGTAGCGGTAGGCATCGTTGAAGGGAGCGCCGCTGGCCGTGTAGAGTCCGTCAGCCATCACGTACGCTCCGGCCCAGGAGGAACTGATTCGGAAGTAGTGGTAGGCGGCAATACCTACGACCAGGGCCGAGACCATCAGCGAAATCCGATACTTCGGTGCCACGCGGGACTGACCCATGATGAAAAACACGAACGCTGCGAGCATTGAGGCGATCGTGAGCGAGAAAAAGTTGTAGACGAGACTGTATTCGCCTGGAGTGAGGGTTGGGAGCTCCATGATTGGACCCGCAATTCAAGTTTAAAACAACGTGGAGGCTCGTCCAGAGATCGTTTCCGCGGGTTCGCCAAGAGCCTATCGGGTATGACAAACGATCACGGAACCACATCTGAACGAATCCAGTTGCAAAAGTCGACTGCCGTCGCGCACGATCCAACCTCCGCGATCGCTTCCCTACTCCACTAGTCGCCACGAACGGACCCAAAAACGATCATACGTATTACCATGATCGTTTTTTATTTCGCGACATGCTGATCACCACCGGTCGAGCCGCCGACTTATGCGGCGTTCACGAGTCCACCGTCAAGCGGTGGTGCGACGGGGGCGAACTACCGCATGAAGTGACCCGCGGGGGCCACCGGCGAATTGGTCCCCGCCACCTTGCGGCTCTGATCAGTCGCGAGGGGCTCGCCTTGGCGGTTTTTGGCGACCGTCTGCGGGATTACCTCGAGGCTGAGGAACTGCGGCACCAGGAGGACGACTTTGAGGCGCTCGCCAGACTCGCGTACTACTGGGCCCTTGGGGGAGATGGCAGATCGCTACTAGCCATGCTGGATCACCAGTTGCAGGCTGCAGCGGCCGGGCCGTTTCTGGACGGCGTAGTGGCCGGTGTCATGGCTCGAGTCGACCAGGCCTATCACGAAGGCCGCATGGGCATCGCGGACGAACATGCGGTGTCCTATCTGTTGCGGGACCTCGTCGTCGCGCGGACTGTCGCGCTGCCGCACACGCTCGGACCTCGGGCGCTCGTGACGTGCGCGCGAGGGGAAGGCCACGAACTGGGCGCACTGATGGCGCGGCTCGTGCTGCGAAGACTGGGTTGGCAGGTTCATTACCTCGGGCTGAACGTGCCCCCCGAGGACATCGCGTCTGCACAACTCGACTATCGGGCCGACCTGGTTTGCGTGTCTATCACGCTTGCGCCCGTGATTCCGGAAATTCGGCAAGTCGGCCTGAGCCTCGAGCGCATCGCGGGTCAGGCCCCATTCCGGCTCGCATTTGGGGGCGCCGGGCTGGATGCCGTCTCCGGTGACAGCCTGCCATGCCGCCCTGCGCTCTTCTCCGCCATGACTCGATTCGAGTCATGGGCAAAGGAGATCAGTCAGGCGATGCCCCCGCGCCAGAGCGCGGGGGACTCGCTCACCTGATTACCCGCTCGTCCCTCCCTGACTGGGCCGCGAAACCCAACCGGACTGGCACCGGAACTGTCGAGGGTGATAGCCGGGACCGAGCAGCCTTTGGGTAATGTGCTAGCCGTTGAGAGTGTCTTTCGCAGCAACCTGGGGTGTACGGTCCACCACGTCAATGTTCAGAATCGTACCGGTTGGAACCGGGGCGTACTCTTCGACTGGCTGAACGCGCTCAGAGTGGTCTATAGGACCGACAGGATTCGAATCACAGGCGGTCAGTGTGAAGGCGATGAGCGCAGCGACGCAGAGGACTTGGAGGCGAGAGAATACCTGCATTGTGCAGCGGGGGCTTTGGTGGAGTTGAGGAGCGAATCAAGAGCAGAATTGCTCGTTTTTCGGCCCGATTTGCACCAATCTCGCCGGTCATTCCGACTTACGAATAGTCGTTTCACCTTATTGTGGGTGGTCAAAAATGACCTTTTTTTACCCGGAAGTTGCTCTCCCCATTGCATCCCCTGTCCCTGATTCCTCGCAAATACCTGATCCTGCTGCTCCTCTGGCCGTTTTTTTCGACAACAACAGCGGCCCAGGAGGGCGATCGATTTGTTCGGATCGGAGTCGAGGGGGGCTTGGCAAGCCCCGAGACCTGGGTTGCACTCCGAACCGAGAACGGCAGCCTCTGGATTGGCTCAAAGCAGGGCCTGCAGGAGTGGGAAGGCGGGCAGGTCAGGACCACGTTCAATGAGAGCAACTCTCTGCTTGCGAACCCGTGGGTTTATTCCCTGCTCCAAACCGACGAGGGCATCCTCGTCGCAGTATTGGACGGCCACCCTCTTCGGCTTGACCCGACTACCCGATCGCTTGCAGCGATCCCGGTGGATCCAGCCTGCGATCCCATCCCAGTAGAGCTCGGCCGACCTCGCTCTCTGGACCGCGTTGTTCCTGGAGAAGTCTGGGTGACGACCTCACGCGCCGGTGTCATCTCGATTCGGGACGGTCGCCTCTGCCCGGTGCCGTTCGCCAGCGTTGAAGAAAGTGAAGTGGCCACGAACCCGACCCGGCTGGTGCGCACGCCCGACGGAGCCGTCTACATGGGCACCCGCGGAGCCGGGCTTATCCGCTTCAAGTGGGAGGACGGTCAGTTGAGTGGCCTAGAATCGGTACCGGGCGTCAGTCTGGACGTTAACGACCTCGTTTACGACCCGGCTGGATATCTATGGCTGGGGACCTCCGGCATGGGTGTCCAGCGACTTGACCTCGCAAGCGGAGAAATTGCCCGGCTGAAGACGCTGACCTTCGACGGCACCGGAATGGCCGACACCGTGGTCTGGAACCTCCTGCTTGCTGACGGCGAACTCTGGATCGGCAACCAGAAAGGCCTCTACGTCTTCCTTCAACAGACGGGTAGGCTGGTGGAGTACCGTCATCGACCCGGCGACGATTCGAGCTTATGCAACGACGACGTCGGAAAGCTCCACGCCGATGCCTTCGGCATGTTGTGGGCTGCCACAGACAACGGTGTTTGTGGCGTCTCACGAACTCGCTACGGGTACACCATCCGTGAGTATCGCGTGGCACCCCTTACAGCGATTGCTCCGGCGTCGGAAAACGGGACCTTGTGGTCTGCCACAACAGAAGGTATTCAAAAGCTCGCGCTCGACGGCGACCTCAAACGTAGTGAACCCATTCCGCAGCCGTCCCAAGGGCGCCCCCGAGAACCTACTGCAATGCTGGAGCAAGACGGCGCAGTTACCATGGGAACTGCGCAGCACGGACTCTTCCGAATTCCGAGAGATCGCCCGATCGAGAAGCTGTCCCTAGCAGGAGCCTTTCCGACCGATTTCAGCGTGATGGACCTGGCGGCATGGCAGGGTGCGATTGCTGTCTCTACCGTTGGAGAGGGTATCGGCATAGTACGTGACTTGAGTGTGGAGTCCTTCGCAGCGGGTGCGAACATGCTTGAACTGCTTGCCCACTCGTCTGGGCAGCTGTACGCACGCCCGGGTACGGGAGGACTTACGGAAGCCCGGTCAGACAGCAGCGAATGGGATTTGGTGGGGCCCTGGGCGACGGACACGTTGGCGGGCGCATTCTTCACCACCAACGACTTAACCGAGGCCCGCGGGGGAGAAATCTTCGCTGCCACTGACGGCGGCGTCCTCCGCTGGGACCCCGAATCCGAAACATCCTCCCTTTTCGACACCAATCAGGGGCTCCCGCCGGGCGGGCAGATCGCCGTAGAAGCTGACCACCTGGGTCGGATTTGGGCCCTGAGCAGCTCGGCAGCCTCACGCTTCGATCCCCTGCGCCCGGAAATGGGATGGCGCACCATTCGGCCTGACCCAAGGGATGGAGCCG
Source organism: Rhodothermales bacterium (assembly GCA_017643395.1). Taxonomy (NCBI): domain Bacteria; kingdom Pseudomonadati; phylum Rhodothermota; class Rhodothermia; order Rhodothermales; species Rhodothermales bacterium. The sequence goes on along the minus strand of JAEPNP010000003.1, from coordinate 292,141 downwards.
GACAATTCATCCAGAAGCAGCTCATCCGTGTCGGCGATCGCATGGTCGCCGCCCGCGAGAACGGCCTTTGGAGTTTCGATCCGGACCTTGAGATTCCTCCCGCACCAGAGCCGGAGATCACCCTGGTTGCCTCCGGCGGCACGCTACAGGGTTCACGTCTTGAGCTCCGCCGCGGTGCCTACGAATTCGAGGCCAACATCACCCTGGCTGACCTCGGCGGACTGGAACATCTTCGGATATGGACCCAGCTCCACGGCGACGACGATTTGCCGAGAGAATACCGGCAGTCGATGGTGAGCCAGGTCTTCCGCGACATCCCGCCCCGTCGTGAGCCCTATCGCCTGGAGATCCGCACGCTTGCCGGGAACGGCCAGACCGGCCGCTTTCTGTACGACGTAGTCGTGCGGCGTCCGCTGATCCAGACGCTCTGGTTCCAGCTCCTGGCTGGAGGCCTCATACTCGGCACGGTCGGAGGCAGCATCCTCACAAGAACGCAACGCCGCCGTCGAGAGGCGCTCGAGATACAGACAGCGCTTGCGGAAAGCCGGGAGGACGAACGAAAAACGCTGCAGCGACACATCCACGACGGGCCGCTGCAAGCTCTGTATACGTTCCGGCACCTGGCGGAAATGCTGCATGAGGACGGGTCGGAGGAGACGCTGGAGGAGATCCAGAAGCGCACCGATTCCACGATCGAAGAATTGCGCCGCATTTGCGCCAACCTGCGGCCGTCCGGCCTGCTCACTACCCCGCTCGAACGCACGTTCCGCGCTTACTGCCAGGACTTCCAGCTGGACCATGAGGATATCCAGGTCCAGACCGACCTGGAAGCGGTCGGCATGATGGAGGAACCGGTGGCCGTTACCGCCTATCGTGTCTTGCAGAGTGCCCTGGGCAATGTGGCGCGCCACTCCGCCGCCTCCGCCGTGGATGTGGCACTGAGACGAGTCGGAAACGCCCTGGAGGTCTCGGTGTACGACAACGGCCGCGGGTTCGACTCGAGCACATCGCTCGTGGCCCTCGCCAGGAACCGACACTTTGGCTTGCTGGGCATGCATGAATGGGCCAAGCGCGCCGGAGGCACCCTGCAGGTGTTATCCTCCCGCGGCAGCGGTACCCGGCTCACGTTGACCATCCCCGTAGTGACCGACTGATGTCGATCCACAGCATTGTCCTGGCAGACGACCACCCTGCCTTCATGGAAGGAGTGTCCATGAAGCTTGAGCGAGAGACGAACCTCAAGATCGTTGGACGCGCGTATAATGGCGAAGAGGCGCTGGAACTGGTTACGGCCAACCCGCCGGACCTCCTGCTAATCGACATGGACATGCCCCTTATGACGGGGCTTGAAGTGGTGCGTTTTCTCCATCAGCGCGGTGTCGAGTCCAAGGTCCTGCCTCTCTCCGGTCATGCCGACCCGGAGTACGTCATGGGCACGCTTGAGGCGGGAGCCTCAGGCTATGTGATGAAGAACGAGTCGCTGTCGACCATCGTGAACGCCGTCAAGGAAGTGCTGCGTGGCGGCGTCTACATCAGCCCGCGGGTCTCTCAGCAGATTGTGACACGTCAGATGAACAGTCACAATCGCGAAAAGGAGATCGAGAACGCCACACAGCAACTGCTCAAGCTCGGCATCACTCCCAAGCTGTTGCGCATTCTTCTTCAGGTCGCGCAGGGGCAGAACAATGCCCAGATTGCAGAGAAGATGTTCAAGTCCGAGCACACGGTGCGCAACCAGGTAGACCGCCTCAAGGCCGCCAGCGGAGTGCGCTGGCGGCCGGCCATCGTGGCCTGGGCGTGGCGCCTGGGGGTCTTTGAAATAGACGTCTACGAGTACGAAAAGACCTTCGAGGAGGCCGAGTTCGTCCGCAAGAACAAGAGTTAGGCGGACGTCTCTCCGAGCTCGAGCCCAGGCACTCGCAATTCGGGCACGGAATCCATGAGCCGGACCAACTCCAACTCGGTACCCATGAGTGCGTACAACGGGATGCCGTCCAGCTTGTAGGAGCCGTGCACGGGATGTCCCTTCTCCAGGGTCTCGGTACCCACCCGGACAGTCAACATGGGTACGAATCGTCCCATTTGGATTACAAACACCTCTTCGAACGCCATTCTGGTCCGTTCCTCTTCCGCCATGACCACCAACATCGTTCCTTTCCGGAGAATCTCAATAGTGTCAAATGACTATTCTGCATGGCAGAAATGAACCTTTTTTTCCAGGATAGCAGCGCCGTCGCCGGCGCGGCGGCGGCCGATACGACCGCAACATCCGGCAGCCCCTCGGCGCAAACGGATACCACGGCCGCCTCAGATGCTCCTGTCTGGTTTGAAGGCCTTCCCGACGACCTGACGGCCACCGATCTCGCATGGATGGGAGCCCGCGTCGTCGTGCTGCTTGTGGCCACGCTCATCCTGATCCGCATTATCGATCGGGTGGCACGCGCCTCCATGCGCCAGTTTGAGGATCTGCCACACGGCAATCCGAGAAAACAGCGGGCTACCACGCTCGCTGCCCTGTTCAGCTCGACGGCACGCTATCTCCTGTGGCCCGCAGCCGTCGTGCTGATCCTGACAGAGTTCGGATTCAACCTCAACGCACTGCTGGCAACGGCCGGCATCGCGGGCATCGCTTTGGGTTTCGGGGCCCAAACGCTGGTGCGAGACGTCATCGCCGGCTTCTTCCTGCTGTTTGACGATACGGTGCACGTTGGCGACGTCATCACCGTCAACGGTCAGGAGGGCATCATAGAAGACATCGGCCTGCGTCTCATCAAGATGCGCCGGTTCAATGGGGAACTGGTCATGATCCCGGCCGGAGAGTTACGCATCTTCGGCAATCGCAGCATTGACTTCGCGCGCGTGGTGTGTGAAGTGGACACGGCCTACGAGGCCGACATCAATCAGGTCACCGACGCGCTGGGAGAAATCGCGGCCGAGTGGTCCGAGACCAACCGTTCCATCATGCTCGATGAGGAGCCGGAAGTGCATTCGGTGTTGCGGCTGACCGACTCCTCCGTGCGCTTGCGTGTGGTCGTTCGCGTCCTGCCGGGAGAGCAGTGGATCGCCGAACGCAGCATGCTCAAGCTGATCAAGCAACGATTCGACGAGCGTGGCATCGAAATCCCCTTCCCGCGCCGAACCGTATACATGCGCCCTGAGAGCGCCGGCGAATCGTCACCCGAATCGTAGCGAAGGGTGCCTCCGCCTCGGTCGAATAGAGGGATTCACTGTCCTGCCGGCTTTCGATAGTTCAGGGGAGGGTCCCGATCTCCCAGCAACGGCTGGTACTCGAAGTCGTCTCCGCGCCGGACCTGAAACTCAGCCATGGCAGCCTGTCGCAGATCAGGATCCAGGAACAGGTCAATCGCGGTCATGGCAAGGGTCTTGGCCGCGACGACCATGCCCTTGTTGCCGATGGAGGTCCCGCCGGCCGCCACCGCCTGCCAGGAGTGTGCCGACGTGCCCGGCACCCAGGTGGCGGCACTCATGCCGGCCGTGGGCACCATCCAGGACACATCGGCAACGTCCGTGCTGCCGGGAGAAGCGCGGTCCGTGACGTAAAACGCCTGCACTTCGGCGGCGGTGGCCAGTGACGGCGGGTCCGGAAGGGTGGCCTGGATGGCCTGGGCAAAGTCGCGTTCGGAGGCGGTGTAGTGCACCCCGCCGACACGTTCCAGGTTGGCGTGCATCACCTCCTGCAGCGTCTCGTTGGGCAGCATGTTGTACAGCCCGTGGATCACCTCGAACTCGACGCGCGTGCCGGTGCCCAAGGCCGCACCCTCGGCCGCAGCAGCCACGCGGTCAAAAATGGACCGCACGTTTTCCGGGTCCGGATTGCGCACGTAGTAGAAGACCTCGGCGAAATCCGGGGTAACGTTCGGCGCGTGACCGCCCGCAGTGATCACATAGTGGATGCGCGTCTCCTGCGGAACGTGCTCCCGCAACATGTTGACCATGTGGTTCATGGCCTCCACGCCGTCCAGCGCACTGCGCGCACGTTCCGGGGCAGCAGCTGCGTGCGCCGAGACGCCGTGAAAGCGAAACTTGGCTGACTTGTTGGAAAGCGTGCTTTCCGCCCCGGCAGAGTTCCCATCGCCCGGATGCCAGTGCAGCATCACGTCTACATCGTCCATGAGACCGGCGCGCACCATATAGACCTTGCCCGCTCCACCTTCCTCGGCCGGCGTGCCATAGAAGCGAACGGTCCCCGGAGTGCCACTGGCCTCCAGCCAGGCCTTGACGGCCACAGCGGCCGCTGCAGATCCGGCACCGAACAGGTGATGACCGCACGCGTGTCCCGCGCCCATGCCCTCGATGACGGAACGTTCGGGCACCCGGTCCTGCACGATGCCCGGCAGCGCATCGTACTCACCCATGATGCCGATAACCGGCGAGCCCGAGCCCCACTCGGCAACGAACGCGGTCGGAATCTCGGCCACTCCCATTTCGATGCGGAAACCGGCCTCGTCCAGGTGCACCGCAAGCAGTGCAGCACTCTCGGTTTCCTGATAGCCGACCTCGGCGAGGTCCCAGATGGTCTGGGCGGTCTCGGAGAATGCCGCTGCATGGGCGTCGATGTGTTCGGAGACAAACGACTTGCCCTGCTGGGCCTGGGCAGCCAACGGCAAGATCATCATGCCCAGACAAACAACTCGGATCATCACGGGAGGGGAATTACGGGTTTGCCGGCCAACGCATGCAGAGTCGCCCAGACGGCCAGAGCCGTATGTAGCAGGGCCACGACGACGACTCCCAGGACCGGCCGAAAGGGCAGTCGGTCAGCGCGCCGGTTCAGGAACCAGCCGGTGAGCGGGAGGAGCTGCAACGCATGCATACCGATGAAATGAGCCCATCGCAAATCACCTCCTACCCGACTCCAGCCAAGGATCGGGAGTCCGGCGGCGTCGTCCGGAGCGCCCACGGCGTGCGCCATGCGCTGGATCATCAGATAGCCTTCCATGCTGAAAAACAGGAATACCACCAGACCGAGTCGAATGCCCCACAAATAGGCGGTCGGAAGCGGTGGGGAATACCGGAAATACAGGATCGTCAACCAGGCGGCGGTCACCGTATTGACGATGATGAGCAGCCCCATGATGCCGAAGATGCTGCCGTCGAGGGGCGTGGAGAAGTTGAAATGACTCGGCACGCCCCGGGCGGCCTGCAAGAAGATCGCGGCGCCCTCTGCGGTCATCACGAGGGCAATCACCCACTCGATCGCCTTGATGGAGCGCGGCGCGAACTCCCTTAGGTGCGTCACCAGCCACGCCAGCGTCAACATGTAGATGGCCAGCGACGCAGCGAACTTGATGGGCTTGTACCACGCGTTGAGGCCGGTGATGATGCGGTCGTCGAAGAACGAGAGCACCACCGCAACGACGAACCCGACAACGAATATCAGGCCACCGACTGTCAGCGGCTTGCTGCGTGCGTAGAACTGCTTGATCATCCCTTTTTCGGCATTGGATCCATAAGGATCTGCCGCTTGATGCCCGCGCGCAGTAACAGGTAGAGCAGGTAGCCGACCGGCCCGGCAAGGAAACACAGCACCAGGCACGGGACGATGAGCAGGTGGTTGACCCCCACACGGGCCGCATCGCGCACGATCCAGCTGCCGACGAGGAGGTCGAACGCCAGATAGTGCAACCAGCCCGCCAGCAGGTTGCGGGGGTCCGAGAACAGCGTAGCCACCTCATCGAGCGAGCCGAATCCACCGTCGGTCTCTCCAAACCCGCTGGCCAGGAAGTAGATGTAGGCCACCGCCAATAGGGCCGGCACGGCGACGGTTGTGATGAGCCGTGTGGTCCAGGACCAGCGGGGCGCAAAGATGAGGAGGAGCCAGCACGGCATCACAAGGGTGCCGGCCATGCTGAAGGCTGCGTCGGGGGACATGACAGTAGGGTCGAGCGTGGATCGGAGCCAGAGTACCTCCCCGCGGGCTGCCGGATCAACTAGATTGCGTCCACCTATCCCGCCCTGATGTCGTGAAAGCTCTCCCTGCCATCGTTCTTGCCCTGCTCGTGTCGACTGCCTCCGCGCAGGAGCGTCGCGCCCTCACCGTGGATGATCTGTTTGAGATCCACTCCGTCGGCAGCCCAGCCGTCAGCCCGGATGGCGAATGGGTGGCGTATTCCGTGCGCGAGACCAGTCTGGAGGAGGAATCCAGCGAGACCCGGCTCTGGATGATGCCGACCGCAGGCGGCGAGGCCATTCCGCTCACGGCCAAGGGCGGATCCGCCGGCAGCGTGGCGTGGAGCCCGGACGGCCGGTACATCTCGTTCACTGCGTCCCGGGACGGCAGCAAGAATCAGGTCTGGCTGCTGGATCGTCGCGGCGGCGAGGCCCAGCAACTCACGGAAGTCGAACAGGGCATCGGCAGTTACGCCTGGAGTCCGGATGCGTCGAAGCTGGTCCTGACCATCACCGATCCTGAGGAGCCCGATACTCTGTCAGGTGCGCGGGCCAAGACCACCAAGCCGTATGTGATTGACCGGCTGCAGTTCAAGCGGGACTACGCCGGCTACCTCACCGGGAATCGCAAGACACACCTCTACCTGTTCGATGTGGCAAGCCGTGAGGTCACGCAGCTGACCGATGGGCGCTGGGACGAGTCGTCGCCCGAGTGGAGTCCTGACGGCAGCCACATTGCCTTTGTGTCGAACCGCACCGACGATCCCGACACCAACAGCAACTCCGACATTTTTGTGATTGCTGCCGAGCCCGGCGCCGAGGCACGCCGGCTGACCACGCAGCCGGGCTCGGATTGGTGGCCTTCCTGGAGTCCCGACGGATCCCACATCGCCTACCTGCGCAACCTGGAGCCCGAAATCATCTGGTATGACGTGAACGAGATCGCGGTGGTAGATGTGGCCACTGCCGAATCCCGAAGCATCACCGGCCGGCTGGACCGCAACGCCCGCTCGCCGGAGTTCACCGAAGACGGGAGCAGAATCCGCTTCATTCTGGAGGACTCGGGAGACTTCCATCTGGCCTCTGCGGATGCGCGCACCGGAAGGGTCACGCGCATGGCCGATGGGCCCATGAGTGTCTCGAGCGTCGATGTATCCGGCGGTGTCACGGCAGCCCTGGTTTCCAGGATGGACCTGCCGGGTGAGATCCACGTGCTCGAGGACGGTACGTTTCGGCAGCTGTCGCAGGTCAACGCCGATTTTCTGGGCGGCATTGAGCTTGCCCGGGTGGAGGACATCCAGTTCGAGAGTCCCGATGGCACCCCCGTGGAAGGCTTCGTGACCTTTCCGATTGGATACGACAGCGGGCAACGCTACCCCACCCTGCTGCGGATCCACGGTGGCCCCGTGTCGCAGTACGCGCATCGCTTCAGCTTCGAGGCGCAGTTGTTTGCCGCGCATGGCTACCTCGTGGTGCAGACCAATCCACGCGGGTCCAGCGGGTATGGGCAGGACTTCTCCCAGGCGCTTTGGGCGGACTGGGGCGGTCCGGACTTCATGGACGTCATGGCGGGCGTTGACCACGCCATCGCCCGTGGATGGGCCGATCCCGATCGGCTGGGCGTCGGGGGCTGGTCTTACGGCGGCATCCTGACTGACCATGTGATCACGAAGACCGATCGCTTCAAGGCAGCCATTTCCGGGGCTTCCGAGGTGCTGTACCGGGCCAACTACGGCCACGACCACTACCAGCGGCAATGGGTGGCTGAGCTCGGGGTGCCATGGGGGGAAACGGCCGAGAATTGGGAGCGCATCAGCCCCTTCAACTACGTGGACCGCGTAACCACGCCGACGCTGCTCATGGGCGGGCAGGATGACTGGAACGTGCCGATTCAGAACTCGGAGCAGTTGTACCAGGCGCTGCGCAAGCTCGGCGTGCCGACGCAGCTCGTGGTCTATCCCCGGCAGGGGCACGGACTACGGGTGCCGTCCTATCAGAAGGACCGGTACGAGCGCTATCTGGAGTGGTACGACCGGTACCTGAAGCCGGCCGAAGGGACACACTGAACCAGGTCCCTGATCAGGTTTAGGCATCGCCCCAAGACCCTCACGGCTCCTGCATCAGGCAATAGCTGACGAGTTCGCTTACCGACCACGGCTCCGGCTCGTGCAGCCGTCTACCCTGGATTCGTACCCGTACAACGCCAGCGGCGTAGAAGTGACTGATGCGGTTCGGCTGACGGGCACCTCCCGATGGCGCCCAACCGAGTGACACGACATGGAATCACCCTCCTGTTTCCATAATTGATCCTCCGCGTCTGGTCTCGATATCGAAAACGGGGGCACTCTTCGACATCTCGGCCTGCCTGGGTGCCGAAGATGTGGAATCCAGCCCCCCGATTCCAGTTCGGCGGCGGATCGATCGCGGCGGGCCCCGCACCCCGCGCCAGTGCCACGCCGCGCGCCCCGCGCCACGGACCGCCCGCACCCCGCGCCAGCGCCACGCCCCGCCCGAGCGCCACAGCGCCCCCCTGTGGAAAACTCCCCGGCACCTCCGCCACGCTCACGCGTTTCCCGTTTTCTATGCGAAGCGAAACGTGGCATAAAATCCACCGACTGCACGGCGAAGGACTCGGCGCGGCCAGCATCGCCCGCCTTATTGGCATGCAGGAATACAAGGTGCGCAGGATTCTGCTGGAGTCCGGCGCGCTGGAGCGGCAGTATGAGTACGGCGTGCGTGACTATCGCCTGATCGATGCCGCCCGGGAAGGCCTGACACAGAAGGAAATCTGCGACCAGTTCCACATCCCGGTGAGCCTGCTCATCAAGGTGCTCAAGGTGCACGGCGAGCCGCCGCGCCCGCGCAAGCAGCCCCTGGATCAGGAACTGGTCCGCGCTGTCGTCGCGGATTATCTGGACTCCGACATGACGCGCGAGGAGATCTGCGCCGAACACCAGATCACGCCCGCCATCCTGAATCGCATTCTGGACGATGAGGAAGTGCCGCGCCGAACGCCGCCCAGCCGGGGCACCGGCACCTCCGGCTTCGGATTCTGACCCGAAGATCCACAGACTCCCCCCTCCCAATCGGCTAGATTTCGCCGGCTTGATCGAACGGCACTCATGGCAAACACCATCACCCTGACTTTTCCCGACGGCTCCCAACGCTCCTTTGACAGCGGCGTGACGGGATTCGATGTGGCCCGCTCCATCTCGGAGGGACTGGCCCGCAATGCGCTTTCCGTCGGCGTTAACGGCGAGACGCGGGACCTCAACCGGCCCATTGAAGAGGACGCCGATTTCCAGGTCTTCACCTGGAATGACGATCAGGGCCGTGCCACGTACTGGCACTCCAGCGCGCATCTCATGGCAGAGGCGCTCGAAGCGCTGTACCCGGGTGTCAAGTTCGGCATCGGACCCTCGATCGATAAGGGCTTCTACTATGACGTGGACCTCGGAGACCGCACCCTCGGCCCGGAGGACCTGGAAGCCATCGAGAAGAAGATGACGGGACTCGCGCGCCGGAACGTGGAGTTCGAGCGCCGCGAGGTCTCCAAGGACGAGGCCCACGCCTACTTCTCCGAAAAAGGCGACGAGTACAAGCTGGAGCTGATCGAGGAGCTCGAGGACGGCACGATCACCTTCTACCAGCAGGGTGATTTCGTGGACCTCTGCCGGGGTCCGCACGTGCGTTCCAGCAAGAACCTCAAGAACCCGAAGATCCTGAATGTAGCCGGGGCCTACTGGCGCGGCGACTCGGATCGCCCGCAGCTGACCCGCCTCTACGGCATCACCTTCCCCAAGAAGGCGCAGCTGGACGAGTTTCTGGAGATGCTGGAGCTCGCCCGCCAGCGCGACCATCGCAAGCTGGGCAAGGAGCTGGAGCTTTTCACCTTCAGCCAGAAGGTCGGCTCCGGCCTGCCGCTCTGGTTGCCCAAGGGCACGATGGTGCGCGAGACGCTGGTGGATTTCCTCAAGCAGGAGCAGCTTCGCCGCGGGTACCTGCCAGTCATCACGCCGCATATCGGGCGATTGGACCTGTACCGGACTTCAGGCCACTACCCGTATTACAGCGACTCGCAGTTCCCACCCATGATGGATGACGAGGAGGACGGCTACCTCCTCAAGCCCATGAACTGTCCGCACCACACCCAGGTGTACGATGCGCGGCCGCGTTCCTATCGCGAGCTGCCAGTACGTCTGGCGGAGTTCGGCACCGTCTACCGGTACGAGCAGTCCGGTGAGCTGGGCGGCCTCACCCGCGTGCGGGGCTTCACCGTCGACGACGCCCACCTCTTCTGCATGCCCGATCAGGTGAAGGCCGAGTTCAAGGACGTTATCGACCTCACACTGCTCGTCTTCCGTTCGCTCGGATTTTCCGACTTCACGGCACAGGTGTCCCTGCGCGACCCGGACAACCCGGACAAGTATGTCGGCAGTGCCGAACTGTGGGACGTCGCCGAGCAGAGCATCCGCGAGGCCGCTCAGGAGATGGGCCTGGACACGGTAGAGGAGGTCGGCGAGGCCGCCTTCTACGGCCCCAAGCTGGACTTCATGGTCAAGGACGCGCTTGGTCGCTCCTGGCAGCTGGGCACGATCCAGATCGACTACAACCTGCCGGAGCGCTTCGACCTCTGGTACACCGGCGCGGACAACGAGAAGCATCGCCCCGTGATGATCCACCGCGCTCCGTTCGGCTCGCTCGAGCGCTTCATCGGCGTACTGATCGAGCATTGCGGCGGCAACTTCCCGGTATGGCTGGCCCCCGTGCAGGTTGCCGTACTGCCCGTGGGGCAGGATTTCGAGGGGTACGCCCAGGAAGTGGCGGCCAAACTGCAGGAAGCCGGCATCCGCGTGGAGACCGATCTGCGCAACGAAAAAGTGGGCTACAAAATCCGCTCGGCCGAAATGCAGAAGGTCCCCTACATGCTTGTTGTCGGTGGCCGTGAGATGGAATCCGGTACGGTCGCGGTGCGCCGGCACGGCGAAGGCGATCAGGGCTCGATGGACATCCAGGCATTCCTGGACCACATCGCCCGTGAGAATCAGGTGACGGCGCAGGCGGCCTCATAGTGGAAATAGCCTCCAGCGCGTAATATGCGTGCGAAACTCCGGGGTATCGCCTGCGGTATCACGGTGTTTGGCGAGGCTTTTGCTTCCAGGCCTGTTTCCGCCCGCCCGATCACTAACTGAACGAAGACTATCTCCAAGCAACGAGTACGAGTGAACGACGGCATCCGCGCCCCGCGGGTCCGCGTCGTTGATCCCAAAGGCAACCACGGCGTCTACGAAACCCGTGAAGCCCTTCGGATGGCCCAGGACCAGCAGCTCGACCTGGTCGAAATCTCCCCGAACGCCGATCCACCGGTCTGCAAGATCATGGATTACGGCAAGTACAAGTACGAGCAGCAGAAGCGGGAAAAGGAGATGCGCAAGAAGTCGCATAACGCGGAGCTCAAGGAGATCCGCTTCCGCCCGCACACCGACACGCACGACTTCGAGTTCAAGGTCAAGCACGCCAAGAATTTCCTTGAGCACGGTCACAAGGTGCGCGCATACGTACAGTTCCGCGGTCGAGACATCGTGTACAAGGACCACGGCATGGAAATCCTGGCGCGGTTCATGAGCGAACTGCAGGACCTGGCCCGGATTGACCAGGAGCCGCGCATGGAGGGCCGCCGCATGGCGACCATCCTGAGTCCGAACAAGAAGAAGCCGTAGCGCATAGCCGCGCTGAAGCGGTCGCCGAGCCCGAGGCCGAACGCCCCCCTGCTTCACTGCTTCTTCCCGCCGGAGCCTCATACGATCTTGGCGAAACCAAGCCTGGATTCGTACTTTAGTCGGCTCTGGATAAAGCGCAATTGCCCCTCGGCAACTGCACAAAACGGCCTCCAGCCGGATAGATATCATGCCGAAAATGAAGAGCAACAGCGGCGCCAAGAAGCGGTTCTCAGTGACCGGTTCGGGCCGTCTGAAGCGAAAGAAGGCGTTTCACAGCCACATTCTGACCAAGAAGAGCCCCAAGCGGAAGAGAAATCTTCGGGAGACGACTCTGGTCGACAAGGCGGACGAGCCCCGCATGAAGCGGCTCATCCAGTCGTAAACAGATAGAGCAGCATGCCACGCGCAAAGAATAGAGTTGCGAGCCGCGCCCGCCGGAAGCGGATCATGGCCATGGCCAAAGGCTATTGGGGCCGCCGCCGCAACATTTACACCGTCGCCAAGAACGCCGTCGAGAAGGCGCTCCAGTACCAGTACCGGGACCGCCGGCAGCGCAAGCGTCAGTTCCGCCGCCTCTGGATCACCCGCATCAACGCTGCGGCTCGCCTTAACGGCACGTCGTATTCGCGTTTCCTGGGCTCGCTCCGCAAGGCCGACATCACGCTGAACCGCAAGGTGCTGGCTGATCTCGCCATGAACGATCCCAAGGCGTTTTCCAAAGTGGTTGAGACCGCATCGAAGTAGTCATGACCAAGACCCGGCACTCGACACGATTTATCGGGCGGCTTAGCTAGTCATTGCCGCCTGCCGGACTCTGAGTGTTTCGGAAATCCCGTCGCGGCCATGGCCACGGCGGGATTTTCTGTTTTATCGCATCAATCCATGTCAGACCCCCTCGACAGCACCTTCGCCGAACTTGAAGGCGCCGTGCAGCAGGAAGCGCTGGACTCGGCCGAGCAGATCGACGCGTTCCGCATCCGCTACCTGAGCAAGAAGCAGGGCAAGATCACCGAACTGCTGAAAGGCATCCCGTCGGTGGCGCCCGAGAACCGCAAGGCCTACGGCCAACGGGTCAACGCTCTCAAGCGCACGGTGGAATCGCGCATCGCGGATGCACAGGAGGCCCTCAAGGCAGCCGAGCGCGCCGCGCCGGTGGACATCGACCTGTCGCTACCCGGCATCAGCCGCAGCCTCGGAAGCCTGCATCCCATCACGCAGACCGAACGCGAGATCCGCAGGGTGCTCGAGTCCTTCGGCTTTGCCGTGGCCGAGGGTCCGGAGATCGAGGACGACTGGCACAACTTCGGTGCCCTGAACTTCCCGCCGGATCATCCGGCCAGGGACATGCAGGACACGTTCTGGCTGGACGCCCCGGATGACGCAGGCAAGGGTGTGCTCCTGCGCACCCACACCTCACCAGTGCAGATCCGCGTCATGCAGCAGAACCCGCCGCCCATCCGCATCATTGCACCGGGCCGGGTCTACCGCAACGAGGCCATCTCCTACAAGTCGTTCTGCCTGTTCCATCAGGTGGAAGGCCTTTACGTGGACAAGGGCGTTTCGCTCGCGGACCTCAAGCAGGTCCTGCACGCGTTCGCACGCGAGATCTTCGGGGACGATGTGCGCATGCGCTTCCGTCCCTCCTTCTTCCCCTTCACCGAACCCAGCGCCGAAGTCGACATCTGGTGGAAGGATGATTCCCTGCCGGACGGCGGCCGCTGGATGGAAATCCTCGGCAGTGGCATGGTAGATCCTGAGGTCCTCAAGGCCGTGAACGTAGACCCGGAGGAATACACCGGCTACGCGTTCGGCATGGGCGTCGAGCGCATCGCCATGCTGCGCTACAACATCTCAGACATCCGCGTGCTGTACGAAAACGACGTGCGCTTCCTCGAGCAGTTCAGCTAACCATGAGAATCAGTTACAACTGGATCGCCGACTACGTGCAGCCGGGATGGTCCGCGGACGAGCTCGCGGACCGGCTGACCATGAGCGGCCTCGAGGTCGAGTCTGTCGACCAGATGGGACGTGACATGACCGGCGTGGTGGTCGGTCACGTGCTGGACGTCAAGCAGCACCCGAATGCAGACCGCCTGCGAGTCTGCAGCGTTGATCTGGGCGATGGGGTCCCGGTGCAGATTGTCTGCGGTGCCCCGAATGTGGCAGGCGGACAGCGCGTACCCGTGGCTACGGTCGGCACCGCCTTGCATCTGCCGGACCGCAAGGACCCCGACACGCTTGTGCCGGTGACGCTCAAGCGCTCCAAAATCCGTGGTGAAGAGTCCAACGGCATGATCTGCGCCGAGGACGAACTCGGCCTGGGAGACGACCACGACGGCATCATGGTGCTCGCAGATGACGCGCCGCTCGGCCGCCCGTTTGCCGAGTACCTCGCTTCGCAGGGCGTGGCCGTCTCGGACCAGTCCATCGACATCGCCATTACGCCGAACCGCCCGGACGCCATTTCCCACATCGGCGTGGCCCGGGATGTGGCGGCCCTCGCAGACGTGGCGCTCTCGCGGCCCGACGTGGCGGTACCGGAGGCGGGCGGTGATGCCGCTTCCCAGGTCACGGTTGAGATCCTGGACCCTGAAGGCTGCAACCGCTACGTGGGCATCCTGGTGCGCGGCGTAACCATCGGCGACTCTCCGGCATGGATGAAGTCGCGCCTGGAATCCGCCGGGCTGCGGCCGCTCAACAACGTGGTAGACATCACCAACTACGTGATGATGGAGTGCGGCCAGCCGCTGCACGCGTTCGATTTCGACCTCCTTGCGGACGCGACCATCCGCGTGCGCCGCACAAACGGGCCGGAGAAGTTCACCACGCTCGACGACCAGGAGCGGGAGCTTCCGGTGGGCACCCTGATGATCACCGACGGCCAGCGCGACGTGGCCATCGCCGGCGTCATGGGCGGCCAGAACTCTGAGGTGTCTGACTCCACGACCAACGTGCTGATCGAGTCCGCATGGTTCGATCCGGGCGATGTGCGGCGTGCCTCCAAGAAACTGGGCCTGCAAACCGACGCCTCCTACCGATTCGAGCGCGGCGTTGACCCGACCGGGCAGGCCTGGGCGGCGGCGCGGGCCGCGGAGCTGATGCGTGATCTGGCGGGCGGTACCATCGTGCCCGGCATGGTGGACGCACACCCGGTGCGCTGGCAGCCTTCCCGCGTGACGCTCCGGCGGGACCGCATCACGCTGGTACTGGGCGTTTCCGTTCCGGACGCTGAGGCCCAGCGCCTGCTGAACGCCATCGGATTCGTCACCGAAGCCACCGACGACGGATGGTTGGTGACAGTGCCACCGCATCGCCCGGATGTGGAACGGGAAATCGACCTCATCGAAGAGGTGGCCCGACTGTACGGACTGGACCGCATCGAAGAGCCGAGCCACGGCACGGTGCCCAACGCACGCCTCGCTCCGCCGAAGCCGTTGCCGCTGCGCATCCGGGTCGCCGACCGGCTGGTGGGTCTAGGCTATCGGGAGTTGTACACCAACAGCATGATGCGGCTGGATCGAGCGGAGCAGTTCGCTTCGGCCGGGCTGCGTGGTGGCGAACCTGTTGGGGCCCCGGTGGGCACACTGAATCCCATCTCACAGGAGATGGCCGCGCTTCGACCCTCCCTCCTGCCCGGTGCCCTTCAGGTGCTGGCGCACAACCTGAACCATGGACAGCCCGGATTGCAGGCATTCGAGTTCGGCCACGTGTTTGACCGGCACGACGGCGGCACCATCCTTCCCGGGTACCGCGAACAGGAGCATCTGCTTGTGCTCGTGAGCGGCAAGGACGGCCTGGACGCATGGAGCGGTCCGGCCGCCGAAGCCAGCCTGTTCGAAGCTAAAGGCACTGTGGAAGGGCTGCTGCAGTCGCTTGGCCTGGGCCGTCGGGTGCGCATGAACCCGGAGCCGACAGGCTCGGACCTGACCCATTACCATCTGAACGTGACGCTGGACCGGAAGTCCATCGGCACCATCGGAGCGGTATCTCCGGAAGTCGCCGGCGAGTTCGGGATCGAGGGAGCGGTGTACTTCGCGGAGATCAACTTCTCCGCGCTGGTTGCGGCCATCCACTCTTCCCGACCTGTGCAGTACCAGGAGGTGTCCCGATTCCCTGTGGTGGAGCGCGACATCGCGGTGCTGGTCTCCGGCGGCACCCCGGTAGGTGATATGCTTCAGGCCGCGCAACGGGCCGGGGGCAAGCTGCTCCGCAACGCGCGCGTCTTCGATGTGTACGAGGGCAAGGGTATCCCCGACGGACACAAGAGCGTGGCCATCGGCATGGCCTTCGGAGCGGACCGCACGCTGAAAGACCAGGAGGTGGACAAGGCCGTCTCCAAGGTGGTCAAGACGCTGTCCAACCAGTTCTCCGCAGAACTGCGGGGCTGAGCGTATATTTGGCCCCATCCCGCCCTTCCATGTCGGAAATCCCGCCTCACGACCAGGACCCGGACGACCTTCCGTCCCTCCCCGAACCGGACGAACAGCGCCAGCAGGACATGTTCACCGCCACGGACAGTCCTTCGGTGGCCGAGGATGTGGGCGGACGCCGGACCGTGCAGCTTAAGAGCTACAAGTCTCTGGAGCGGCTCAGGGATCGCGTGCAGCTGACCACGCGCGAACTCGCTCGGTTGCGGGCAGAGAATGCGGAGCTTCAGCGCCAGGTGGAGGACCTGAAGGCCGGCGGTGGAAGCCCCGTGGAAGGCACGCCGATTGTTTTCACCGAGACGCCCGCGGGACTGCGCGCCAAGGTGGAAGGATTCATCGAGGCCATCGACCAGTATCTGCAGGAGGACCTGGCGGACGAGATTCGCGGCGAACGCGCGGGGATCGACTGAAATGGGCACCGCGCTGCGCGTACAGATCCTGGGCCGCGACTACACCCTGCGGGTGCGTGAGGAGAATCACGAGCTTACCCGGCAATTGGCTGAGTATGTGGACAGCAAAATGACCGCCTTTCGGGATTCCCATCCCGAGCAGTCGGATACCACGGCGGCCGTGATCACTGCACTGGCCATCGCCGAAGAGCTGTTTCTGGAGCGGGCGACACGGGAAGAGGTGCGCGACTCGGTAGATGCGCAGCTGGGAGACCTCGAGAAGGCGCTGGCCGGGGCGCTTACCGCGCGACCTTAGCGCGAGCTGGCGGTCCGGGTCCGGCGCGCTACGGAAGCTCGACAACCGCCCGCCACGCGATCCGCCGTGCCCTGCCGCCGCCTGCATGAGCATCCTGCCAAGTCGGCCTTAAGTGGTTGACGGTCATGGCCGAAGACTCTATCCTGCTGTCAGCACGGCCCGTTGCGAGCGTAAGTAAGAACCTTAATGATTTACTTGCGGGAACCATCCTTCAGGGTTGGACGCCAGGCCCCAGCGGCGCTCCTGTAGCGTCGTCTCGTCTTAGACGAACCGGGGAAGGCGGAAGAGCCTGAGCGGTGCCCACTGTGATATGAGGGAGGTTCTTCATATCAAATCGCTTCGGGTGGTGCTGACTCTACGGCCCCGACAGGCCCCCGCGTTTGCGGATCCGCCTGTCGGGGCTTTTTTGTATGTTTGAGGCACATAAATAGTCGATCAGGCTCCAGCCTGATTGGCTGCAACGGGGATGGAAGTCACGATTCTGCAAATCGTGCTCGCCATCGCCGCTGCGTTCGGGACCGGATTCATCGTTGACCGCTACCTGCTGAAGGTAGTCGGACTTAATAAGCTGGCTGAGGCCCGCGAGGAGGCCAAAACCCTCGTAGCCGATGCCGAGCGTGAAATAGAAGCGCTTCGTGAGGAGCGCATCGTCAAGGCAGAAGCAGACCTCAGACGCCGCGAGGCGGAGCTTGAGGAGAAATCGGAATCGTCCCGGCGCAGCTGGCGGCGCGCACGACAGCAACTGGAAGAGCGGCACGAGTCCCTCAATGAGCGGACCCGACGCGTAAACGACAAGGAGACGCTTCTTCATGAGGCGTCTGACGTGTTATCGGCTCTCACCCACGAGGCGGAGTCGCAACGGAACAGCCTGTTCGACCAGGCCACCCGGCTGGGCGAGATGCGTGCGGACCTCGAGCGGGAGTTCGGCGAGGTCAAGGCTGGTCAGACCGAGCTGGCCCTTGCGCGGGTGGAGCTGAACGCCGAGCAGGAGCGCGCAACAGCCCTGGTGCGGCGCTTCGAGGAGCAGTTGGCGGAGCTCTCGGGCATGACCGCGGACGAGGCGCGCCACCAGTTGGTAGAGCAGATCCGTACAGAGGCGGAGCTGGAGGCCTCATCGCTCGTGAAGGACATTCGGGATGAAGCCAAGCTCAAGGCTGCACGTGAGGCCCGCCGGGTGATTCTGGCGGCCATCCAGCGCACGGCGGCGAGCCATGCCATCGAGAACACGGTCTCCGTGGTGAATCTGTCCTCGGACGAAATGAAGGGCCGCATTATCGGCCGCGAGGGGCGCAACATCCGCGCCTTCGAGGCCGCCACCGGCATCGAGGTGATTGTGGACGACACGCCCGAGGCCGTCATCCTGTCCGGCTTCAATCCGGTCCGGCGCGAGATTGCCCGCATCGCCCTCGAGAAGCTGATTCAGGACGGTCGCATCCACCCCGCGCGCATCGAAGAGGTGGTCGAAAAAACCCGTGAGGAGATCGAGGAGGAGCTGGTCGAGATCGGCGAGCGCACCGTGATCGATCTCAACCTGCAGGGTGTGCATCCGGAGGTAATCCGGCACATCGGCCGCATGCGCTACCGGTCCAGCTACGGCCAGAATCTGTTGGCGCACAGCATTGAGACGGCCCGCATCGCATCCATGATGGCCGCCGAACTCGGCCTCGACCCGGCGAAAGCCCGCCGCGGAGGTCTGCTGCATGACATCGGCAAGGTCGTCGAGGATGACGTCGAGCGTCCGCACGCCCTGGTCGGCATGGATCTGTGCCGCCGGAATGGGGAAGACGATGAGGTCTGCAACGCGATTGGCGCCCACCATGACGAGATCGAGATGACCTCGATGATCTCGCCCATTGTGCAGGCGGCAGACGCCATCTCCGGGGCGCGGCCGGGAGCCCGGCGGGAGGCGCTCGAGAGCTACATCAAACGTTTGGAGCAGCTGGAGGAGCTGGCTCGCACGTTTGAGGGTGTCGAGCGGGTATTCGCCATACAGGCCGGCCGGGAGGTCCGCGTGATCGTCAACCAGGATCGCATTTCCGATGGGCGGGCCGAGCAATTGGCGGTGGAAATATCCCGGCGCATCCAGTCCGAGATGCAGTACCCCGGACAGGTCAAGGTCACGGTGATACGAGAGGTACGCGCGGTGTCCTACGCGAAATAGGGGGGCCGCGACTGCTCCGGCGGCCCCACTCCCGCCTCTTGCCAGCATTCCGACAGCCGGCGCGGTCTTCACGGCGTCCTAATGAACCCGGGCTATCCTGATTCGTGCTTTAGCCCGATCCATTTGGTGGATCCCCCCTTCCCTCGCCCCATCCCCCAGGACATGATTGGAGTCGTAGGCAAGCTGCTTATCCTGCTCGGCTTCGTGGCCACAGGACTCGCTGGACTGGCGTACTTCCGCAGTGCGCAGATCGAGCGCGGAGGTCAGGACTGGCTGCGCATCGGTCGCGCGGCGTGGAGTGTGATGGGTGTCGGCCTGATCGTGGCCTACGGCATTCTCTTCTATCTGTCGCTGACGCACCAGTTCGAGTATGCGTACGTCTATGAGCACACAGCGAGGGATCTCGGCCTCAAGTACCTGATTTCGGCCAACTGGGCCGGCCAGGAAGGCTCGTTCATGATGTGGATCTTCATGAACATCCTGGTAGGCTGGAGCGTGATGAAGTGGGCGCGGGAGTACGAGGCGCCGGTCATGGCGGTCATCAGCTTCTGCCAGTTCTTCCTGGTCTCCATGGTGATCGGGCTGGACCTCGGCTTCATCAAGCTGGGTGCGTCGCCGTTCCAACTCCTGTCAGAGAAATTCCCGAACGCGCCGATGCTGGCCGCCGGCCTTGTGCCCGAAGACGGGCAGGGCCTGAATGATCTGCTTCAGAACTACTGGATGGTCATTCACCCGCCGACGCTCTTCTCCGGCTTCGCGGCGATGATTGTGCCGTTTGCCTTTGCCGTCGCGGCCCTTTGGAAGCGGCGCTACACGCAGTGGGTGCGGCCCGCCCTGCCTTGGGCGCTGTTCGCCACCATGATCCTCGGCGTCGGCATCGCCATGGGCGGCTACTGGGCCTACGAGACGCTTTCGTTCGGCGGATACTGGGCCTGGGACCCCGTGGAAAACTCCAGCCTCGTACCCTGGCTGATTGGCGTGGCAGCCATCCACACCATGATTGTTCAGAAGCGCAGCGGGCGCAGCCAGAAGGCGGCCCTCTTCCTGAACATCCTCGCGTACATGCTGGTCATCTACTCGACCTTCCTCACGCGATCCGGCATCCTGGGAGACATCTCGGTGCACTCCTTTGTGGACCTGGGCCTGTACAACCAATTGCTGCTCTGGATACTGGCGATGGGAGCCGTGGGCTTCGGGCTGCTCGCGGTACGCTACCGCGAACTGCCGACACCCGCCCAGGAGCCGGAAATGCTCTCGCGGGAGTTCATGATTTTCGCGGGCGCTTTGCTGCTTTGCGCCATCGCCCTCGTGGTGATCCTCGGGACCAGCGCACCCATCATCGGCCGCCTCTTCCGGGACAATCCATCCAGCGTGCCGATAGCGTTCTACAACAAGTGGACGCTTCCGCTGTCGGTGGCGCTGACCTTCCTTGCAGGACTCGGGCAGCTCTTCTGGTGGAAGAAGATGTCCGTCGAAAGCGTCAACAAGGTTCTGACGCGACCGATTGCCCTGTCGGTGGCTTCCACCCTGCTGGTCTTGCTGCTCACGCCCTTCGTGGAGGAATCTGCGGTGACCAGCGTGCTGGCCTCCGTCGGCGTGCCTGAAGGTGCTCTGACCGCAGGCCTGGGCACCTTCTGGGCCACCTACGGCCAGGGGCTCATGCTGCTCTTGCTGCTGTTTGTGTCCTTCTTTGCCCTTTACGGCAATCTGGAAGTGGTGCTAAGAATCTGGAAGGGCAACCCGAAGCTTGCCGGCGGCGCGGTCTCCCACGTGGGCTTCTCGCTCATGATTCTGGGCATCATTGCCTCCAGCGGGTTCTCTGACGCGGTGGGCTCCGGCAACGGGGTGCGAATCGGAGACTCGCGGGACAACTTCGTGCTGGAAGCCGGCCAAACCGTGGCCATTGACGGCTATACGGTGACGTACAACGGCAAGGACATGAGCAACGCGGCGCGACCGGAGTACCTGCTCGATTTCGTCGATCCTGACGGACGGTCGTTCTCGGTTTCTCCGGTGGTGTACCGAAGCAACAAGGATCAGTGGATCCAGCACCCTGACGTGACGCGCTTCCTGGAGAAGGACATCTTCGTGGCCGTCTCGCCGAACGTCATGCTGGGCGTCGACGACTCCGACAACGGGGGGACGATTACCCTGGCCCGCAATGACTCGACTCTGGTTGGGGACGGCGCCTACGCCATCGCCTTCCTGGAGTATGACCTTGAAGTCGAACACGAGGCCGCCAACCCGAACACCGGAGAAGTTGCTGTTGGTGCCCTCCTCGCGGTGACGAATACGGCAACCGGGGAGCGTCGCCTTCTCACTCCTGTGTACCGCATCGACGAGGAGCGCAGGGTTCAGGTCGTGCCCGAAACCATCGACGACTGGGGCCTGGCATTGGGCTTTGCCGCCATGAACGTCGATTCCGGCACGATCGACATCGTGGTTGAGGGCGTTCGCACCGCGCCCGCAGACTGGGTTGTGGTGCAGGCCTACGAGAAGCCGCTGATCAGCCTGGTCTGGCTGGGAATCATTCTGCTGTCGATCGGCTTCATTGTGGCCATCGTGCGGCGCGCCCAGGATCAGGCTCATGCGTATCGTCGCGCTGAGGCGGCATAGGCGACAGCGCCCTTTTCCGGGCCGCGCCTAAAGTTCAGAGCCGAGCGGCCGATACATGGGCTACCAACCATGTATCGTCATGAACACGCCCCCTCGCATTCTTGTCGTCGAAGATGACCCGGTGAACCTGATGGTCATTACCCGCATGCTTGAGCGCCTCGGTCATACGGCCGATGTGGCTCGCAACGGCCTGCAGGCCGTGCAGGCCGCCCAGGTAAAGGACTACGACATCATCTTCATGGACCTGATGATGCCGGAACTCGACGGCATTGCAGCAGCCAGGCGCATTCGTGACGGTCGGCCTTCGGCGCCGCCCATGATCTTCGCGGTAACCGCCAACGTGATGCCGGAAGACCGCATCGAGGCGATGAATGCCGGCATGAACGACTACGTGACCAAACCCATCCGCATGGACACCATCCGTGGCCTGATCGAGACTTCGGAGCAGACGCTGTCAGAGCTCACCGAGTTTATCGACGTACACACGCTGGAGGAGCTTCGCGAGAACATGGGAGATGCCGACTTCTTCGCCGAGCTGGTGGACGAGTTCGTCGAGAACTCCGAGGAACTGGTTAGCACGGTCCAGTCCGCACTTGAGGCAGATGATCTCAACGCCGTCTCCGGTGCCGCGCACGCGCTCAAATCCACCAGTGCGGCCTTTGGCGGTACCGGCCTGAGCACGTGTGCCCGGGAAGCGGAGGACGCCGTCCGTCGCGGAGCCCGAAAGGACCTTCCGGCCATTGCCAATCGCATGCGTGCGGAACGAGACCGCTTGTGCAAGGTGCTTCAGCGAAGCTAAGCCTCAGGTTCGTCCGACTCAGCGCCGCACAACCGGACGCGTCAGGCGGCCCGATTCGAGCCGGAGCACATACAGACCGGGCACCAGGCCGGACACGTCCAGGCGATTCCGGCCAGGCGTGACCTGTGCCTGCAGTACGGCCCTGCCCAGCAGGTCAAATACTACCAGCCGGTCTCGCGCGTTGGTCTCGATCGTCAGAATCTCCGATACCGGATTCGGCCACATGGACCACAATGAAGGCTCGTCGAGTCGGTCGGTATGCGTGGCCCCAGACCACGTGAAGCTCCCGGTGGATCTCGAGGCACGCACAAACCCGTCACGCTCCGCTATCACTGTCCAGGCATAGTCGCCGTTAGGCAGGCCGGTCACGTCAACCGACAGTTCGGAACCAGTGAGTTCATACTCCGCCAGGGTTGTCGACTCCAGATGGGCCAGCACCAACTGGTAACTGACGCCGGCTTCCGTGGCCGTCAACGCGAATCGGATCTCAGGGCCCGCCTGCGTGCCGAGGTCTCCTTCCTCGAGCTCCGGGAAGGGTGGCGGGTCAGCGATGCCGCTGGATTCGGACAAGTGAAGCACCTGATTGGCGCCGACATCCAGGAACCGCGTGGTGGCACCCGCGGGCCATCTCACCGTAACCGAGTCTGCGACGCTTGCCTGGCCCAGGCCCACGTGGACCGACAGGTCGTGATTCTGGGATGTCATTCCGTCGCCTGCATGCACCTCGCGGATCATCGCATTGCCGTTCACCCACGTGGTTAACAGAGCTCCGAGTGCGTCCCGGTTCTCTCCTTCGGCTCTCAGGTGCATGCGCAGCCAGTTGCCGTCCCCGGTTCCCGTCTGCACCCGGTTCCCCTCACGTGAGGCGAATGCCAGGTCAAGCCATCCATCGTTGTTGAGATCGGCCGTGGCTACTGCGAGGGTACCGGTAAACGGATCCACGCCCAGATCCGGCCAGACATCTTCAAACGTGCCGTCACCTCTGTTGCGAAAGAGCTGATGGTTCGAGAAATCATTGGCCAGGTAGATGTCCTCCCAACCGTCGTTGTCGAAGTCACCGGCCGACGCGCCGAAGCCCCAGTCATCATCCCCGCCGGCCACTCCCGCCGCGACGGAGACATCCTCGAAGGTCCCATCGCCCAGATTACGGTAGAGTTTGTTGACTCCCGTGCGCGCATTGGGGCCGTAGATCGGCATGTTGGCCACAAACAGGTCGGGCCACTGATCACGGTCGTAGTCCAGCCAGACCGTAGCCCAGCCGGCCAGGGAGTCCGCTACCATCGCCTCTGCCCCGATATCGACAAACGTGCCGTCTCCCTCGTTGCGGAAGAGCGAATTCCGGGACTGCGCGGGGTCACCCTGACTGCAGGCCGCAATGTAGATGTCCAGATCGCCGTCACGGTCAAAATCGGCCGCCGCAACGCCGTAGGACTTGCGCTCGTTCAGGATTGCGGACATTCCGGCATCCCTGAAGACGCCGCCGCCCAGATTCTCAAAGAGCTTGTTGCCGCCAAACTCCTCGCCCACAAAGAGGTCTACGTCTCCGTCCCGGTCGTAGTCGCCCCACACGGCGCCCTGGGATTGTGCCTCGGACATGTCGATGCCGCTTTCGGCGGAGGCGAGATCCCATCGAAGGCCGTAGCGATTGCGAAAGAAACGGGAGCCCGGGTCAAAGTCCTCGACGTACAGGTCGCGGAATCCGTCTCCGTCGGCATCCCCAACGACTCCTCCGAACACCTCGGTGCCGTCGATGGCCGGAAATCGGCCCGTGCCCATGACATCAGTGAAGACCAGGGAGTCGGTCTGCAGATAAAGACGGCCTCGATGGTAGTAGTCGGGGCGCCCGTCCCGGTTGACGTCGGCAAGCGACGAGCCGAAAATGATTGCCGATCCGTCAGGTGGGGTGGCAAAGGGTGCCGGTACCTCCAGGAAAGACTGTGCGGACGCCGGAATGGCGGTCAGGAAAACAAGGGCGATGAGGGGGCGCATGGGCGGCATGATAACTCTGCCCTTCCTGAGGCAAATGCCGCTCCAATCCCGTCGCCCAAGAAAAAGGGGCCTTCGGTCCGCCAACCGAAGGCCCCGACGCTGTCTGCCAGAACCAGAGGACAAACAAGCGAAGTATTATTTGAGCAGCACCATGAGACGGGTCATGACTTCGCCGCCGGCTTCCATGCGATACAGGTAGGTGCCGCTCGGCAAATCGCGCGCATCAAACTGCACCGAATGCCGGCCGGCCGTCATGGAGCCGGTGGAGAGCGTGCCCACGGTGCGTCCGAGCATGTCGTGCACCGTGATCTGTACGGTCGCTGCTTCAGGCAGAGAGAAGTCGATCGTCGTCACCGGATTGAACGGGTTCGGATAATTCTGCTCAAGCGCGAAGTCGGTCGGGACCTCCAGCGAGCCGTCCGGCTCCGTATTCGTGTGGGTGGATAGCGGCGACGTGTGGAACGTGCCCTCGGCCGTACCCGAATAGACGGACCCGTTGCTGCCGACCGCCACGAACGTCACGTCTGATCCACGCAGGGAGAACTCCACCTGGTCTGAACCATCGGTATTCGGATCGCCGTCCACATAGACTCCGAAGCCCCATAGCGCCATGTACAGGTCGTCGTCCGCGTCACCAGCGTCGTCGGTGAAGGCCAAACCTCGGACCTCGGGTACCACGGTACCTGCGTCCACGGTCACAGTGAGGCCCTGGCTGGTCCAGGCCGGCGTTCCCGCACTGAGATCAATGCTGTACAGCCCCTCAGCCGTGCCTGCATAGAGCCGGTCCGAGTCGTCCGGAGAGAACTTCAGGTCGTAGATGTCTCCTGCGCCTACGCTGGCCAGAGCGTCCACGGGGATACCGCCTGTGCCTGTGGCGGCAACCACAGGTGCCCAACTGAGGCCGAAGTCGGCGCTAACCCAGACACCCTTGCCGCGCGTTCCGGCGTAGATGGTACCGGCATCGGTCGGATCAGCTTCGAGACCCCACGGCGTGTCCGCCGAGCCGTGCGGCAGACTTGAGATCTGCTGCCAGCTCGTTCCACCGTTCAGTGAGCGGAACAACAAGCCATTGTTGGCTGAGATATACAGGATGCCCGCGCTGTCCTCGGTGATGGCGTAGACGTTTACCCAACCCGTGGCCTGGTCCGGCAGGTTCGGCTCGGAGGCCGTCCATGAAATGCCGCCGTCGTCACTGTAGTAGAGACCGGCAGAGCCCCAGGAGGCCAGATAGATGCGGTCGGCTGAGGCGTCGTAGAACAGGTCGTTCACGTGAAGCGGGTACGGAAGTCCCGTGCCACACTCGCGCCAGGTTTCGTCTACAAACGCTGGATTGACCGTGAACACCACGCCGTCCGGCTCAGGAATGCGGCACAGCACGGCGCTGGATCCGCCCGGGCTGCCCTGGAACAGGCCCAGGATGATGCGCTCGAACGTGACGCCACCGACGGTGTACTCGTAGACCAGGCCCACCTGGCCATGTGCCTTGGCGGGAAACTTGAAGGGCGTGCCGATAACCTCGTCCGAGTTGTTGGAGGAATCGGTATCGGTCGTCTGAGTTGACGCGGTTGCCGTGACCGCAGTCGCCGAGTTCACGAACACCGTGCCGGTAAGCGTAGCCGAGGCCCCGGAATCCAGGGATGCGATCACCCAGTCGTCTCCAACGATGATGCCTGTCGACAGGGTCGGGCCCGACTGGAACGTCAGGTTGGCCACGGCATCCGCGATCGTGATGCACTGCGCCTGATTCGGCCCGTTGTTGGTCACCGTCAGGGTGTACGTCGCCACGTCGCCGGGGTACAGGGTCGATGCCGCCGAGACGGAGATGTCGGCCTGGAAGTCCCCGAAAGCCTCGATGCCCGTGTAGGTGACAGAACCGAGGGTGACGCCGGTGAAGCTTACCGTTCCGGACGTGGAATAGTCAGCGGTGGCGCCGGTCGGCAGTGTGAACGACAGGGCATCGCCCGGGCATGTCGCGGGTGCACCACCATTGATGGTATGGCTGGTGTACGCATTGACCGGAGTCACGTTGAACGTGTCTGCACCAGCGTCGCCGTTTACGGTCACCGTAATGGCCGGAATCGTTCCACCACTTGTGTCCAGGGCGCCCAGATTCAGCGTGTCGTCGCCGCCCCCGGCGTTGATGGTGAGGCTGCCGGTCGGGTTGCCGAAGACCACCTCCTCCACCAGTTCGGAGTCGATGAACGAGATGTTGTCGTTTGCCGTCGTGCCGGCATTCAGCACGATGGTTTCGGCGCTCGCGGAGAAGTTGAAGGTGCGGTTGGCCGGGAAATTGGCCGAGTCGTCAATCGGCTCAAGCCCTGAATACGTCAGGGTGCCGGCTCCTGCGGTGCAAGCCGCCGTGAACACGAAGGTCCCGTCGTTGGCGCTCGTGGGGTTGTGCGTCGTATCGAAAGGCGTGCACGCCGTGAACGCCTGCATCGTGATGGCATCGCTGCCGCCTTCAAGCACGACGTTCAGGTTGGTCGACGCCAACAGGTCGGAGGCAATCGTGACGTTCTCGTCGCCCGGGGTGCCTACAATCGACGGGGTTGCAGCACCATAGTCCGTCAGCAGAATGGTAAAGACGTCCCCATTCGCAAAAGTGAACACGATGCTCGGCCCTGCTCCAAGCGTCACCGTGGCACCGGTAACGGTACCGTTCTGCGGCTGCGGCATGATCTCGTCCGTAGTGGAATTCGCCGCGGCGTCCGAGATGGAGCGGAAATAGCCAATCGAATTCGGCACGTTGGCCGAAGAGGAGAACGTCAGGCCGTCGACGGAAAATACCGGAACCGTGGCCGTGGATAAATCGGACGTATCGATGGTTGCCAGCGGCAACGTACTGATGTCCGGGTGCGCCAAGTTGATGATGAGCGGCACCACCTGGCTTCCGAAGCCCGAGAGTGCCTCTGCGACGGTGCTGGAGCTGGTTTGCACGAGCACACCCACATACGGGCCGTCCACGTCGCCGTCTCCGTAGGTGTTGCCCGAGACACTGGCGCCGCTGTCGTTCGTTGATGTCTCGTTGTCCTGGAGCACGGCGATGCCCAGACCCAATTCGCGAGTGCCCCCGGCAAGGGTCGTCGCCGACGAGGGATCTCCATCGGAAAGGTCGTCCAGCGTATTGTCGGTGATCGTCGTGCCCAGGCCCGCACTCGCCCCGGTCACGCTCTTGACGTACATGCCGGCACCCGCTACCTCTGTAGCTCCCGTCAACGCGGAGCCGATATCCGGCCCGTTGCCGATCATGTAAATCGAGTTGTCGTCGATGACGAGATCGCTGACGTCGCCGCGATTACCGTTGGAGCCGCCGCCGATGGCCCAGATCCCGTAGGCGTAATTGAACGTACCGTTGGGGTTGGGCTGGTCGATTTCGTGAATGAAGTTGTAGAGGATGTCAATGTTCGAGATGTTGTCCGGGCTCGACGATGATCCGGAGTTCCAGATCTTGATACCCGCCCAGACATCACCGTCGAAATCACCGTCGATGTCGCATCCGTTGATCGCCACGTTGCTCGTACGGACCTGAATCACGTAATCGGCTGAACCGGATGGTTTGATGACTGTCTCTCCGCCCCCCCCGGCCGTGCGACCAGAGACATCCGTCCCATTCTGAGCGCATTGCAAGGTGATGGACTTCTCCAGCGACAGGCTCTCCGGATACGTGCCCGGGCCGATGTCAATCGTATCGCCCGAGTTGGCCTGGTCAAGTGCGTGAACGATCGTCAGGCAGGGGCTGCCGGAGGTCGTGCAATCATTCGCAGCATCCGATCCGGACGTGCGCACGTAGCGTGTTTGCGCTGAGGCCGGTATGGAAGCAGCGGCGATCAGAACTGCCAAAATCAGCAGCTTTGCGTAGGAATTGTGCATCGCTAGAGGGCGATAATTGAATGCGGGGTGGTTGTCTCCTGGGTGGAAACCCGCGAGGTACAGTCGGCTCATTAGGTGGGTACGTCCGATTTTTCGCAATTCGCGTCCGAAATTTTTCGTTGCAGAATTGCCACGCGCCCCTGTGGGCCTCTCCCTAGATCTCCACTACCGCACGGGCAGCATGCGCCCGCCCTGCTTCCGTGAGCGCCAGGAGGGCCCCCTGACGCTCGATCAGTCCGTGCGTTAATGCATTTCGGACAGCCTCCTCGGCGAAGGCCTTGTTCCACCGAAGGTGCTCGGTCAGGTGATCCTCGCGGCACTCGCGTTCCGCATCCGGTTGCCCCTCGTGTGACAGCAGGTGTACCGTCAGCATCTTGGTGGCGAATTGCCACCGTTGCCGAACGCGCAGGCGACGTTTGGCCAGCCAACCGCGCTCCGGCGCAAGTAACCACGCCAGGCCAAAGACGACGCCAACCATGGTAGCCATTGCCCCTCCGATGGACGCATCCATCCAGTGCGCCATCCAGTAGCCCGCGATCGCACTGACGGCGCCCAGCCCTGCACTGAACACCAGCATGACGGAGAGTCGATCCGTCAACATGTAGGCGGCCGATGGGGGGCCTACCATCAGCGCAACCACCAGAATGGACCCGACCGCATCGAACGCTCCGACCGCCGTCACGGAGACGAGCCCCATCAGCAGGTAGTGGACCAGGCCGGGCATCAGACCCAGTGCCGCAGCCAGTCCCGCATCAAATGTGGCCAGCTTCAGCTCTTTGAAGAAGAGCGCCACGAACAGCACATTCACCAGCAGAATCGAGCCCATGATGTAGAGCGATCGTGGGCCGACGTCTGTCCCGCCCCACACCATACGGTCAAACGGCGCAAAGGCCAGTTCACCCAGCAGAACCGCATCGACATCCAGATGCACATCGCCCGCAAATCGGGCAATCAGAATCACGCCGACACTGAACAACGCCGGAAAAACGATCCCGATGGCCGCATCCTCCTTGATGAGGCGCGTCGATGAGATCAGCTCCACGAGGGCCACCGTCAGGACGCCGGTGAGAGCTGCACCGGCAATCAGCAGCGGGGAGCCGAGATCGGCCGTCACCAGAAACCCGATCACAATACCCGGCAGGATGGCATGACTGATGGCGTCACTCATCATGGCCATTTGGCGCAGGATGAGAAACACCCCCGGGATGGCGCAGGCAGCAGCCACTACCATGGCAATCAGCTGGATCTCGATCTGGGGCTGAATCATCCCTGCACCCAGCCCTCGGGCAGATCGGTCTCCAGCCGTCGCGCGCGCTCGGCTCCGGTATCGGTCAAGGCCCAACGGCGGGCGTCGATGCGCTGGACATAGCCGCGTTCCTTGAGTAGGCGAAGGTTGCGGCGTGTAGCACCCCGCGGAAAACTCATGGCATCCAGCACACGACGGTCATGCGGATGCTCATGGCTCTCGTGCTGTGTAGCCAGCAGATACAGGTCCATGAGAACCGCGTCCATGCGTAGCCGACGGCCTGCCTGCCACGCCCGAAGGCGTGCCCAGACGATTCCGCGGTTTGGAGCGAGAAACAGCGAAAAGCCCACGATCACGCTGACGGCGACGACAATGGTGGGACCGGTCGGCAGTCGGGCCTGGGTACTTGAGATGGCAGCTCCCACCACGCCGGCCAAAGCGCCGAATCCGGCGGACAGCAGCACCATGCGCCCCAGTCGATCCGTCCACTGGCGGGCAGCAGCGGCGGGCGAAATGATCATTGCACTCATAAGGACCACCCCCACGGTCTGCAGCCCGATCACGATCGAAATGACAAGCAGCCCCGTCAGCGCCAGATCCAGCTTCCGGATTGGCAGGCCGGTGGTTCGACCGAAGTCGGGATCGAAGGACAACACCTTGAACTCCTTCCACAACAGGACGACCACAACCAGCGCCAATCCTCCGATTCCGGCCATCGTAAGCACGTCAGCCACCTGCAGCGCCGCAGCCTGGCCGAACAGGAAGCTGTCGAGCCCGGCCTGATTGGCATCCGGCCGACGCTGTAGGAACGTCAGCAGGACCAGCCCGAATCCGAAGAACACGGACAGCATCATGCCCAGTGCACTGTCGTATTTGATGCGCGAGGTCTCGGTCACCCCCATTATGACCAACGTGCCGAGCCATCCGGCCAGCGCCGCGCCGAGGACAAGCACCAACGGCGCCTTGCTGCCGGTCAGCATGAAAGCCAACGCAATGCCCGGCAACGCCGCGTGGGAAATGGCGTCTCCCAGGAGACTCTGCCTCCGCAGGACCGCATACGTGCCGAGCGCGCCACTGGACATGCCCAACACAGCCGCCCCCAGAGCCACCACGCGCAACGTGTAGTCGGAGAACAGCTCCAGCATCAGCGGCGAGCCGTCATGAAGCCCACACGGCCGCCGTAGGTACGGCGCAGGTTTTCCTCGGTGAAGGCCTCGTCCACGGGACCGAGTGCGATTCGCCGCACATTGAGCAGCATCACCTCGTCGAAGTACTCCGGCACGGTCTGCAAATCATGGTGCACCACTACCACGGTCTTGCCGTTGGAGCGCAAATCCCGGAGCAGCGCCATTATGGCACGCTCAGTCGTGGCGTCCACGCCCTGGAAGGGTTCATCCATGAAGTAGACATCGGCGTCCTGCACCAGCGCTCGTGCCAGGAACACCCGCTGCTGCTGTCCGCCCGAGAGCTGACTGATCTGCCGGTCCGCGTAGTCCGCCATCGAGACCTTCTCAAGTGCCTGCAGGGCCAGAGCGCGTTCGTTGCGTCCCGGCCTGCGAATCCAGCCGATCCGCCCATAAAGCCCCATCGTGACGACATCCAGCACGTTTGTCGGGAAGTCCCAATCCACGGAACCACGCTGCGGCACATACCCCACGCGACTTTGCTGCCGCCTGTAGGGCTTGCCGTAGACCAGCACGTCGCCAGCGGCCGGCTTGACCAGGCCCAGAATGGCCTTGATGAGCGTCGTCTTCCCGGCACCGTTCGGCCCGACGATGGCCGTCAGCACGCCCTCCGGGACTTCCATGTCGATGTCCCAGAGTACCGGCCGCTCCCGGTAGGCTACCGTCAGGTCCCGGACGTCGACCGCGTGGTTCATGGCGCCTGACCGAGGAGGCCGTTCACGATGGTATCGATATTTGACCGCACCATACCCACGTAAGTATCGGCGCTGGTACCGACCGGCCCCAGCGCGTCCCCGTAGAGCGTGCCCCCAATGCGTACCTCGAACCCGCGAGCGCGCACGGCGGCCTGGACTGCCTCAATGCCGCGAGGAGACACCGAGGACTCTATGAACAGTGCCGGGATGCGGCGCTCAGCCACATAGTCAGCCAACTCCTGGACATCCGCCGTGCCGGCCTCCGTGGCGGTGGACAGGCCCTGCAGACCCTTCACTTCAAAGCCGTACGCCCTGCCGAAATAGCCGAACGCGTCGTGCGAGGTGACCAGATAGCGCTGCGTTGGATCCAGCTCAGACACCCGGGACCGGACGTATGCGTGTGCATCCTCCACAGATGCCGCATAGGCCTCGGCTCGCTCTCGATACGCGGAGGCGGAAGTGGAGTCCAGCGCGGTCAGGTAATCGGCTGCGCTGGAGGCCGCGAGTCGCCACAAGCCGGCGTCGAACCAGATGTGCGGGTCATAATTGCCGGTGAAGTAGTCCGACTCGAGCAGGGAATCCTCCGGCACGGCAGCCGCCACCTCGAACGTATACACTCCGAGCGTGCCCATCTGCTCGAAGATCTCAGCCATCTTGCCCTCCAGATGCAGGCCGTTGTAGAACACCACATCTGCCTGGGCCATGCGGGCCACATCCCCTTCGCTGGCCTTGTAGAGATGTGGATCGACCCCCGGCCCCATGAGTCCGGAGACCTCAACCCGATCCCCGCCGATCTCGCGAATCATCTCCGCGATCATCGAGGTGGTTGCCACCACGCGGATCGTGCGCTGGGACAGATCGACATCGCGGGCAGAATCGGGTTCGCAACCGCCTGCGAGCATCACGAGGCCCAACAGCCCCACGACATTTTTTAGCATAGACCACAAGTCATTTTTAGCCTTGGCTAAAAATAACACATTTGTGGGTGCCGTGGATCCCCCGCCGCGTTCCGGCGATCCGGAGCTGCGCCGCGGCTAGCCTGGTTCGGGACCCGCTCAGTCGGTACCGAACGTGCGGTCCGCCTCGCCCGGCTCTTCCACCCAGTCGGCGACGAACACGTTCGTATCCGAGCTCGGCTCGCGCGCCCCGTTCCGGTTTGAAGAAAAGACCAGCTTCGTGCCGTCCGGTGAGAACATGGGAAACGCGTCAAACGTGCCCGAATGCGTCAGCTGCTTCATGTCCGTGCCGTCCAGGTTCACCATGAAGATGTCAAAGATGCGCCCGCCGTCCACGTGGTGGTTGGTCGAAAACAGGACCTTTTCTCCCGAGGGATGGAAGAACGGGGCCCAGTTCGCTCCCGGAAGATTCGTCACCTGGCGCGGGTTCGACCCGTCGATGTTGGCCACAAAGATGTTGAGCTCGCTCGGCTCCACCAGGTCATCCTGCAGGAGATTCTGGTAGACCTCGGCGCGCTCGCCTTCCGGTCGGTCCGCACGCCACACGATCATCTGCGAGTCCGGCGAGAAGAAAGCCCCGCCATCGTAGCCGAGTTCATCGGTCAGCTGCAACAGGTCCCCGGTCGCGATTTCGTACCGCCACAACTCCAGGTCTCCGGTTCGGGTGGACGTGAAGATGATGTACTGTCCATCGGGCGAGACGGTCGCCTCCGCGTCGTATCCGGGGCCGCCGATCAGGAGCTCCACATTCTGGCCGTCCGCATCCGCCACGTAGATATCGTACTCCGGAAATACAGGCCACACGTAGCGCCCCTGCCCAAACATGGGTGCAATCGGGCACTCGGCACTGGCACCATGCGTGGACGCAAACACCACCCGGCCATCCGGCATGAAATACGAGCATGTGGTACGCCCTGTGTCGGTCGACACCAGATCGTACATGTTGCCACTGTCCCGCGGCGTACCGTCGGCATTCATCACGAAGATCTGATCACAGCCCTGCTGCGTCAGCGCTGACCACTCTGACTGAAACACCAACTGCTCGCCGTCCGGGCTCCAGTAGGCCTCGGCATTGTTGCCGCCGAACGTCAGCTGACGGATGTTGCGCAGATGCTCCTCGCCGGCGAATCGAAGGCTGTCGGCTGCCGGCTCGTAGTCGCCATCGCCGACCGGTGCACAGCCGCTCAGTGCCGCGGTGAAAATCACGATCAGGGCGAACCCGGAAATGGGAGCGCTGGTACGCATGCGCGTCGGAATCTTTGATTTCGGGGGACCAAAAAACTACGCCGACGCCCTGTTTATCCGCAGTGAAGAACGATGAGCCACGACGTAACTGACTTCAATACGGAGGTCCTTGAGGCCAGCCACACCACGCCCATCCTGGTAGATTTCTGGGCGCCCTGGTGTGGCCCGTGCCGTACGCTTGGGCCCGTGCTGGAGAAGCTGGACGCCGAGGCGGACGGAGCCTGGAAACTCGCCAAAGTCAACACGGATGCCAACCCGCAGATCTCCGCGCAGTTCGGCATTCGCGGCATCCCGGCGGTTAAACTTTTCGTGGATGGCCAGGTGGTAGACGAGTTCACCGGAGCCCTTCCAGCGTACGCGGTGAAGCAATGGCTGGAGAAAGCACTGCCGTCCGCCTCCTCCAACCTGGTCGAGCAGGCTGAGCAGGCGCTGGTTACGGGCGATGGACTCGCTGCGCGCACGGCGCTCGAGACGGCCCTCACCGAGGAGCCCAGCAGCCCGGCCGCCAGCGCACTTCTATCTGGCATTCTTGTCTTTGAGGACCCGATTCGGGCGCGCGAACTGGCGGACACCGGCATGTCCGGCGAGCCGCGCCATGTGCAGGTCAGTGAATCCGTGCGGGTCCTGGCAGACGTCATGCAGTCTGGACCGGAATCACTCCCCGGTGGGACCGGCCGAAATCACGCCGCGACCGCCATCACGTCCCTCGCGCAGCAGGACTACGAGACGGCGGTGCTCGAATTGCTCGCTCTGCTCCAGGCGGACCGCTACTACCACGACGACTTTGCCCGCAAGACCGGCGTGGCGCTCTTCACCGTGCTCGGCCCGGATCACGCCGTTACACGCTCACACCGCCGCACGTTCGACATGTGGCTCTACTGATGGGCCATGAAAAAAGGGGAGCCGCTTGAGCGACTCCCCTTCTCTTGAGAGAGCGGGATCAGTCGCCGCAGCAATCGCCGCCGCAGCAGCCTCCGTCGTTGTTCTCGGGGCGCGTGAGCACGATTTCGTAGGTCATGGTTGTCCTCTTGGTTTGGTGATCAACAACAGCCACAGGCGCATCCCTGCTCGTAGATCCACTGCCGCAGGTACTCCGCCATGCGTGCGTAGGCCTCCTTGTTGATGCAGTAGCAGGATCGGGGCCCGTCAATCGTGCCCTCCACCAACCCGGCTTCTTTCAGCGCCTTCAGATGCTGCGATACCGTAGCCTGCGCCAGAGGGAGTTCGTCAACGATCTCCCCGCAGATGCAGGCACCGCGTCGCGCCAGCGTTTCCAGAATGGCCACACGCGCGGGATGCCCGAGGGCCTTCGCCCATCGTGCGACGTCCTGTTGCGCTGCGGTAAATGCGGTCAGTTTGCTGCCTGCCATGGCTGTTTGATTGTATATCGTAATTATACGATTAAAGACCCGTCAGTTGCACTCGGTCGGGAAAAAAGTCCTTGTAGCTACGCCGCGCTGGCCTCCTGGTCCTTGTACTGCAGTTCGTACAGACGCCGGTAGAGCCCATCGGCAGCAAGCAGCTCCTGATGCGTGCCGCTCTCCCGGATCACGCCGCGATGCATCACCAGAATCTGGTCCGCATGCTGGATGGTGGACAGCCGGTGCGCAATCACAATGGACGTGCGCCCCTTCATGAGCCGCTCCAGGGCACTCTGTACGATGTGCTCCGTCTCGGTATCCACGCTGGAAGTCGCCTCATCCAGCACCAGCACCTTGGGATCGAACGCCAGCGCCCGAGCAAACGACAGCAGCTGCCGCTGCCCGTGCGAGAGCGACATGCCGCGCTCCCTCACATCCTGATCGTAGCCGTCCCGCAGCCTGGAGATGAAGGCGTCGGCGCCGATCTCCCGGGCGGCTGCCTCGACTCGGGCGCGGTCTATCTCCGGATTCTCCAGGGAAATGTTCTTCTCCACCGAGCCGGAGAACAGGAAGACGTCCTGCAGTACGAGGCCGATACGGTCCCGCAGATCCGCCAGCCGGTAGTCCCGGATGTCGACTCCATCGACCAGTATCTGGCCCTTCTGTATGTCGTAGAAGCGCAGCAGGAGACTGATGATGGTGGTCTTCCCGGCACCGGTGGCCCCTACGATCGCGACCACATCGCCCGTGGAAGCCTTGAAGGAGACATCCCGCAGGATCCAGTCCGGCTTGCCGTCCTCCCCGTCCACGTACGCGAACCACACGTTGCGGAACTCGATTTCGCCACGCGTTTCCCTGAGGGGTTTTGGGTCCTCTTTCTCAGGTAGCGCGTCGTCCTGGTCCAGCAGCCCGAAGATGCGCTCTGCCCCCGCCATCGCACTCTGCAGCGTGTTGAACTGGTCCGACAGGTTGCGGATGGGCTCAAAGAATCGCCGCGCGTACTGGATGAAGGCAATCAGCACGCCCAGGGTGAGCGTGCCCCCCATCGCCGACAGCCCGCCGAACCAGATCACCAGGCCCAGGGCGGAGGACGCGATGATGTCGATGGCCGGCCAGAAGAGTGCGAAGTAGAAGATGGTCTTGATGTGGGCGGCGCGATGGTCGTCGTTGATGTCGGTGAACCGCCGGTACTCCTCCTCTTCCCGGGAGAACATCTGAACGATGCGCATGCCGGTGATGTGCTCCTGCAGGAAGGAGTTAAGTCGCGCTACCTGTTTGCGCGTGTCCCGGTAGGCGTCCCGGACCTTGCGTTTGAACCAGAAGGTGGCGTACAGCATGATCGGCACCACGGCCAGCGTCACCACCGCCAACACCCAGTTCAGGGAGAACATGAACCAGGCGATGAAGATGATGCGGAAGGTGTCGCCCAGGATGGTCACGACGCCGGCCGAAAGCACCGTCGAGAGCGACTCCACGTCGCTGGTTACCCGGGTGATCAGCCTGCCCAGCGGCTGCCGGTCGAAGAATCGAAGTGGCTGCCGGAAGATGTGCTGGTGCACGCGGGTACGCAGGTCATAGATGGCCTGCTGGCCAATCCACTGGGTGAGGTAGGCGTTTACAAAAGACAGGATGCCCTCCCCCATCAGGACCAGCACCAGCAGGCCGATCATGCGGTTCATGCCGCCCAGATCACCCGGCACGATGTACTGGTCAATGGTGACCTGCACCAGCTTCGGAATGAGCGGCCCCAAAAAGGCGGCCGTCATCACCGTCACGAAAGCGATGGTTACCCACCACTTGTAGGGCACCAGCAGACGGATGATGCGCCGCAGCAGCTTGCGGTCCAGGCCCTCTTTTTTGGTTTCTTCTGCCATCAGGCCATCGCTGCCAGTTCTTCCTCCAGCAACTGCTTGCGGTACAGGTTGGCATACAGACCGTCCCTGGCCATGAGCACGTCGTGCGTACCCATTTCCGCGATCGTACCGTCATCGAGAACCAGAATCTGGTCGGCCTCCTGCACGGCCGAGATGCGGTGACTGACGATCACTATCGTGCGCTGCCCGAAGTGCTTGCGCAGGTGGCCGAGAATGGTACGCTCAGTCTGCACGTCCACGGCAGAGAGCGCATCGTCCATGACCAGAATGCTGGGTTCACGCACCAGGGCCCGGGCGATGGACGTGCGCTGTTTCTGACCGCCCGACAGCGTGATGCCGCGCTCCCCGACAAACGTCTCGAAGCCCTTGGGGAACTGCCGGATGTTCTCCAGCAGGTCCGCCTCCTCGGAAGCCCGGTCAATCAGTGCCTCCGAAGCGTCCATGCGGCCGAAGGCAATGTTGCCAGCCACGGTGTCCGAGAACAGAAAGACTTCCTGCGGCACGTAGCCGATGGCTGTTCGCAAGACCTCGAGCGGATACTGGTCCACGGGGCGTCCGTCGACAAGAACCCGCCCTGACGTCGCGTTGAGGAGGCGTGGAATCAGCTCGACAAGCGTCGTCTTGCCGGAACCGGTGCGCCCGACGATTCCCAGCGTCGTGCCGGCAGGCACCTCGAAGTCCAGGTCGCGCAGGACAGGCTCGTCGCCGTCGGGGTATCTAAAGCCCACACGCTCGAACTTCAGGGCACCCTTGACGGACACCAGTGAGGCGTCGGTTTCGTCGCCATCGAACACATCCGGCTCGGCGTCGAAGATCTTCTGCAGCCGGCTCATGGACGCTGCGGCCCGCTGAACCATGGAGATCACGAACCCGAATGCCGCCACCGGCCACGTCATCAGAGCCACATAGATGATGTACTCGGCGATGTTGCCGATGGTAATGACACCCTGTTCAACAAGGTGCCCGCCCTGCCAGACCACCAGGATTGTCGAGAGTCCCACCAGGACAAGGAAGACCGGTCGCCACGCCGCGTCCACCATCGCCAGATCCAGGGAACGTTCGCGATACCCCGCGCTCTCCACTTCAAACGCGTCCTGCTCCGCGTGCTCGCGGGCATAGGCCTTGAGCACGCGAACGCCCGAGAGAGATTCCTGCACACGACTGGTGAGCACCGAATACTGGGCCTGCAGTTTGTCAGAGCGCTCGTGCACCATCCTCGCCACAAAGAAGACGCTGAGGGCCAGGAAGGGCATTGGAATGAGGGCCCACGCCGTCAGTCCCGGACTGATGATGAACATCACGGACATCGCCATCACGATGACGACCACCGCGCGCGTGGTGTACATGAGCGCGGGGCCGATGTAGCGCCGCACCTGCTCGATATCGCTCGTCGCGTGCGTGATCAGGTCTCCGGTGGAGTGCTGCACGTAGAAGCCGTGACTCAACCGTTGCAGGTGATCGTACAGCCGGTTGCGAAGATCGAATTCGATGTGTCGCGATGCCACCACGACGGTCTGGCGCATCAGAAAAGAGAACACGCCACTCAGGAAACTCAATCCCAGGATCACCAGCGCAAAACCCAGCAGCGTGGTAAAGAACTGGGCGTACAGGTAGTCGCCGACCGGAGTCCCCTCAAAGGCCCTGTAGTTGGCCACCATCCGGGGAATGGTATCCACCGCCTGCCGCACTATGATCGGCACCACGATCGAGGCCGCCGCGGACGCCATCGCCGCCAGCAATCCTGGCAGGAAGAGATGCTTATACTTGACGTAGTAGTGGTTTAGCTGCGCGAGCGATCCCACAGGGCCTCGGGGTTAGACCGCTTGCCAACGCGGCCCGTCGGAACGTGATCCATATGCGAACTCTCCCTCTCCTCCTGCTGCTGGCCCTGATGACGGGCTGTTCTGAGTACGATCCGGCTGCGCACGAAGCGGAGGTCCTCGAGTGGCGCGAAGCACGCCTGGCGGAACTGACTGCGGAGGATTCGTGGCTCACGCTGGTGAACTACCAGGTCCTCTGGAACAATCCCATGACGATGGGCTCCCGGCAGGGGATGAACATCGCCGTTCCCCGTGGGCCGGAGATGTTGGGCATGTTTGTGAACGATGGGCTGACGGACTCCACGGCCGCCGAAGAGGCATGGTGGTTCTATGGCAGCGCGCCGACGACAGCCGACGGCGTGGAAATGACCGAGCCCGTACCCGCCATCTCCGACAGCGGTGCCGTTCGATTCCGACAGGACGGTCTCACCTGGTTTGTACGCCGCTTCCAGGACCAGTACGCCGTGCGCGTGATCGACAATCGGGCTTCGCTGCGCACCGATTTCCCGGGCCTTGAGTACTACCCGGTCAACCCGGAATGGCGCCTGTACGCTCGGTATGAACCCTACGACCCACCAAAGCGCTTTCCTGTGGCCATCTAT
This sequence comes from Rhodothermales bacterium, assembly GCA_017643395.1. Classification (NCBI taxonomy): domain Bacteria; kingdom Pseudomonadati; phylum Rhodothermota; class Rhodothermia; order Rhodothermales; species Rhodothermales bacterium. The sequence goes on along the minus strand of JAEPNP010000003.1, from coordinate 252,961 downwards.
ACCGGAGGAGATGTCCTGGAGGAATCGCCCGGTCGGGTGACGTTTTCGGTGGCAGGCGAGGAGTATGCTCTGGACGTGACCGATACCAGTGAAACGGGCTACTTCGTGATCTTCTCGGACGAGACGAACAATGAGAGCACCTATCCCGCCGGGCGGTACGTCTGGTTCGACAAGCCGCTCGGAAGCGCCGGGCCCGTGATTCTGGACTTCAACAAGTCGTACAACCCGCCCTGCGCCTTCACGGAGTTTGCCACCTGCCCGCTTCCACCGCGCTCGCATCACATCGATGCGCGCATTGAGGCCGGAGAATTGAGGTTCAGGAAGCCGGTGTGACGGCGGGCCGCCGCGGCGCCGAGCCAGCCCGCCCGCGACGCCGCGCCAGCCCGCCCGCGGCGCCGACCAGCCCGCCCGCGGCGCCGAACCGCCTCCGATTTGGGGCTAAAATTGAGAAAGGCACCCCAATTCAACTTCTGGGGAGGAAAATGGGCGATACAGGTTCAAATTGGGCCTAAATGGAACCTCTTGGGGCTCCTTTCGGGCGATTAGGTTGAATCCGGGCCCTGTAGTGAACTTGCGGACCCGGGCTCCGGACTGCCCGCCGCGGCCCGCGGCCGTATTCACCAGAGAAGCCTTGCGCCACAGACGTAACAGGGGGGCTGAAATACGATTGGGGTCGTGTCGCAGTAACGGGCTACACCGGGATGCGCACGCTCGGCGGCACCCGATCCTCCCGCACCAACTCGTCCACCAGCCGCAGCAATCGCTGCTGCTCGGGCCAGGCCAGGCGACGGACCGCATCGCCCATCTGCAGCCATTCGAAGCGGTCATGCTCCTCGTTGAGTTGCGGATCCCCCGCGACCTCTGCTGCGAACGCCGGAATGAGCTGCAAGCGATCGGTCTGCCACTCGTAGAAGTGGTTCGCGCTGGGCACGGCGAACAGGGAAATGGGCGTCAGGCCGGTTTCCTCCCACAGCTCGCGCACTGCGGCCTGCCAGGCCTGCTCGCCGTCGTTGATCTTGCCGGCCACCATGCGCCAGGAACCCTCGTAGAGTCGACCAGCAGCCCGGCGCATGAGCAGGTGCTTGAGGCCTTCCGGTGTCGTTCGGAAGACGTACATGTCGACACTGACTACGGCGGATTCCGGCATGATGTGCGGCAGACTGCGGGCCTGCAAAATCCCCGATCCCCGCACAGGAATCCACCCCGGGTTTAGCACCGCGCGGCCACGCCGATAATGCAGGTATTACATCCCCCTGGACCCATGGATAGCCTCTCAGACAAGATCCGTCAGTTTCTCCAGGACGCCGGCTTTGAATTTGCCGGTGACCGCGCGTCAAACCTGGAGCTCATGCGCTACTTCGAAATCGAGTACGGCATCGAAGTCCTGCGCTACATGGAAGAGGAGTGGGTCGAGCAGCAGCTGGAGCGCGAGTTCGATTCTGGCGACTTCATCTCGGACCTGCGTGGCCAGGTCGACGCCAAGCGGCGCGACGACTTTGACGCGGACATCGATTCGATTCGCGGTCGGGCCGCGTAGGCGTCAGTCCCTCACCAGGAGGTACTTGCTGACCGTCGGACTCGGCGGTGAGGAGTCGATTGCGTAGATGTGGCGGCCTGTGCTGGTCGCGAGTAGAATCGGCGGCTGCGTATGCCAGGCCTTCGGCCAGGAGCGGGAAAAAACACCTGTTTCGACCAGCCTCCCGCCGGCACCGATAATCTCGTAGCGTAATTCTCCACCGGAGGTGTCGGACACAAAGTAGAAGTGGAGCAACTCTGCTGTCGACAGGGCGAATAGACCCGCACTTTGCACCTGTATGTAACCGCAAAGGCGTCGAGGCTCCGTTCTGCGCAGGATGCGGATCAATCCAGTCTCTGAGTCGGCGTCGCAATCCACCGCCCTGACCGGTTCGGGCAAGGCCGGTCGGGATTGATCGCCCTGAAATCGGGCATCGCTGCAGATTATTCGCCCCGAATACAGGCCGGGGGCGACACACGCGTGATCTCCCATCAGAACCATAGATCCGGGGTGGGACTGCAAAAGGGTCTCAAAGAGTTGTGCGTCCAGGGACGAACTCTCGGTGTAGGGTGTCGTGAACTGGACGGACCGGCCTACCACACGTGCGCTTGTCACGTCCAGGCTGTGCAGGAGGTTGGCAACGGCTTCCTGCGCGCGGCGAGCGTGTGTGGGCATCCTGGCAAGTGCCTGCAACCTCCCGTCACCGCTGCTCTGCACTCTCCGTGGCCAGAGCAATTCATCTCGACTGATGCTGGCGGTACTCACCTCCGATGCCGCAGGGCCGAAGATGGTCATCCGCGAAAGGCGACCGTCCAGCACGATCACCCGGTCAAGGGAATCGACTGTAAAGCTGGTAACCGCCTGAAACTCGCCTGGGGCATCCCCCCTGGCGCCAAGCGTTGAGAGGTGGGTGCCTTCCGGGCCGAACAATCGGATGTCGAGGCTCATGGCGTCCGAGACCGCCACACCTCCAGTGCTGGTGGCGGCTGCCCAATTCGGTCGGCCGAACAGGTATTCGGCCTCCGCAGACTCGTCTCCACCCACCGACCACTCCAGGTGCAGTGAGATCGAGCCCGAGGACTCCAGGACCTGAGCCGTTGAGGACCGAATCCCGACGCCCAAAACAAGCAGCAGCGTCAGGTAACCAGTCCGGCTGGAGACGGAAGTGATTTTGTTGGACATCGTGCACACGAATGCCATGGTACCGAGCCCCCCGCCAAACCGTCTCCCAGACCACCCGAACGGCTTCACACGGGCCACAAACTGCAGTTGGTTCCACAGTTTTTGGCGGATTGACTTGGAAAAGTCCTCAGGATTCCCGAGTTATGGGCTCTGCGCGTTTTTTCTTCACGCGCGATCCCCGCCCACACCCACTGGAAGCGGCCAACTAGTACATGCCGAAGCCGAAGCGCCCGAGAGGGAGCGGTCCTGCACGGGCCAGAATGCCGGAAAAGAGTTCATCGAAGGATCAGTTTGGATGGTGGTTCCGCTGGTGTAATGCCGACGACCCCGTCACTTACTGGAAGGAAAAGCGGGACAAGCGCCGCTAACCTTCTCCTTCGCCTCCTAGGCGTCCCCCTCACTTAGCGTTCTCCACCCTTCACGGGGTGAGCTATGTGCGCCCGTCAGTTCTCACGGATCTCCAGCTCCAGCGGGATGTCCCAGACGAACTGTCCGTCGCGCACGTAGACCAGGCCCCGCTTCATAACGAAGTCGGCCTGCTTGAGCACCTCCGGATCCTCCAAGGGATTTCCCGGAAGGGCGATGATGTCTGCGTGTTTCCCGACGGTCAGCGTGCCCTTGGTGTCCTGCCAGCCCATGAGCCCGGCAGGATTCACGGTCAGTATGCGCAGCAGATCCGCCGGCGTGACGCCCGCATCCCTGAAGGAATCCAGAAACTCCAGGGTCATCGATCCGCGGGTTTCGCCAGGATTGTAGTCTGTGACGTCAGCGCCGAACGCGATGGTGACACCGGCCTCATAGGCTCGGCGCAGCCGTTCGATGCGCGACAGATAGGCCTGTTCGGCCAGCTCATCGTCGTATCCGGTGAAATATCCGCTGTAGGACCTCGGAAAGTCGGTGCCGACCAGCACGATGCCCTTCTCGACCATGTCGGCGAGGTTCTGATCGGTCAGCTCCCACGCGTGTTCGAGAGAGTGCACTCCGGCCGCAATCGCGTTGGCCGCACCCCGATATGTAGCCACGTGCGCGGCCACCTTCGTTCCGGCTGCCGTGACTTCATCGACGACGAATCGCACGTCCTCTTCGGAATACACGTATCCCCAGTCGTCCACAACAATCTTGATCAGGTCCGTGCCGTAGTGCAGGTTGGCCCGGATGCCCTTTCGGAGCTCATCGTGCGTGTCCGCCACGATGTATTCGGGCTCTACCAGGTCTGGATTGGTCTTGGGCACGTGAAACTGGCCGCCGAACGGCGCAATGATCCGGCCGACCCCTTGCATGTCCGGGCCCGCCACCCAGCCTTCGCGGATTGCGCGGGCCAGATCCAGATCGCCATAGTACCCGTTGTTGCCAAGGTCCCGGATGGACGTAAATCCGGACTCCAGCATGGAGCGCGCGTTCGCGGTGCCCTGAATGGCGCGATACGCGGTGCTCTCGAGCACGTTGGTAATGAAGAACCGTCCGAAGTCGCGTGCCTGCTGCGTCGACAGCAGCATGTGGGTATGGGCATCCATCATGCCGGGCATCAGTACCCGCGCCCCGAGATTGATGACGCGGGTATGGGCCGGAATCGGTCCGCCGATCTGGATGATCTCCTCCCCATCCACCACAACGATGCCAGGGGTCACCAACTCCCCCCGTTCAACATCAATCAGTCCAGAAGCTTGAAGGGCGACGGGCTGGGCGAATACATCCTGGCCGACGGCGAGGGCCAGGAGCAGGAAGAGAGTCAGGAAGCGCACGGGTCTCGGGAGATAATGAGAACCCGAGTCTACGACGCTTCCGACGGCAGGGCTACCGGACCCTTCGCCCAAGTTGCCGTGCTTCGCCGCCCGCGACCTGCCGGTGTCACCGCACTGCGCTCGCGCAGCGCGCGCCAGGGCACGCTACTGCGCCGCCCGTGACCTGCCAGTGTCACCGCACTGCGCTCGCGCAGCGCGCGCCAGCGGCACGCTACTGCGCCGCCCGCGACCTGCCGGTGTCACCCCACTGCGCTCTCGAAGCGCGCGCCAGGGGCACGCTACTGCGCCGCCCGCGACCTGCCGCGCGAAGGCGTCGACGCTGCCTGCCGGAGCAGGCCTTCGGTGATCCACTCAGCCAGCGCCTGCCGGTTGCCGGGTTTGATGAGGCGAATCTGGTCGCCGGTGTGGCGGATGTTGCCGAGTTCCACGAGCACCGCCGTGGGCTTGGTCTTGTTCAGAATCATGAGTCCGTCCCGGCGTATCAGCTTGCCGTTGTAGCCCCGGCCGGGCTGATGGGCCGCGTACTGGGCTCGCATTTCAGTCTGCAGGACGCGTCCGAGGGAGCGTCCGGAGTCACTTGAGTAGGCAAAGTGCACATCAATCTGCGGCTGGTGTCGTCCAGCCATCGCATCCACGTGCACGGAAATCACCTGCTGCGACTTGGCTGTTGCCCGATTCTTGTCGTAGAGACGGTTGATCACGTCGCGGCGCTGACGCAGTCGGGTCACGTAGTTGCTCGACATGCGCACGTTGCCGTAGAAGAACTCGTCTCGATCTGGCGGGAGGTATTCAGAATCACGGATCCCATCGTTCGAATCCCGTACGATGACGTAGACCTTGCCTCCCTCTTCGACCAATCGTCTGGCGAGGCGCAGACTGGTATCGTACGCAATCTCGTCCTCCGGCATGGAGCGGCCGTTCAGACGACCTACCGATCCTGGATCGGGACCTCCGTGCCCGGCCACCACATAGTACACGTGGCCCGCCAGCCGGGAGGATTTCCGAACCACCATCTCGTGGTCGGGGCCGAAGATCGGGTAGCGCCGGGCCTGCGGCGCCGGCTTGGGGGCCTGAGCCACAGTTTCGGTCGACGATGTCGTCGGGGCCGAGCCAGCCGCGCCCGGCAGCTGGTAGGCGACCCCCGCCACGAGCTGATCACTGCCTTTCAGTCGCTCGGCGTTCAGTGCCTTGAAGGCTTCGACCCGCGCCGCATTGGGGGTGATGCCACTTCGGCGAAGCAGCCCCCAGATTCCTTCACCTGCCTCCGGCGTAGCCGTCTGAGCCCAGGCGTCCGGCGTCAGAAACAGTGCTGACAAAAGCAGGAGGACGGCCGGGAGTCGAGGCATGATTTTCGGGAGCTGAATCCCGATTTGTATCGGCCCGAAAACCGCGGTGATTAAAAAGAAAAAGCGCTTCCGGAGGCGGTTTCATGACCTCGGTTCGCGACGTCGACTCCCCACCATCGTCAGCCGACCGTTCACGCATATCGGTATTTGCTTTGGCCACGCGAACGCAGACCTTGCAGACTGCAATCAACCGCCCTTGGCATGCGCCTTGTTTTCGGCGTCGCGCTCCTGATTCTCGCTCATAGCGCAAACGCTCAGTCCTTCACGGAGGCAAGCGAATTACTGCTCGACAAGCCCACCGGACTCATCAGGATGACCGTCGCCGATCTGGACGGTGACGGACGATCCGACATCTACCAGGCAGGCACACTTTATCGTCAGCAGCCGGACGGCACGTTTATCAACGTAATCGGGGCCTCGGGCATCACGGCCGAGGGTCTTGCGCCGCTTCTTGCGCTTCCCGGTGATCCGAACGTGGACGGCCTGCCGGACATCGTGATTCTCAATCAGGCGCCCAATTCGCGCTACTACGAGAACTCAACGGCCTATAGGTACCTGCTGGCGAACGGGGAACGAAACCTGAATACGAGGACGCTCTCTATTGGCGGTGCCTGGGGTGACTTTGATGTGGACGGCCGGATTGACCTGTTTGTAGGCTCAGCGGACGGCGCGCACGAACTGTTCCTGACTTCGAGTGGTGGCCAGTTCACCAACGTCTCCCAGACAAAGAGAACCAACAGTTTTGGAGGCGGCTGCGGGATCGCCGTCAACGACATCGACAATGACCTTGACCTGGACGTGTATGTCGCAGCCTGTGGCAGCAATACCCGAAACAGCCTGCTGGTGTATGACCACGTCCGCGACCGGTTCAATGAGGGCGCGCAGACGTTTCAGGTTGCTACGACCCGCTTCTCGCACAGTGCGGTGTTCCTGGACTACGACAATGACGGCTGGCAGGACCTCTTTGTCGTAAATGCGCGCAACGACATTGAGAACGGCAGCAATCAGCTGTTCCGCAATCTGGGCGGCAACCGCTTTGAGGACGTCTCGGGAACGGCCGGAATTGAAGGCACCCCGACCGCCAGGCGCAGGCATTCGGCCGCCGCAGACTTCAACAACGACGGGTGGACCGACATCATGGTTACCACCGATGGCGGCGGGCATCATGTGTTCATGAATCAGGGCGATGGGACCTTCGTGGACGTCAGGCGGGAGGTTTTCCCCGTGCAGCCCGTGTTGTCCCGGTTCATTGCCGCCGATGTGAATGATGACGGGTGGGTCGACATCATGTTCGGATCGCCCTCCGGGAATCGCCTGTTCCTGAATGATGGAACCAACAACTGGGCCCGGATCGCGCTGCGCGATTCCAGCCCGAACAGGCAGGGACTCGGCGCCCGGGTTCGAGTCACAGCCGGCGGGCTCACCCAGACAAAGGTGATGGTGCCGGGCGGCGGCAGTGTCTCTCAGGGTCAGGACGCCCTGCTGCACTTCGGCCTGGGCGATGCGGCACAGATTGACGAAATCCGGGTGACCTGGCAGGACGGTGTGGAAGATGTACTTACCGGGCAGCCGGCGAATCAGCTGCTGATGATCGGCCGAGGGGGAGGCCTCAATCCTCCCCCCTCACGCTTCCTGGTGAACGCGCCCGATGATGCCGCCTTCTTCGACACCTCCCGCACGGCGATCGACTTTTCCTGGGAGCCTGCGACCGACGCGGACGCGGTCTCCTATACGCTGCATATTCGCGCACCGGGTACCACCCTGCGCTTCCCGAATCTCACATCGCCTTCGCTGAGCGTCGACACGGATGTACTCGGCAAGGATCAGGTCTACTCGTGGTCGGTGGTAGCCTGGGACGGATTCAGCGCCCGCCCAAGTACGAACATTCGCACATTCACTTTTGGCGATCCCGCACGGGCAGTTTCGACCATCACGGCGCCGGCCTTGTTCAACCACTCGCTTGCGGGCATGGAGAGCGGGCAGGCTCGTTTCTTTGATCTGGACGGAGACCTGGACCTGGATCTCTTCCTGGTCGGGTCAACGGGGCAGCAACCTCTGGGCGGGGTCTACCGGGCCACCGATCAGGGTGTAACGACAACCACTGGAGGTGCAGAGTTCTTTTTCAAGAGCCTGGCCAATACCGGGACAGGGCTCGAGCCTGTGCTCGACCCCCGACTGACCGTAGGCGATTTCGATTCAGACGGAGACACGGACGCCATCGTAACCGGGATCCATCGGGACTCTGGGGAACCGACCCTGACGCTCTATTTCAACTTCGAAGGCAGTATGGTCTCAGGCGGCTTGGGTGCCGCCGCACGCTGGGGCGGGCCCCTTGAAATTGCCGATATCGACGGCGACGGAGACAGCGATCTACTGATCTCGGGCAGCACAACGAACGCACCACCCTACGCGGCAGCGACCGTCATACTTGAGCGCGTCGACGACACGTTCGTCGAGCTGGCTACACTTCCCGGCGCCATGTTCGGAGACGCCGATTGGTTTGACGCAGACGGCGACGGGGACCTCGACCTCGCCCTGACGGGGGATGCGGACATCGGTAACCCTGTGACTGCTGTCTATCGCAATGACGGGGACTCCTTTGCCGAAATTACGCTACCGGTGCCCGGCCTCATGTTCTCGAGTGCCGCCTGGGCCGACTACGACAATGACGGACTGGGAGACCTGCTGATATCAGGCGGCGCGCTGACCAGCGAGTTGTTGGTAGGCACCACGGTGTTGCTTCGGCAGCGGGCCCCGTGGGATTTTGAAATTGTAAGCACGCCCTTGAATCAGCTCATGGGTGGCCGAGCGTTGTGGGGTGACTATGAGGGTGATGGGGATCTGGATATTCTCATCTCCGGTGCCACCTCTGTCCTCGGCGAACAGATTGGCCGGGTTTTCCGCAATCAGGAAGGTCGATTCGTGGCAGAATTGGACTTCCAGGGCGCGCTGAACGGGGACCTGGTGGCCGGTGACTACAATCTGGACGGAGACCTGGATTTCATGGTTTTCGGACTGGCCCCGGACGGTACCCCGTCGCTGAACTTCTTCATCAATCAGCAGGTGGCGGAGCCGGTGCCGACTCAACAGTGACCCTGCGTGTGAGCGCTCACGGCCCATCCGCCGGGCGCGCGTACGTCAGCGCCGCTCCGCCCGCACGGGCATCCCCCCATCCATCAGGACCGCTACGCGCACTTCGACCGGCGCCTCTCCACGCGGCCGGTCTTGCAGCTCGAAGCGAAAGTGCTCCTGCAGCTGGTGCGTCAGGATTCGGGCCTCACTGATCGCCATTCTGCGACCCAGGCATGCATGGGCTCCGTGTCCGAAGGGCAGGTACGCGTAGGCATCAATGCCCGTGGTGCCTGCGCCATTCAGAAACCGATCGGGCAGAAACTGCTCGGGATCCGGCCAGATGTCGGGGCGCATGTGCACAACGAACGGAACGAAGACCACCAGGTCCCCTTTTCGCAGGGACAAGCCGGCCAGTTCTTCTTCTCGACGCATTTCCCGCCAGTAGATCCACAGCGGTGGGATCAGCCGCATCGATTCCAGCGCGCAGGCCTCGGCATGCACCGGGTCCTGGCCCGCTCGTTCCGCATGACCTGATTCCTGGGCGAGCTGCCACTGCGTCCACGTGACGGCCGAGCCCACTGAATCGACGGCGGCGACAAGAAACGTCGCCACCTGGTCACGGAGTTCGCCCTCATCCAACAGCCCCATCGACTCGGCGTCCAGAAGGCCTTCCATCAGCGGTGCCCGCACCGAAACTTCCTTGCGAGCCGTGGCGATCATCTCATCCACGAATGCATCGAGCACAGCCAGAGCACGCCGCTTTGCACGGGGATGCAGGAATCTCCTGGCCAGTGGCCTGTTGACCGGTGCCAGGACCCGGTAGCGTATGGCGCGCCCGGGGGTGGCGTAGTGCATCGCGGTCTGGATCGCCTCCGAGATGCGGCCGGAAGGACCGGGAAACGGCTTCACAAGCAGGTGCTGCACAGCCGTTCGCAGGGTGGTCTCCATGACCAGTGCCTGAAGATCAACCACGGGCCCATCGTCCGTAATACGCGCGATCAAACGCTTCGCTTCCCCCTCCGTGATGGCGGCCAGCCGATCCTCCGCGGAAGCCTTGAAGTACGGCGCCAGGAGTCGACGCTGGCGCTTCCACTTCTCATGCGGCGAGGACGCGACCCCCTCACCCGCCGGGGGAAACCAGAACGCCAGATCCGGGGTGCGTCTGTAGAGCTCACCCGGGCCGGTGAGGGCCTTGGCCGCTACCTCCGGGTCCGTCACAATGAAACACCGGAACGGACCGGACTCCAGGCGACAAAACGGACGGTCCTCGCGAGCAACTTCCAGGAGCGCGCGCATGGGGTTTTTCCCCATCGCCAGTAGAAACGATGTGCTGAAGCGGTTCGGCGTCACGCCGGATGATAGCAGGGCCGAAGCCCGGACAGAATCACCCGCACACGTCTTTACAGAGTGTCCGCACTCGGCGCTTCGTGGAGCTGAACCAGTTTCCGGGGTGCCCAGCCGCCGGCGCGATAGTGGCTGCCCAGCGCACGATTCACATCGAAAATGACGTCCTCGCGATCCACCGGAAGCACCGACACCTCCAATTGGAGGCGAATGGCGTTTTCTCCAAATTCGGAGATCTGTACTTCAGGCACAGGCTCCGGGATCACGCGGCTGCAGGCCGCGGCCGCATCCATCAGGTGCTGGGTCACCGCGTCAAGGTCTGCGTTCACCGAGACGGACAGCGGCACTTCCACGCGCACAAACTCTGCCGTGGAATAGTTGGTGATCGGCCCTCCAATGACCTCGGCGTTGGGCAAGACAATGGTCTCGTTATCGAGCGTGCGTAGTGTCGTCGAGAAGATGTCGATGTCCACGACTTCGCCTTCGGCATCGCACGTCTCCACGTGATTGCCGATGCTGAACGGCCGCAGCACGGCGATCACCAGGCCGGCGGCGAGGTTTGTGAGCGCCCCTGTCAGGGCCAGGCCCACAGCCAGACCGGCCGCACCCAGGGCGGCCAGGATGGCCGAGATCTCCACGCCCAGGTTGTTGACCGCGATGAGCGCGACTACGGCAAAGAGCACGTAGAAAACGATGTTGGCTACGAAACGAATCCCCGTTTCGTCCAGATCCCACTTGCTGGTGGCCTTGCCGGAGAGCGTCGACAGCTTGCGCGCGGCCCACAACCCGATAAAGAGGATCGTGAGCGATCCGATCAGGCGCCCACCAAATCTGGCCAGCAAGTCCAGAATGCCGACCAGGACTTCATTTTCAAGCTCCATGGATTATTGCGGCTTGCCGCCGCCTTCGCGCCAGCTCAAGTCTTTCTGGTAGGCCTTGAGTGCATCCCAGTCGCCACGCGCGGCCATCGCGGCCTGGTCCGGCCAGACTTCCTCGTTGGCGATGTCGGTGAGCCGTTTTGAGCCGTACGCGCGCACGATTTCCTGGAGGCGCGGTACTGGCGTGCGCGACAACTCCGCAAACGTCTCGATGCCGGCGTTGTTGAGGAGTTGCTCCATCTTTGGACCGATGCCCCAGATGATCTTCAGGTCGTCCTTTCCGCCCCCGGAGGCAGCGGCAACGGCCGCGGCAGCGCCGGCTGCGGGTACCGGAGCTGCAGCCACGACAGGAGCGGCTGCCGGTGCCGCCTTTGACTCCCGGCATTTCTTGAGCGCCGCCTCGAGTTCCTCGACACGGTCTCGATTGGAGTTACGCCAGATCAGCCAACCGATGAAGAGGCCGATCGCAAACGCAATGAGCAGGCAGATAAGGATCTGGAGGAGGAGATACGACATGGCTACAGACCGAATCGGAATTCTACACGGCGGTTACGGGCACGACCGTCTTCGGTCGCGTTGGTGGCGATGGGCCGGGTCTCCCCGTACCCCACGGACGTGAAACGATTCGCATCCAGTCCTCGCCGCACCAGGAAGTCCACGACGGATTGCGCCCTGGCGCGGCTCAAGGTCATGTTGGAATCGAACCCACCTGTGTTGTCGGTGTGCGCCTCAATCTGCACACGCGTGTCTGCGCAGTCGTCAAGCACGGAGACCATCTGGTCCAAAATCAGGCGGTCCGCAGGAGTGAGAGCCGCGCTCCCCGATTCGAAGTTGACGGTACCCTCGGCCAGAACCTGCTCCAGGCTTCCCCGGCAGGCCAACAGCTGGCGATCTGCCTCGGTCTCCGCGGTGCGGATCTGGTTGTCCAGGGGGCCCCAGGGCCACTGAGGTCTGGCCACGGACTCGGCCTCGTCGGCCTGGGAGGCATCCGTCGCCACGCCCGACATTTCCAGCGTACGGTCATCCCGCTCAATACCAACCCAGCCGAAATCTGCGTCGCTCAGCGCCTCACGCACCGGGTCGACGTCGTTGTCGCTCATTTCGTGGACGAGAGTCTGGTCGTAGACCTCCGTCACAGCTTCGGTGCCGTGAACCGCGGACACGGCGGCCGCGACGACATCCTGGTTCGGAGCCGTACCGGTCAGCGTGATCCAACGGCCATCGGCTTCCGCCGTGGCCCAGTCATACCCGCCGGCCGCGAGGGCCGCGTCGGCGGTTGCCTGGACGTCGCGCTCCACGTGGCACGAGCATACCAGCGTCAGGAGGGCGATCAGAATGAGGCCCACGAACAGGGGGATCGTGGATCGCATGGTGCCTGTGTTGATTCAGGAGGGGGCAGCGAGAAATAACCGCCCCTTCACGAAAAGTCAACGGTAGGCTGTCGGCTTTTTAAGGTTGGGGTCGCTCCGGCGGGCTTCGCGCGCGCCGCATTTGGCGCCGACGTGTAATACTGGCCCCCGATTACACTTCACGGCCGGAGCGCAATCTGGCCCATGTGTAAAACCACCCCCATTCTCCACCTTCACCGGCCGAGAGAAGCCACAAACATAACCGCGCCACCGAATTCCACATCGTCGCCAAATCGCTCAGCGCCGGTACCCCCGCACACTCTCGACGGTCAGTGTCTGGGCGATGGGGTCTTCGCCCAGATCCAGATCGAGTTCAATCAAGCTGAAGTCGCTCTGCGGCCAGGACACGTTGTGGCGAGAGGACTGAACATACATGGGCAGCAGGCCGGAGACTGAGCGAGGCGGCAGCCCTTCAAACTCAAACTCAATCGTGCCCCACACGCTGGTGACAATCCAGTCGCTGTCGTTCCTGAGGTAGAGCACGTAGCCGTCACGGTCGGAGCGGTCGTAGGCGACCCTTCCGTCTGACAGGGCGCGCTGCCCCGCCTGGACCACGAGACCGGCCTGCTCGGGCGGAAGGGGCGTGCGGAAGAACTCATCGAGCCAGCGGACCGGAGAGGTGTCGCTCAGAGGCCCGAGCAGGAATACAACCGGCATTATCCAGGCAAGCCGCCTTCTGCGTCGCTCGCGGGCGACCTTGGGATCAGGCTTCTCTTCTCGCCGCCGCCACTTCTGGAGCAGCAGGACGCCCCCCAGAATGAGGGGCACGCCAAGCAGGACCAGCAGCCTGCCAACCCCGACCTCGTTCACCGCGGCAGCCGCTCCTCCAGGTTCGCCAACGTCAACGCCATGACCCCCATCGTAGCCACTACGCGGTTCAGGTCATCCGGGGTCTGCTTGTCCACCATGTCGGCTTTGGTGTGGTGGTACCAGAAATACTCCCGACCCTCGACCTGGAGCCCCATTCCGGGCACGCCTTCGCGCATGATGGGGCCGATGTCCGCGCCACCGCCGCCACGTGTAATCGTGTCTGATCCGATGGGCTCCAGCAACGAGCCTATCGCCTGGACAATTTCAAAGGCTGCGTCCGACCCGGTGAAACCGAATCCGCGCGGGGTGAACACGCCTGAATCCGACTCCATGGCCGCGATATGGTCATCCAGCGCGTCCATATGCGTGTCACGGTAGGCATTTGCGCCCCGCAGGCCGTTCTCCTCATTCGTCCAGAGAACCACGCGGATGGTGCGTTTGGGGCGGATGCCCAACTCCTTCATGAGGCGAAGCGCATCCCACGCAGCCACGCAGCCGCCGGCATCATCCATCGCTCCGGTCCCCACGTCCCACGAGTCGATGTGGCCGCCGAACACGACCACCTGCTCCGGAAACTCTGATCCGACAATCTCTCCGACGACATTGCGAGAGAGCACATCCGGCTCATGGCGCGCTTCCATGTAGAGGCGCACCCGAACCGGCTGCCCGCGGTCCTGCATGCGCTGCATCATCATCGCATCCTCCACGGTAACCGCGGCGTGAGGGATGCGGGGCACCCCCTCCTCATAGGCAGAGTTGCCGGTATGCGGGGTGTACATCGAGCGTGGCCCGACGCTGCGCACCAGGCTCGCGATGGCACCGACCCGGGCCGCTTCAATCGCCCCCCGGGTGCGGTACTGAACCGTGGCCCCGTAGGTCAGAAACGCTGCATTGAAAAGAACAATCTTGCCCTTGGCCTCTTCCGCCCGGGATTCCAGTTCCCGGAAGGTCTTGACGACGAGCACATCGCCCGTCAGTCCACCGGCAGGAGTCCCAATGGAGTTGCCGAGTCCGAGAATGCCCAGCGATGCCTCCCGCGGCTCGAGCAAGGTCAGCGACTCGTTGCCGCGAACCCAGCGGGGCACCATAACGGGCTCACCGCGCACGTTCTCCAGGCCGTCAGACTCCATCTCGGCCAGGATCCAGTCTATCGCATCCTCAAGCGCCTGCGTGCCGCTGAAGCGCGGTCCAAACGTATCGGTGAGGTAGGCCAGGCGCTCATAGGAGTCCTCGCCGTCCATCGCGGCCTCGATCAGCCGCTCCGCATCGGCGCGGTGATCATCCAGCCACGCGGGCTGTGCCGCAACCGTCGGAACGGCCAGAAGCAGGGCCAGAAGACAGGCCCGCATCAGCTACCGAGCTTGAAGAACACGCCTCCGCGAATGGCAAAGTCGGTCCCGCCGCCGACCGTCTGATTGAGTTCGATGAACGGACGGTAGTTGCGATCTGCGCCGCTGAGAACCACCCCACCAAGAATGTTGAATCCGATGTCAGAATCCGTCTCGTCACCATTGGGAAGGGGTTCGTCGAAGCGAGTCAGGCCGATCATCAGGCCGCCGCCACCGTAGATTTCAGCACCCGCACTCTCAATCAGGTTGAACAGCACGTTGGCGTTGATCCGGGAGAGAAAAGCACCGTCGATGAACGGATAAATCTCGAAACCGAGCTGACCCATTCCGGAGCGTTCTCCGAGGTCAATGCCGAATTGGGCCTGTCCGCCAAGAAGAAGGTCCGTGCCTTCTGTGTTCAGGCCGACATGCACACCCAGTCGCGGCTGCGCGAACGCGTCGCTCGGCGTGAACGCAGCGACAAAGAAGATCAGAAGCAGAACGGTAAGGGAATTGCGCACCATCGAAGTATGGGTCATGTGGACTTGCTTGGCTGAATATAGAGCGGTTGTTTCCATGCGCAACGTACCCGGCCCTCCATGAATCGACGTTTCCTGCTGCTTCTGGTCCTGACTGCCGTCGCGCACTCCGCACAGAGCCAGGACTCTACCCGTTCAGCCACCTGGCGAACCGACATAGACGCCGAAATAGGCCTTCTCAGCATCGAAAACGAGGCCGGCGACAAGGAATCGTTCTTCTCAACGGTCCTGTTGCCGACGTTCAGTAAGGGAGACTGGGCGGTCGGCGCCCGGATCAAGTTTCGCGTGAATCAGGGTGGGTTTCGGTCCGAGGACTACAACTCGCTGGCCGACATCCTGTCCATTGCCCGTTTCGTGCAGTTTGGCGAAGAGCCTGAGACGGAGGACAAACGCTCTCCTCGCCATGTGCTTGGCGGCGAAATTGAGGAGGTCACCTTTGGCTATGGCCAGCTCATCAGCGAGTATCGGAATACCATCTCGGTCGACAACCCCAAGATCGGTGTGACCGGATCACAGGGTCGCCGCGACGTCTTCCTGCAGGGTCTGTTCTCAAGTATCACCGACCCGGGACTATTTGGTGCGCGGGGCGCTGTGTGGCCGTTTGAGGACAGGCAGGACTCCCGGTTCCGGGAGGCGGTCGTCGGTGCCACACTGGCCGGAGATCTCGACAATCAGGGCCGCCTGGTCAACCCGGACCGCGCAGGCGTCCCCTATGTGGCGGACGATGAGGTCGGCAACCCGCTCATCGGCGTGGTGCCCGGCGAAAGCGACGGCGCCCTGGTTATGATCGCTCTGGATGCGGCCATGCCCCTCCATTATCGCCACGTTGACAAGCTGCTTGTCTACTCGGAGGTGGCCAAGATCGTCGGATTCGGCCAGGGCCTGTCTCTGGGCCTCAACGGTCAGCGGCGCCGCGGCGATCTGTTCGTCGAGGGTTGGCTGGAGCAGCGCCTGATCGGCAGCCAGTACCTGCCCTCCTACTTCAACTCCCTGTACGAAGTGGAACGCGTGCAACGCGCCACCGTCGATGCAGGCGACCGGGAGATCGAGGCCTTCCAGTCGAAGCGCAACCAGTTGGCCGGACAGAACGAGACACTGATCGGCAGTTTCATCGCCGTGGAGGCCTCCGTGCGCCGCCGCTACAGGGTTCGCACCAGCTTCGAGCGCACCTGGAATAAGGCCGCATCGGACTGGTTTCACATCGACTTGCGCGTCTACGACCGCGACCTGCCCTACCAGATCCGTTTCACCTTCGACCGCATCAACATGGACGAGATCGAGGACATCTGGAACGGTCCGTCCGAGAATGGCATCATGCGGCTCGAACTGGCCTACGCATTCTGGGAAAAACTTCTGCTCGGCTTTCGCTTCCGACAGACGTTTGAGCCCGTTGAGCGATTGGGTCGTATCGTAGGGCAGAGCAAGCAGACCCGCATCGCCCCCAACATCGTCGTGCGATTCTGACCCATGGCTGAAAACGACCGAGGGCACGGCTTCGGCACCGCCCCCGTCTTCTTCGCGGGAATCAGCACCATTCTTGGTGCGATCATGTTTCTCCGCTTCGGCTACGCGGTGGGCAATGTCGGCTTCAGCGGGGCGCTCCTGATCATTGCGATCGGGCACATGGTGACCATCCCCACAGCCCTTGCGCTGGCCGAGATCGCCACAAACCGTCGTGTGGAGGGTGGCGGCGAGTACTACATCATCTCGCGCTCGTTCGGCACCACCATTGGAAGCGTTATCGGGGTATCGCTGTACCTCTCGCAGGCCGTTTCGGTCGCCTTCTACCTGATTGCCTTCGCCGAGGCCTTCGACTTTGTAGCACCCTTTTTCCAGTCCTGGTTCGGGTTCTTCGATCCGCGCATCATCTCGATGCCGGCCCTGGCCCTCCTGCTGGTCCTGATGTTTACAAAGGGTGCCGACCTGGGTGTGATGGTGCTCTACGGGGTCGTGGCGATCCTCGGCGTATCGCTGGTGGCCTTCTTCGCCGGGGGGCCGGTGGACGGCTACGAACCCGGCGGCCAGTTGGCGGGCACGATCGTCGACGCAGACCCGTTCATCATAGTATTTGCCATCTGTTTCCCCGCTTTCACCGGCATGACGGCCGGCGTCGGTCTGTCCGGGGATCTCGCAAATCCCCGCAAGTCCATCCCTCGCGGCACGATCGCAGCGACCATTGTCGGCATGCTGACCTACGTCGCGATCGTGTACAAGCTCTCGGTCTCGGCACCGGCCGAACTACTGGCCGGAGACCAGATGGTGATGGGCAAGATCGCCGTGTTCGACTGGGTGGTTCGCGCGGGACTGATTGCGGCCACGGTGTCCTCGGCGCTGGGCTCCATTCTGGTTGCGCCGCGCACGCTGCAGGCGCTGGGAGCGGACGATGCGGTCCCGATGAGCCGCGCCAACCGCTGGGTATCGCGGGGGGTCGGCTCCGTCAACGAGCCCCGCAACGCCACGTTGGTGACGGGCGTGGTGGCCCTCATCACGATCGCCGCGGGTAACGTGGATATCGTTGCCCGGCTGATCTCGATGTTCTTCATGATCACCTACGGCTCCCTCTGCGCGATCTCCTTCCTGGAGCACTTTGCGGCGCGGCCCGGCTACCGTCCCTCGTTCCGCTCGCGTTGGTACATCAGTCTCTTTGGCGCAGTGATGTGCTTCCTGCTGATGTTCCAGATGGATCCGCTGTTCGCCATTCTCGCCATCGGCGTGATGGTGGCGATGTACATCGTGATTGCGCGGCGATCCCAGAGCGGCAATGACCTCGCGGCCATTTTTGAGGGGGTGATGACGCAGCTGAACCGCAAGTTTCACCTGCGCCTGCAGCGGCGGACTCCGGAAGAGGCCGCGGAGGAATGGCGACCCAGCATCATATCGGTCAATCAGCACACGTTTGAACGAAAGGCCCCTCTGGCCCTGATGCGATGGCTGTGCGCACGCCAGGGCTTCGGCACCTACCTGCACTTCATCCCCGGCATGCTGCAGCGCGAGAGCTTCCTCGAGAGCGAGCGCGTGCGCGCAAGACTCATCCGGCTGGCCCGGGAGCAGAAGAGCCCGGTCTACATGGACACGGTGGTAAGTCCGTCGATGACCAGTGCGCTGGCACAGACCCTGCAGCTGCCTGGCATCTCCGGCCTGCCCAACAACACCGTGCTGTTCTCCTTCAGCGTGCACGACGACGCTCAGGCCCGCGAATCCGTGGTCGATTCCTGCATTTTCGCGGCCTCGACGGACATGACCTCCATGGTCCTGCGGCACGGCGACAATTTCTTCGGCGACCGCAAGTCCATCCACGTCTGGATCACGTGGAACGACGCGACCAACGCCAACATGATGATCCTGCTGGCCTATATCCTGGTCGGCCACCCCGAGTGGGCAGACGCTGAAATCCGCGTGTTCGTAGCCCTGCCTCCGGGTCGTGTGGGGCTGGAGAAGAGTAAAATGGACTCGTCCGTGGAGACCGGAAGGCTGCCCGTCTCCGAAAAGAACATCCAGTACCTGGCGCTGGACTCGGTGGAGGAGTATCGCGATGAGGTGATCCGCCGGTCCGGAGAGGCCTGCCTCACCATCTTCGGATTCGATCTTGAGGGGCTGAAAGAACGAAGAGCCGCGGTATTCGAGAACCACCCCGAGCTCACCGAGGTGCTGTTCGTGCGAGCCCCGCGGCCGGTGGACATCGACTAGAGGGCCCGCGGGCCTCAGTTCCCATCGCCCGTCAGTCCCGGATTGTCTGACGGTATCGCGCCATGCCGTCCTGGATAACGGCCCGTGCCTTGTCCGGTCCCAGAAAGTCCTCGACCACCACCTCCTTCTCCTCGAGCACCTTGTAGTCCAGGAAGAAGCGCCGCAATTCCTTCAGATGGTGCTCCTGCAGCTCCCAGATGTGGTAGTACCCGTTGAACGCCGGGTCATCCAGGTGAACGCTGATGATCTTCTCGTCGCCCTCGCCCTGATCATGCATGTTCATCAGGCCGATGGGCCGCGCCCGCAGGGTCGATAGCGGCACCACCGGTTCCTGCATGAGCACCAGGATGTCCAGCGGATCGTTGTCGTCGCCCAGCGTCTGCGGAATGAATCCGTAGTTGGCCGGGTAGATCACGGACGAATACAGCATGCGGTCCACCCGCAGCAGCCCGGTCTCCTTATCGAGCTCATACTTGACCTTGGAGCCTTTCGGGATCTCCACCACCGCTTGAATCCATTCCGGCGCCTCGGGGCCGATGGGGATGTCGTGCCAGGGATGTGCCATGCTGACCTCCTCGGGATGGGGGTTGAGGGTAGTATGCGGTCCCCAGTCTTACTCGTTGCAGGCGCAATCGCAAGATGGGGAGAAGATGCGCGACGTATACTGCTTCCATGCGACTGCTCCCCCTCTGCCTGCTTCTGGCGCTACCCGTCTCCGCGCAGCAGGTAGGCCCGTCCTTTGAAGCCTACCCGGCCGGCGTGATCGTGACCGCCCGCTACTCCCTCGACACGGCAGACTCTTCCCGGGTCCACATCCACGCCGGAATGAACGCGACCAGCCGGCGCGACTGGGGCGAACATGACGATGAACGGGGTGCCGGCTTCGGTCTCGGCGTGGCTGGTCACCGGTACCTGCAGGGCAGACGATCCGGGCCGTGGGTAGGCCTGCGTATGGATGTCTGGCAGTTGACCATCGACTGGATTGACGATGGGCGCGTCGGTGAGTCCAAAGTCACCGTAGCCCAGCCCACGGCCAGGGCCGGCTGGACCCTGTCGCTGGGAAAGGCAGACCTGGACTTCAGTCTGGGCCTCGGAGCTGAAATCAACGTGCGAACCCAGGGCGAGGCCGTCGGCCAGGGTGCCATCTTACTGGGCGGCATCGCCCTCGGATACTGACCATGAAACATCTCCTGCTCGCAACTGCCCTCCTTCTGATGGGCTGCGCTGAATCCACAGACTCAGAGGCTCCGCTCGATACCCCGGAGCCGGAAGCGACCTCTCTCCTGGGCGATGCGCTCTTCCCGGTCCCGGGCGACTCCGCCACGGTGGCCCGCCAGACCGCGCAACTGGAGGAGGCACAGGCTAATTTTGACGCCGCTCCCGATGAAGTCGACTCCTACGTCTGGGTAGGACGCCGCATGGCCTACATGGGACGCTACCGGGACGCCATTGCCACCTACACCGAAGGACTCGACAAGCACCCGGACTCCCCGCACCTGCTGCGGCACCGGGGGCACCGCTATCTGTCAGTGCGCGAGTTCGACAACGCCATCGCCGATTTCGAACGCGCTGCGGCATTGACCGACGGGCAACCGGACGAGGTCGAACCGGACGGCCAGCCCAATGCTGCCGGCATTCCCACGTCCACGCTGCAGACCAACATCTGGTATCACCTCGCACTGGCTCACTACTACAAAGGCGAATTCGACGCGGCCGCAGCGGCGATGAAGACCTGCTTCGACCTGGCCGCCAACAATGACATGCGGGTCGCCGCCGCGGATTGGCTCTACATGGCTTACCGGCGACAGGGCATGGAGACGCTTGCGGACGCGGCGGTCTCCTTTGTGACGCCGGAACTCGAAATCCTCGAGAACCACAGCTACCACCGGCGCATCCTCATGTATCGCGGAATGATGGAGCCGGACAGCCTCCTGGGCGATGGGGCCGCGCTCGAAATGGCCACTCAGGGCTACGGCGTGGGGAATTACTACCTGGTAGAGGGCGATACGGCCCGCGCTCTGACCACGTTCGCAGGCGTGCTGGACACCGGCTTCTGGCCCGCCTTCGGGTACATCGCAGCAGAAGCAGACCTGGCCAGACTGCGTTAGGCACCGCACCCGTACCCACAAAAAAAGCCCTGGCGGACCGGGTGGTGTGATTCCCGATCCGCCAGGGCAGCAGCTGTTAGCTGGCGCGTTACGCTACGCTGTGACGCTTCTTCCTGTCACGAGCGAGATAATGGCCAGCACGAGGAAGACGAAGAAAGCAATCTTCGCAATTCCGGTTGCGGCACCTGCGATGCCGCCGAAGCCGAGCAATGCGGCAATGATGGCGATCACAAAAAGAACTAGGGCTGCCCTAAGCATAATAATGGGTCCTCCAAACTTGATTGTTGAACTCTGGCGCGCTCTATCCCGAACGCACTACCATTCTACCACTGCCAGAAGACAAAGTCTGTAAGTCCATCCAGCAAAGGCAGTTAGGACTGGATCCCTGTCCGTCGTAGGTGATCTCCTACACACTCTCGGTCCGGCCAAGAAAACGCCTGGCGGACCAGAGTTTGACTCGGGTCCGCCAGGCGATGCACCATCCCCGCGACGAAACTTAGAACGCGGGTTCGATCTCTACCTTCTTCGACTTCTTGTGTACTACTAGGTGACCGGCATGGCGCGTCGGCTGCGAAGCAGCGACACGACCGCCAGAAGCAGGATGACCACGAAAGCCAGCTTGGCAAGAGCGGCGTCCATGCCGCCCAGCCCTGCGAGGCCAAAGACAGCGGCGAGAACAGTCAATACAAATAGTAGAGTCGCTGTCTGAATCATGGGTTGTGGACCTGCTGCGGTCAGTCAATCAATAGCGCGAAGCCGTATTGCCGACCCGCGATTCAAGTATACGGGCACCCCGTCAGTTGGTCTGTAGGCAGGCCGTCCCTACTGCCTTAGGACGTTGGCCCTTCCGGTTGTCAGGCGGGTCCTACAGCCGTGTCAGGTGATCCTACAGAAAAGCCCCGGCGGAGCGGATCCGCCGGGGCTGACATCGCAGCTCTTCGCTGCCTTACTCAAAGCTGCCTTACTCAAAATCGTAGCGGTGGCTCTCCGCGGGCACCGCACGCTCAAACAGAAGCGTAATGGCCGTCAGGACCATGAAGATGATGAACGCAGTCTTGACAAATTTCAGCGCTGCAAGCGTGAGGCCTCCCAGGCCAAAGATGGTCGCCAGGACCATCAGAACGAAAAGTAAAAGTGCCGCCCTCAGCATGTCTGTCTATTCCTCCCTCAAGTGTACTTGTATCCATGATCGCGAGCAGAAACATTGACTCGCC
Organism: Rhodothermales bacterium; assembly: GCA_017643395.1. Classification (NCBI taxonomy): domain Bacteria; kingdom Pseudomonadati; phylum Rhodothermota; class Rhodothermia; order Rhodothermales; species Rhodothermales bacterium. Next base: position 230,786 of record JAEPNP010000003.1, on the reverse strand, counting down.
GCGAGCTATCATTGACTCGCATTTACATGGTACAAAAGCGGCCCCAGGCTGTCTGTAGGCCCATTTTGCGAGTCCGGATAGGACGCGTGCCCGTCGCCCCGTAGGGCGATTCCTACAGGTGTCTGTCGCGTCCTACATGCGGACTACCAGCGCGCCACGTAGCCCCGAACATCCACGTGCACGAATGGCCCGCGGTGCGGCTTGGGGCCGTACAGTCCCATGCCGCCGAGGAAGGGCTGATACCAGGCCTGTTCCTTCATCCGGTCGATGAAGTCGTACAGTACCCGGGCGTCGCCGATGTCCTCCCGGCCGTTGCCGTTGAGATCATCCATCCGGCCATCGCCATCTTCATCGATGAAGATGTCGGCGGCGCGCCCATACAGGTGCAGCGAGTATCGCGTGGTGTTGCCGATGGATGCGTTGTACCACGGAGTGCGGAAGGCGCTCATCACCGTGAACGTGGTGACGTCAAACCCGTCGCTCTGCAATTCGTCCAGGAGCATCTCCAGCTTGATCAGCAATCGCTCGTCCAGAATCATGTAGCGCGGGTTTCCGGGCTGGTGGGACGCGAACGACGCAAGCGTGAAACTTGGAGATACGCGTACGGCTGCGGTCTCTTCCGTGACCGGAATCAATCCCTCCGGCGGGTTGAAGCGCACGTCGCCACGGAGCGGCTTGCTCTGGTAGGCCCCGATGCGGTAGCCGTTGAACAGCGCGGGTCCGTTTCTGAAGGGCTCCTGGACCAGCACATTGAACTGAATGCGATCCACCGGACCTTCGACGAACAGTGGGTAATAGCCCGGTTGTTCTGGTGCCTTCCAGATCCACTGCCCGTCCGAAGCCTCCAGCAGAGTGCCCGACTCGGTCAGCAGACTGTACTCGGCCTCCGGCCGCTCAAACACGGTTTCAAATTCTACTTCCTCACCCGGAAGCACGAACAGCCCCATCACCGAGTACGGCACCACCAGGTCTTTGACCTGCACGGCAAAGCTGGCCCTCGGGCCGGTCTCCACCGGTTCGGAAACGGCCGGCACGTGAGGATCTCCCACGGCGGCCGGCTCGAGAGGCAGCCCGGCCGCTGCGGCCAGCTCGGCCTCGCGCTCAACGGCTTCATCCGGATCAAGCGGGGGTGCCTTCTCGAGCACGGGCTGCTCGACATGGGCCCGCGCCGTAGCGACGCGGGCCCGGTCATTCTCCACGCTCCAGTGCCATACGGCGACAAACAGTGCGATCAGAAACAGGGTGAGAGGCAGGATTCTCCGTGCGTTCATTTTGACGCCGTCACCTGTCCTTCGTATCGCTCCAGGGCCGTCAGAAGGGCCCGGTCGTTGTCATAGATGTCACCGCGGAAGGCAATGAGACCATCGTCCTCGAACGCCGTCAGGTACATGATGTACACCGGGATGGTCTCTGAAAGCCGGACCACCTGGCGCTCGTTGGAAGCAATGGCACTCTCGACGTCCAACAGCCCCCAACCCTCCTGACCAAGCACGTACTCACCGAATCCCGGCGGATCCTCCAGGCGGATGCACCCGTGGCTGAAGTCACGCTCGGCCTCGGAGAACAAGTGGTCGGCCGGAGTATCGTGCAGGTAGATGGCGTGGCGATTGGGAAACATGTACTTCACCTGACCCAGCGCATTGTTGGTTCCAGGCTGCTGCCGAATGCGCACAGCACCTGATTCGATGTCGTCCACAGTCACCGCAGCACCCGGAACCACGTCTCCGTCGCCGTCCACACCCTCATAGCCGCGGGAAGCCAGATAGCCCGGATCCTCCTTCACGTTGGGCAGAATCTCCCCCATGGTGATACTCCTCGGCACGTTCCAGTAGGGATTGAAGACCACGTGGTCCATCTCATCCTGGAAGACGGGCGTCTCGCGACCACCGTATTCCGAGCCCACGACCACCCGCATCTCGAGAGACTCACGGCCCTCATCATAACCGTAGACCTTGAATTCGGGGATGTTGACGAAGATGTGGCGATCTCCCAGGTCCCTGGGCAGCCAGCGAAGTCGCTCCATGCTCATTTCGATCTGGCGAATCCGCTCCTCCACCGTGGTGTTGAGGGCAGCCAACGTGGCAGGACCGACCGTACTGTCCACCACGAGGCCGTTTCTCTCCTGAAAGCGCGCGAGAGCGGATTGAATCGCTCCATCAAATGTCGAGTCGGACATGGCGCCCGATGCCAGGTCTCCACTGGCACTCAGGCGTGCCCGCAGTGCCGGAACGCGCGGGTCCAGGTCTCCGGGACGAATCAACTCATCTCCGTCGGAAACGGGCTGCCACCCTCCTCGGTCCGCTATTTCGCGATACCGGGCGAGCGCATCCACGAGGTTCTCATACCGCGGCGACTCCGGCACAAGCAGTGTGCGCAGCGAGCGTGGCGGACTCCCTGAAAGGACCTCGGTAAGAATCGAATCCATCTGGGCACGAGGGACGGTCAGGTACACCTCAGACCCCAGCCCGCGCGGGTCGACACGCCCTTCGAGGTGCGCGCCGGCAAACTGTATGAAGGCCCGCGAGAACTCCAGCTCGGCGGCGACCGCATTGCGCGGCACCGGATCCTCTTCCACCAACTCAGTGGCCTCATGCAGGGCAGTTAGCCCGAATGCCTCAGGACGAAATCCATCCTGCTCAGACGCTTCAATCTCCCGCATCAGCATCTCGGCGAGCCGGGTCGGCTCGGGACCGTCCATCCAGGCGGCTCTGTATGCGTTGGCCGCATAGAACTGCTGGATGTCCTCATCCACTGGGCGAGCCCATGGATACTGGGCATCAAAGCCCGGCGACTCCTCGAGAGTCGTTTCCAGCAAGCGTACGACCGCGGAATCTGCCGCGGCCGGCCAGTTGTCCGGATCGGCTTGCGGGGTGAGCCCCAGAAGCTGGGTAAAAAGCAGCAGGCGGAGAATTTGAATGACGACTACCATGACCTGAAAACTGATAACTAATCCTGCTGGACAAGCTAGCAGATCAGGTCGCGCGCGCCTGTAAGCCCATGTGGGATTTGGCGATCAGAGGATCGCGCAAACCCGTGTAGGACAATTCCGACCGCCCGATGCGGGAGCTCAGCCGAAGCTGATTCCCTGCGCCAGCGGCAGCTCCGTGCTCCAGTTCACCGTGTTGGTCTGGCGGCGCATATACACCTTCCAGGAATCGGAACCGGACTCGCGTCCACCCCCGGTCTCCTTCTCGCCACCAAACGCTCCCCCGATCTCTGCACCGGAGGTGCCGATGTTGACGTTGGCAATACCGCAATCGGACCCGCGGTGGGACAGGAAGTACTCCGCCTCACGGACGTGGCCGGTAAAGATGGCGGAGGACAGTCCCTGCGGCACATCGTTGTGCAGGCGCATGGCCTCCTCCAGCTCATCGACCGCTTCGCGCGGCGAGGAGTTGGCATCGCCGTAGCCGATGATGTAGAGAATCGGCCCGAAGGTCTCGTTCTGCACGATGGCAAAGTCGTTCTTGGCGCGCGCGATACACGGCGTGACGTACAGCCCGCCGGGATAGTCGGGCCCTTCCAGCAGCTCGCCACCGTACAGGATTTCGCCGCCCTCGGCAACAACCTGCTCCTTGGCCCGCATGAGGTCATCCACCGAGCGCTGATTGACCAGCGGACCCATCAGCGTGGAGGGATCGCTCGGGTCGCCGATGCGCACATCCTTGTAGGCGCGCACCAGGCGGGTCTCCAGCTCCTCGCGCATGGATTCGTGCACGATGATGCGTCGCGTGGACGTACAGCGCTGACCGGCCGTACCTACCGAACCGAAGAGAATCGCCGGCAGCACCATGTCCATGTTGGCGTGCGGCGTGACGATGATGGCGTTGTTGCCGCCCAGTTCGAGGATGGTCTTGCCAAGGCGCTGTCCGACCACGCTCGCCGCGCGATACCCCATGCGGCAGCTTCCTGTAGCGGAAATGAGCGGAATGCGCTTGTCGGCCAGCATCGGCTCGCCCACCGTCGGCACGTCGCCGATCACCAGCGAGAAGATGGCCGGGTTCACATCATTGTCGATGCAGACCTGCTGCGCAATCCTGGTGCAGGCAATGGCCGTGAGCGGCGTGGCCTCAGACGGCTTCCACACGGTGGAGTCGCCGCAAACGGCTGCCAGGGCAGAATTCCAGGCCCAGACCGCCACCGGGAAGTTGAAGGCGGAAATGATGCCCACCACGCCCAGGGGATGCCATTGCTCCTTCATGTGGTGGTCAGGCCGCTCGGACGGCATGGTCAGCCCGTAGAGCTGCCGGGAGAGACCGGTCGCAAAATCGCAGATGTCGATCATCTCCTGCACCTCGCCCTCACCCTCGGCCAGGATCTTGCCCATCTCCAGGGTCACCAGCGCACCGAGTTCGTGCTTGTGGGCACGGAGCGCATCGCCTAACTGCCGCACCACTTCGCCGCGCTTGGGCCCCGGCACCTTGCGCCATTCCAGGAACGCCTGGTGCGCGCTGTCCACGACACGGTTGTACTCCTCCGTGGTGACCTGCCGCACGCTCGCGATGTGCGAGCCGTCGATGGGCGTCGTCACGTCCAGCAGAGGGCCGGATCCAATCCATTCGCCGTCAAAACCGCCGGCGTTGATCTCGGAGATGCCGAGCGTGTCGAGAAAAGCGCGTGCTTCGGTGGTAGCTTCCATCACCAGTGCCTGATTTTTTCTGATTTCCCGTGCCTAACGCTTCATTCCAAGGACCGCTCCCCGGCGACATCGAGATTCTCCCGTATTCCGCAGAACACCGGGGTGGCGTGATCGCCTGCTTTCGCAGCAATGTGCCCAAGTACTTCTCCAGCAACGAGCTACCGGACTTTCTGAAGCATGTTGAGGCGGACAAGGGCCCATACCTGGTAATGCTCGACCGCGGGGAGGTTCTGGCCTGCGGCGGCTTTGCCTTGCGCGGCGACACGGCCGACCTCTGTTGGGGCATGGTGCGGGCAGACTACCAGGGCAAGGGCTTCGGAGATGCCCTCATGCTCTACCGCCTCCTGGCCATCATTCAGAGTCCTGCCCGAGCCGTCCGGCTGGAAACCAGCCAGCACACAGAAAACTTTTTCCGGCGTTACGGCTTCTCCGTTGCCGAACGAGAGAAAGACGGATTCGAACCCGGACTGGACCGCGTGGAGATGCGCGCGGAGCTCGACAGCGTATTCAAACAACTGATTGACGAGCGCATGTCCGGATTCCAGAATCTGAACTAACCCGACCCGACTGATGCGTCTACTGGCCTGCCTGCTCACGGCACTGCTGACTGTTTCCGCCACCGCCCAGACTTTCTACTACGACGACGACACGCTGCGCGAGATGTATCGCGTAGGCATTGACGAGTCACAAACCCGCGCGCTGGCTCATCAGCTGCTGGACGTGATCGGCCCCCGGCTTGCGGGCAGCGAAGGCCTCGAGCAGTCCCAGGACTGGCTGATCGAGACCTACCAGGAGTGGGGCGTGGCCACCGAAAAACAGGAGATCGGCACGTGGTCTCGCTGGAAGGGCGGCATCCTGCACGTGGACATGCTGGCTCCGCGCGTCACGAGCCTGGAGGCTGAATTGAAAGCCTGGAGCCCGGCCACGAACGGTCCTGTCACGGGCGATGTGCTCCTGCCCCCCTCGGACGGCGACATCGAAGCCTGGAAGGCGAACGTCGCCGGCAACTTCGTGCTGCTGTCGGCGCCTGAGGAAATGTGCCGCGCCCGGCAGGAACTGGAAGCCAACGCGCAGGAGGCCGAAATCTCGGCGCTCAACGATCGCCGTGTCGGCACCGCAAGAGCGCACGCCGCCCGGCTGCAGCATCTGACCGGACTTGGCAACGCCTTCCGAGCCGCCGCGTCTGCGGCGAGCCTGGTGGACTCGCTCGGAGCCGCCGGCACACTCGAGTCTCGGTGGTCTGGCGGCTGGGGCGTCAACAAGGTGTTCGCTACCAACAATCAGCAGGCGGTGTCCCTGGACGTATCCTGTGAGGACTACGGACTGCTCTATCGCCTGGTGGCCAATGGAACGCCCGTGCGTCTGCGCGTCAACGCCGAGGCTGAGTTCGGAGGCGAGGTGCCGCAGTTCAACGTCATCGCCCGCATGGAGGGTAGCGAACTGCCCGACGAATACGTGATCCTGGGGGCCCACCTTGATTCATGGCACGCCGCCACCGGTGCCACCGACAACGGCACCGGCACGCTCACCATGCTGGAGGCGGCCCGCATTCTGAAAGAGACCTACCCGAATCCGCGCCGCACGATTCTTATCGGTCACTGGGCCAACGAAGAAGTCGGCCTTGTCGGCTCTGCGGCATTCCGCGAAGACAACCCGGAAATCATGGAAGGCGTGCAGGCCATGTTCAACCAGGACAACGGCACGTGGGCGTTTGAGCGACTCGAGGGCCAGGCGTTTGCGGAATCTCCCATGTTTCTTCCGCGATGGGCGGGCGCACTACCCGCCGAATGGCAGGCGCGCATGGTTGTCGAAGTGCCGGGTGCACAGAACAACGCCGGCTCGGATCACACCAGCTTTGTGTGTGCCGGCATCCCCAGCTTCCGCCTGCAGTCTCCGTACGACGAGTATCGCCAGTACACCTGGCATACCAACCGCGACACCTTCGACAAGGTCATGTTTGACCACCTGGCCATGAATGCAACCACGGCGGCCATCGTGGCCTACATGGCCAGCGAGGACGAGCGCCGGTTTGGTCGTGAGAAGGCCCTGCTGCCGCCATCGCGTAACGGCATGGCGCGTTCGTGGCGCGGCTGTCGGGACGTGGTCAGGTCCAGCGGACGGTAGCTACGGATCCCGCCGATTCGAAGCGTTCCCCACCAGTTTCCACCCGGCGTCCGTCTTTCGGTACAGCTCTACCCACGCCCACACATCGTGGAACGTGGCATCCCCCATGCGGCCGCGCACCTCAACCTCCGCGGCCAGCCACGCGAGCGTGCCGTCGACTGAAACGGTGACCTCCGGCTCCGCTACGTCCCGGTAGATTTCAAACTCCGCGGAGCCCAGGTAGGCCTCCCGTTCGGAGCGCCGTTCTGCGGCATGCGAGAACGAAATCTCGCCGCCGTTGACCGAGAGCGTGGTGTCCGCTTCGATGGCCATCCAGGCCTCGACGTCATTGTCGCGATGAGCGCGCAGCAATTCGGCGTGCATGGCCAGCAGCAAGACCTCGTCGCGCCGCGGCGATGACTCGAAAATCTGCACGCGATTGCCTTCGGGATCGCGCAACTGCAGGAAGCGCGCTGAGCCGATCGACAAGACACGCGGCCGCTCCCCGGTAGATGCTTCCACTCGATCCGCCATGCCGTCCAGGTCGCCCGTAGACACCCCCAGCTTGAAGAATCCCCTGGCACGCTCCCCGGCGTCCGCCATGCGCTGATCCATGATCAGCTCAATGCGCGCTCCCGGCGAAATCAGGTTGCGGATCTCGAAGCCGTCTCCGGAGGCCGCTGATTCGCGATACCCACCGAAGGCCTCCAGGTACCAGGCCTCCAGCGCATCCAGGTCGCTGCCGAGCACCGCGAAGTAAGCCGGTCCGGTCGGGCGCTCGATCCACTGCGCCTGAGACGGCATCGCGACCCAAAGCAGGGACAGGAAAAGCAGTGTTCTCATCATCGTTTCGGTTGTAGCCCCAGGCGTTCCTCAGCCGCCGCCTCCACCTTTTCCCGGGAGTAGTACACCGGGAAGAACCCATCGGCCGCCCACGTGCCAAACAGATTGCGGTAGTACGGACTGGACGGGTCGCCAGACTGCCCCGGCGCATTCATGCCCACGGACGCATCCCAGTTGCCGGTGTCCACAATGATGCGGAATGATGCGCCGGAGCGCTGCACACGCCCGCCGCCGGTCTGATTGACCGTGTAGCTGTTGCCACCTCGGGGCAGCACGCCGACATCCAGGAGATTGCGCATCTCATCGCCCACAGCCGCCGTCATGGGGTGCCGCATGGTGATGGTCTTCCAGTGACCGAACTGCCAGTCCGCCGGATCACCGCCCAGGTCCCGATCCAGGTCCTCCAGCGCGCCGCCCAACTCGCGCATCAGCAGCGCATCGCGCCCCTCCAGCGGATTGCACGATGAGCACAGCGCCGCAAACTCCGGTCCCGGCGCGGCCAGATGGGACAGTACCTGGGACATCGAAAGACTGCCGATGTAGGGCTGCACCGATTCCGATATCACCACGTCCGACACCGCGCGGCGCACGCGGCCCTCCCAGACTACATAGACGGCCGCCTCACGAGATTCGGCCGTGAGCAGGTAATCCCACTCCACGAGAGCGAGCGCCTCGGAGGCCGTGCGGACATCCGGCGCACCGATATGCCGCAGCATCGGCACCAGCGTGCGCGCGGGAATGGACAGGTAGTCCGTCTGCAGCGTCATCATGTCCGCCACCGAATGGATACGCCCGCTCGACAACTCCTCGGCGATGCGGTTGTAGCGAAACGGATCGGACCACTCCCACCCCACCGCGTCGCGATGCGGGTAGCCGTCCGGAACCAGCTCGTTGTTGGCCGTGGCAATCCAACCGCGATCCGGCTCGGCCTCCCAGGGCTTCTCGAGCATGGGCAGATAGTCGTCCCACTCGTAGCGGCCGTCTCCCGGCACGGGCACCAACCCGCTCCAGTTCGGCCGCACCGGGGCGATGCCCACCGACTGCCAGCCGATTGTGCCGTCGGCGTCAGCCCAGATCATGTTCTCCCCCGGAATGTGGGAGTAGGCGCAGGCCTCCCGGAATTCCTCCCACGACTGGGCCTGGTCCATGCGCAGACTCGCCAGGTACGGCGATCCGCCGATCTCCAGCCACCCCGCCCGCACCGCGTACGCAGTCGTTCCGTCCTGATACGTCACGGGACCGTGCCGGGTATACCGGTGGCGCACCACAACCGGGTCAGCACCCCGCACGTGGATGGTGTCCACCTCGACCTCCATGTTCTCCCACGCGCCACGATACCGGTACTGGTCCGGGTTATCCGGGTTGGTCTCGTAGACATACAGGTCCTCCGCGTCCGTCTGGAAGACGGTCAGCCCCCACGCCCCGAACCCGTTGTGGCCAATGGAGATGCCCGGGATCTCCGGCTCGCCGCCACCGATCACGTCCCAGCCAGGCCCCACCAGATGCGCCCAGTATCGCAGGGACGGCGCCGCCTGCGTGCGGTGCGGGTCATTGGCCATCATCGGGAAGCCGGACACCGACAGCCGGCTGTCCACCACCCAGTTGTTGCTGCCCAGATTCTCACGGTCATCCAGCGGAATCTCATCGTTCCATATGGCGGCCAGGTGCTCCCACGCATCCGGATTCGGGCGATGGGCAGCTGCCAGATCCTCCGGCTGAAACCGCACCGGCCGGCGGTAGGCATTGTAGATGCCCAGGATGTCGGCAGAGAGCGCATCGCCATCAATGGCCGGGTCCAGGGCGATGTCGGGAGTGCCCGGCTCGAAGCCCGCGACCTTCAGCACCTCCTCGGGTCCGGCAGCCGCCACGGCGCGACCGTAGCGAAGCTCCGCGTTGATGTTGCCCAACAGCCCCTGATGCCGTGAAATCACGACGTCCGGCGTCCATAGCTCAGGCCGCGTACCCAGCAGTTCGAACTCGATGGGCAGCAACGAAGGGTCCCGTTCGGTCTCGGCGATGTACGCGTTCACCCCGTCCACGAACGCCGTGATGATGGCCGCACCCCGGTCGTGGTAGTGGTTCATCTCGTCGGTGATATCGCCCCGGAACCGGAATAGGCGCGTGCCGATGTCGCGCTCCAACTCACGCGGTCCCAGCAGCTCCGCCACCGTGCCTGTGGCCTGCCGCCGCCACACCTCAAACTGGAAGAGCCGATCCCGCGCGGCCATGTAGCCTTGCGCAAAGAACAGATCGTGCTCCGTCTCGGCGTAGATGTGGTTGATGCCCCACGGGTCGCGTAGCACCTCCACAGGCTGGTCCAGGCCGGGCACGTCGACCTCCTGGGCGTTGGCAGTAGGCGAGCCAGCCAGTTCGAAAAGGACGAGGCAGACCGTAACGATGCGCATCTGAAAGAGGTGGAGTATGGTGCCAGCAATCGGCGCCGCATCAACGTCATAGTGTCTGGGATCGCTTCTCAGACGCACGAGTCTCGCGACTTCATGGACCCACTGCCAGATCGTACCTAGAAAGGGCGGTAGAAACGGTCTTAGGCCGGGCCCCGACGCCGGGCAATCGACCTCCGCATCTCCAGCCTGTTCCGCTCTGATGCCACTTGAGTCTTGCGTCAGCCTGCGGAGTTCAGACGCCGGAGCCCTTTCGCTGCCTCATTCCAAGCCGAGGAGGAGGCTCTTCACCCGCGGGTCATTCCACCTTGCAGCACCGACATGTCGAGCGACTAGTTGGTTGCCCGAATTCACAAGAAGAGTAGTTGGCCAAACCTCCGGCCGGACGGCGGTAGGCAGATCTCGCTCGTTAACGGTATACCAAGGCAGCCGGTAAGGATTACGCCTGAGAAATCTGCCAACAGTTTCCTCGGACTCCGTGGTGATGAAGAAAAAGTCCACCTCTCCCGCGAGGTCCTCATAGAGGATCTCAAACTCGGGGAGCTCCTCAATGCACGCTCCGCACCAAGTAGCCCAGAAATTGACGACGATAGGCTTGCCTCGGACGGGAGGTGCTTCAGAGGGTGGCATCGCCTGAACGCTCCAGGACAGTGGGTCTACAAAAACCGAGCTTTCCACACCAACGAGGTCACTGTCACTGAAGGCCGGAAGCTCCGAGCCCCAAGTCGCGGCCAGAGTTGCGTAGAAGGCCCTCGACAACGACTCGTCGTCGTCAAGCGGTTTGAAACTGGAGACGATCGTGCCATCGACCACGTAGAACAGCAAGGGCAGTTCCACGCTGCCAACGAACCAGTGCAAGCGACTGTCCTGTGTGTCATAGACGGGAAACGAGGGCAGTATTCGGGGTCGCTCCGAGTTGGAAAGCTCGTCGTTGTAGTACAATCCGGCGAAACTCACGCCCTTGGGGGCTACCTGACTAAGCGAGTCGAGGAAAGCTACCTCGCGCTCAAGACAGGAGAGGCAGCCACCGGAGCCAAATAACAGAATTAGCTCCCTTCCCCGGGCCCCAACTCGCTCCTCGTCGGCGACCCACACCCTCGGAAATCTCCGGCCACTATATCCCCAGGACATCGACATCGAGCCCGTGCGTTCGACCAGTTGATTGACGAGTTCGGAGGACTCCTTCTCAGCGTCCGCCAAGTCGGAACTCCGGAGCAACAGGACTGCGACCAGCGTGGAGAGGCCGACGAGAAGTGCGGTGTCCAGAATGCTCCTCCTACCAGTTCCCATGATAATTGCTGCGATTCCGGGCGACGGGCCTGGCGCCCGGAATCGATCCTGCCTATTCGGGTCCTGACTCTTCGGGTAGACAACACTTGCTGCCCACACCATTGCATTCTGCGGGATCGCTCGCACAATGATGGGATCTACAGGCAGGCAGGTATTGATTCACAGTACAGTAGCAGTAGTCGTTGCATTGAGCGCAGCAGTCCGGCATTATGGGCTCAATCGAGGCCGAGGACAAATCCTGGGCCAAGGCGCCCCAGCCAAGGCCAATCACAAATGCGACGGCTATCAGCATGGTGGAGATTCTGGCGGTTCTTTCCATAGGACCTGGTCTTTTTTGGTGATCGAAGAAGTCTCGGGCTAATCACCCGAGCGCGTACCGAAACTGAACCGAATCAATTGCGGGAAGGGCTCCGACACTAGTCCGTAGACGAGGCCCGCCCCATCGGTTGCACTCGGAAAAAAGAATGCTTTGTTGGTCCCGCTCCCGGATAAGGGCAGTTCTCCGAGTCTCTTGCCCTCAAAGTCGTAGAGAATTAGTAGCGTTCTCCCGGCACGACGGTCTTCCACTGCGTGAGCCAGCACGCCCGGAGTGGGAACGAAGACGCTTCGGCCTACTCCGGTGGGAAACGTCCATTCGCCCTCTTCGTAGGTCGACCCAAAGAAATCGACGTCACGCGAGATCTCACTGAGAGGAGTCCCCGATTCGTCAAAGCTCCGAATCTCGTACGGCAGGGCAAAACTCAGGAACCAGCGTCCGCTGGCGTAGGCTAGGCTGACCTCCCTGAAGTCCTGCAGGTCAGCATTCAGGTACTCGTAGTACAGCGGGTGCTTTTCCCCAAAGGAGTTCAACTCTTCACCCTCCTCGGAGAAGACGCGAACGATGTGACCCTCGGGGGGTAGCACCCTCTGGGCGAATGTTGCAGCTACCGTTCCATCGCGGTGCCCTCTTAGCCACAATCCAGCCCCCCGACTGACGGTGAAAGCCCCCAAAAACGCTCCTGACTCGACATCCAGAAGAGAGATTCGCCGCTCCTCTTGATCCCAGACATAGTACTTGTGCTCATCTTCAGACAAGGCGAATGACCAGGGCATCTGGAATTCCCCGGGACCGCTTCCAGTCGTCAGATTGAAGAGCCGTTCAAGCTGACCGGCGGACGAAAACCTCCGAATGTCACGGCGAATCCCATCGAGAACGTGAACTCGCCCCTTCGAGTCAACCTCAACTCCTCGAATGAGTCCGAAGATCGAGTCATCATTCTCGAGCGAGCCAATGCGACCCTCTTCCACAATGATGTATGTCGGAGAGGGTTGGGAGTACGCAACCGTGCCCCGAAACACCGAGAGAACGATAAGCAAGCGAAGTAGTGGCATTTCGCTACCGGTTTCAGGAGCCCAGAGGTTCCGCTGGCCTCATCCGCCTCTCGTATTCGCTGGCGATGCGCGGAGCTCCGATTGGGGTCCCGCTAAGGAGGACGCTTCCCTCCTTATCGAGGAGGACAGTGGATGGAATCTTGCCGGGTGGCAACCCGGCAGCGCTGGAGAAAAGGCCTAGAGAATCGTAGTGAATCGTGATGGGGAGGTCCTCCAGATAGTCTCTGGTCACGGCCGCCGAATAGGCCCGCGACGGACCGTTCACGATTAGAATCAACTCTGCTCCGAGCTCAGTCAGAGTTCCGTCGCGGTAGTACATCCAGTCTGCCAGATTAGAGATGCACTGCATGCAGGTTGGAGTCAAGAAACTGACGACATAGAACTCTTTGTCTTGCCGGATGGCAGAACTCGCGCCCGACACCAAGTCCGGCATAGCGGAGGGAAGGACAATAGAGGCAGGGAACCCTGCCACAGTGGAGGCTCCGACGGGACTCTCGGCACTCGCCCCCAAGTCGGAAAAAAATGCACTTCCCAGAAAGCTGCCCGAGATAACAGCCAGGATAGTTGCGACCACCAGGAGGATGGGACGGATGGTCGCGAGGAGTCGGTCTCGGCTTCGCATATGGCCTGATGCGTGGTCGGAAGTCACAATACCGGCCGGACGAAGGGTCTTGCAACGCAAATTGTTTGACGATTTTGGGCCACAGACTCCCGTTCTAGAATGAGGGCATCTCCCGGTCTGATATCGCCGTCAGAATCTCCCGCGGATGATGACAGATCGGTACTCGGACATTGTCATTCCACACCTCCTCTTGAACGCCCGAAAGGCCGTCTCTACTCGCCTATATCCGACAACCTGCGCGATTTCTCCGCATTGCAGCGTGGTTGTGCGAAGCAATCGTTTCATCAGATCGACCCTGCGTTTCTCAATATGCGAGCCTAGAGACTCGCCGGTATCCCGCTTCACGGTCCTCCGAGCGTCATCGTAGGAGACGCCAAGCGCGACGGCCAGTTCGGGTCCACCCTCCACCTGGGCGATTTGCTCGTCGATTGCCTGTAGGATGTACACTGCTTCTGCCATTTGTCCAGATCAACGCCGTGATGAAATAGCCCTCCGGACGCGCCCGTGAGTAGTCGTTTAACACTATTCTGGTTGGCATTTTTTGACCTTTTTTAGTTCGACACGACATGCCTATCAGCCTTCCGGCAGTAGCAGGCCTGATCCTGCTTGCCGGTTCGCACGTCGCCCAAGCGCCAGCAAAAACCGACGTCTACCCCAAGGACTACCGGGTAGACATGCTCAACTACGCGTTCCACCTCACGCTGTCGGACGATACCGACCGCATCGAGGGCCGGGCCGTGATTGACGTCGCCTTCCGGGGTGCGGGCGTCGATAGCCTGAGACTGGATCTCACGAGCGTGGAGGGTGCTACCGGCATGGCCGTCGCGGAGGTGCTGTGGAACGGAACCACCACCGGACATCGCCACGAAGACAACGTGCTCTGGGTCGATGTGCCCGGCGTCTCGGCGGAAGACCAGTACGGACAGTTTGAGGTGCGCTACGGGGGCGTGCCGGCACGCGGCCTGCTCATCGGCCCCAACAAGCACGGGGACCGCACCTTTTTCAGCGACAACTGGCCCAACTGGGCGAGGGACTGGCTACCGACGGTGGACCATCCCTATGACAAGGCCACGAATGAGTTCATCGTCACCGCGCCCGGCCACTACCAGATTGCCTGCAATGGCATCCAGATCGAAGAGACCAACCTGGAGGGCGGCCGGAAGCTGACACACTGGAAGAACTCGGTGCCCATCGCCACGTGGCTCTATGCGCTCGCCGCCGCCGAATTCGCGGTGCAGCATGTCACCGACTTTCGAGGGGTGCCCATCGAAACCTGGGTCTACCGTCAGGACCGTGACGCCGGCTTTTATGACTTCGCCGTGCCCACGCCGCACGCCATGGAGTTCTTCTCCGACTACGTGGGCCCGTACGCCTACGAGCGCCTGGCCAACATCCAGTCCAACTCCGTGGGCGGCGGTATGGAGGCGGCCACCAACATCTTCTACGGGGACCGCAGCGTGACGGGCAACCGGGAGGTGCGCTGGCGCAACATCATCATCCATGAGGTGGCCCACCAGTGGTTCGGCAACGCGGTCACCGAATCAGATTGGGATGACGTCTGGCTGAGCGAAAGCTTCGCCACCTACTTCACCCTGCTGTTCCGCGAGCACGCCTACGGCCGCGAGGACTTTGTGGCCGGCCTGAAGGATCATCGCGAGGGTTTTCGCAGGTGGATCGCCGAAAACGGCACGGAATTCCGCACCATCCACGACAACCTCGACCCCATCAGCCGCGGCACGGTCACCACGTACCAGATCACGTATCTGCGCGGCGCGTGGGTGCTGCACATGCTGCGCAACCTGGTGGGCGATGAGTCCTGGTGGCAGGGCATCCGGACCTACTACGCCGAGTTCATGAACCTCAACGCCACCACCGAGGACTTCATGCGCCACATGGAGGAGGCGTCCGGCATGGAGCTGCAGGCGTTCTTTGACCAGTGGCTGCGGAGAGGGGGGCATCCTGATCTGGAGGTCGTGTGGGCGCGCGGTCGTGACGGTCAACTTCGCGTGCGTGTGAACCAGTCCAGCGATTTCATCCTGCCCGTGGAGATCGGGATCTACGCGCCGGGCAGCGACACGCCGGAGGTTTTCTCGCTTCCAGTGCGGCCTGGGGCGTCAGATCACGCCGTGCGCTACGACGGCGAGATTGAGCGCGTCGTTGTCGACCCGCGCACCGTGCTCATGGCCAACTGGACCCTGCGAGCCCGCTAGCGCATGTAGCTCCCGCCGTTCAGATCCAGAATGGTCCCCGTCGCCATCTCCGCGCCGGCCAGATAGACAATGGCCTCCGCCACCTCCTCCGCGGTGGCCACCCTGCCGAGCGGCGACTGGGCGCGGATCCCATCGCCCTCCGGCCCTGCCAGTCGTTCCGCCGTGCCTTCGGTCTGCACAAAACCGGGCGCGACGGCGCTTACGCGAATGCCCTGCGAACCCAGCGCCAGCGCCAGGGACTGCGTCAGGGAATTCAGCGCTGCCTTCGAGGCCCCATACGCCGGCATGTCCGGCTCGCCGCGAAAGGCCCCGCGTGAGGACACGTTGACAATCGCCCCGCCATTCCGCATCTGCCGCGCCGCCTGAAAACACAGGTCCGCCGGCCCCAGCAGGTTTACGGCCAGAATGCGCTTCCAGTCGGCCTGCCAGTCCGCAAAATCCGTCCGGGCGATGGGATGGTGCCCCCGCACGGCCGCATTGTTGACCAGCACGTCCAGCCCGCCGAGTCCTCGCGCGGCCTGATGCACTATGCGCTCCGCCTCTGTGGCGACGTCCCCCATGACCAGCAGGTGTCCGGTTCCGGCCAGGGAGGCCTGCACTTCAGCCGCCTCGTCGGCCCCCGAACGATAAACAAGCGCGACGCGGTCGCCCGCTTCGGCAAACGCGCGGGCTGCCGCAGCCCCGATCCCGCGGGAGGCGCCCGTGATCAGTACACAGCGATTCATGCGCGCAATCTAGCCGCCACATACATAGCCGACGCCGCGTGCAGCCGCCCGGCGCGATTTCACAGCCGCTAAACGGATGTGCCGTAACGCATTGCCCACCCGCGCATTCTTAGAGGCATGCGCACTGCACTTTTTACCCTTGTCGCGATTCTGCTGGTTGGCTTTGTAGCCCTGCCCGAGCCCTATCGGGAGGTCGCCAAAGCCGTTGTGACCGGTCCCGATGAGGAAGCGCTGGTGCAGGGCGTGCTCGAGGGCGGCAGTGTGACCGCCTACGAGACCACCTACACCCGTGTCCTGGCAGACGTTCTGACTGCGGAAGGTCTGGTGCACTACGATCTGCTGTCCAAGCACCCGGACTGGCCGACCGTGGTCGAGGGCATCGAGCAGTTCGACTTTTCGACGGCTGACACGGACGCCAGGAAGCTGGCCTTCTGGCTGAACGCCTACAACGTGCACATGATGAACCTGGTGCTGGACCGCCCGGGTAGAGACAATGTGCTCGGCAAGGACCTGGGCACGGTGTTTTTCAAGCGTCCGGTGCGTGTGGCCGGCCAGATGCTGACGCTCGACCAGATAGAGCATGACCTGCTCCGCGAGGGCGAAGCGGCATTTGAGGCACTGCGCCCATCGCAGTTCGATCCGCGCATCCATGTATCGCTGAACTGCGCGGCCATTTCCTGCCCGCGTCTCTGGCCCGAGGCGTACCAGGCGGACAAGCTGGAAGCCCAGTTGGACAAGGCCATGCGCGAGTACGTCAACAGCCCGCAGCATTTTCGCGTCGAGGACGGCAAGCTCATCGCCAGCAGTCTGCTCAAGTGGTTTGCCGAAGACTTTGACCGCGCCGGCATGCCGGCCGGAGACTGGCTGCTCGCCCACATGAGCGAGGATCGG
The DNA here is from genome assembly GCA_017643395.1 of Rhodothermales bacterium. NCBI lineage: Bacteria > Pseudomonadati > Rhodothermota > Rhodothermia > Rhodothermales > Rhodothermales bacterium. Next base: position 213,690 of record JAEPNP010000003.1, on the reverse strand, counting down.
CCTCAGTATGCCGAACTACGGGAGCACCTCCGCGGCCGCATGGCCGAGGAAATCGACGCGGACTTCCAGTACGACTGGACGGTTAACCGGGCCGGCTGACACGGGCCGCAGAGCCTGTGCCGCCCCTACTCCGCCTCCAGGCGCTCGTCGAGCAGTTTCCCGGCAATGCGGGAGAAGTCGGACTCGGTGATGATGCCCACCAGCTGCCCGTCGCGCACCACCGGCAGCGCCCCGACCTTGCGTTCCCGCATCAGTGAAACGGCCTCCTGAATGGAGGTCGTCGGCGAGACGGCAACCGGGTTGGTGATCATGATGTCCTTGACCACGACGTCCGGGTTGTCGGCGTACACCGTATCGCGCGAAGACAGGTAGCGCAGGATGCGCTTGTGCGGAATCAGCCCCACCAACCGGTGTTGGTTGTCCTCCACGACGACGTGGCGAATGTTGCGCCAGTCCATGAGCACGGCCACAAAGTCCACCGCTTCATCCTGGTGCACCGTGAACAGGTCCGTGGACATGTAGTGCTCCACTCGGGTCTCGCGCAGACGCTTCAGTGTGGTGCTTTCGGCCAGCGAGGCCAGTCCCCACTCATGCCCCGGCGCTCCGGTCTCCTGGCGGGCAATCGTCGCCGCAACCAGCGCATCCAGACGTTCGGCCCGGGTTGAGCCCTCGCGCTTCATCGCCGCCAGTGATTCCAGTTGCCATTGAGCCCCGTTCATGCGGGTGCGCACACGGGCATCCACAATGTCCAGGTACCGGCTGATGTCCGCGGCGTCAATGCCCGCATCTTTCAAGCCCTCACGAGCGATGGGGATCAGCTCATCCGTGATCAATTCCGGCGTGGAGTACCGTCCTCCGTCGAGCCAGCGGAGATTCGCGCCGAGCCCCAGCCGTGAGGCCGCCACGAAGTTGGACTGGGCCTCGTCAAAATCCATGAGCGGCCGGATGTCCTTGTATGCTTTGCGCAGCCCCAGAACCAGTCCGAACCAGAAGGCCGAATTGGCCACCTCATCGATCACACTGGGACCCGAGGGCAGGACCCGGTTTTCGATGCGCAGGTGCGGCTTGCCACCAGCGACGCCGTAGATGGCGCGGTTCCAGCGGTACACGGTGCCATTGTGCACCCCGAGGGCCTTGAGCTTGGGAATCTGGCCCTGCCGCAGGATGTCGAACGGATCGTCGAAGTCACTCGTCATGATCACCCGGAAGCGGGCGATGTCCTCTTTGTAGAGCTCGGTGACCGACTCGTTGACCCAACACGTGCCGAAGTGCACGCGCGGACTCATCTCGCGCAGGTACAGGTTGCTGGAACGGGTGTCCACGGCCTGCTGGAAGAGGGCGATGCGCGTCTCCCGCCACAGCCGTTTCCCGAAGAGCGTCGGCGAGTTTGCGGCCGCCGCCAGCACGGGCGCGGCGACCAGCTGCGCCACGTTGTAGGTGTGCGCAAAGTCGTCCGGATCCACCTGAAAGTGGGTCTGGAAGGACGTGTTGCAGCCTTCCACCATGATGTTGTCATGCTGGAAGAAGAGCTCGTCCGTGCCACGAATGGCGTACTGGGCCGGCCCCGTTCGCAGTCCCATGATCGCGTCATTCAGCGCGTAGTAGCGCGGCATGGGCGTCATGTTCTCCAGCGTGAGGTCCGACAGGTGCAGCGTGGGCAGAATGCCGGTCATCACTACACGGGACCCCTCTTCGCGGGCGACCTGTCGCACGTAGGCCAACACCTCGTTGATCTGCTTCTCGAGCTTGCTCATGCAGTCCCCGCCGAGGTCGCAGGGATCCAGGTTGAACTCGATGTTGAAGCGGGTCAACTCGGTGACCAGGCGCTCGTCATCGGCGCGCTTCAGGATCTCCAGCACGGTGTTGGCAGGCTGCCCGCTGGGGTCCACCAGGAACAGCTCCTGCTCCGCGCCGATGCGTGCAACGCCGGTCTCGAACATGCCTTTGTCCAGCATGTATTCCAGCGCACGCACGTCCTGAATCACCTGCCGGGTAAAGCGGCGCGTGGCGGCCGGGTCAACAGTCTTGTGGACGTTGTGCTCTCCCATGACTCGATGATTGCTGAGGGCACGGCAGAGTACGCCCCGGAGGGCCGTTAATCAACGCGCGAACAGCCTCAGAAGCGCTTCTGGCCGCGAAACTTGCCCTACCCGGGCCACGTTTTGCATGCATGCGCGCCTTCACATTTGCCCTGCTCGTGGCCGTGCTCGGCACCTCCCTCACACCGGAGGCGTCCGCGCAGGTGCCGCAGGACCCCGTGCTCACTGCATCGCGCCTGCTGGTACGGGGTATGACGCGCAGCTTCCTGGGAGACTACGATGGTGCCCTGGCGCTGTTTGACCAGGCCCTGAGACTGCAGCCGGACGATGCGGCCATTCACGGCGCCATCGCGGAAGTGCATGAGACTCAGGGAGACCTCAACCAGGCCAGTTTCTACGCCGAGCGCGCGCTTTCCCTCGCGCCGGAGGGTCCCGAACACCTCCGCCTGGCATCCCGGCTGAGGCGCACCACGGGGGATCTGGTCGGATCGCTCGAGGCACTCGATACCCTGGTGGGCGTGCGCCCACGGGAGTCGGCGGCTCACGTGGAGCGGGCCCGCGTGCTGGTAGCCCTGGAACAACGCGGCGAAGCACGCGCCGCCTACGCGCTCGCCGATGACCTGGCGCCGCTACCCACGCCTGTGCTGGGTGAGCTTCTGGAGGTGCACATTGATCTCGGCGAATTGCAGGAGGCGGTTTCACTCACAGAACGCATGCTGTCTGCCGAGCCCGCGGCACCCGTGGCGTTGACCCGCGGCCAGATTCTGGTTCAGTTGGGCCGGACGGAGGAGGCCATCGAGAGCATGCAACTGGCGCTGACCCTTGACCCAGCCAATCAGGAGGCACGCGAGGCGCTGGCAGAACTCGCGCCGGAGGCCACCCCGGAGCCGCCCGCCCTGGACCCCGCCGCCATGGCGCAGGAGGCAGAGGAGAATCTGCGCGATGTGGGGCTGCGCGTACGGGCGCTTGCTGCCAACCTCAGCGCGCGCGACTTCGCTACGGCCGAGCGGCTGCTGGAGGACGGCTTGCTGTTCTTCCCCGGGCAGCAGGCGCTGGCGATGCTCGGGGCCGAACTGCGACTGCACCAGCTGCGCCTTGAAGAGGCCCGTGATCTGCTGGAAGGCGTTGGTGGCGGGGCCGCGCTGCGCGACCTGCTCCAGGCACTGGAGTCGGGCAGTGAACCGGCCGTGCAGCTTCCGGCCACCGGCTCCCTGCGCACCGGCGCGGACGCCGAGGATCGCAGCCCGCTTGAGTGGCTGCTTCGCGGCGATGCGCTGGAACGACAGGGCCAGGACGCGGCCGCCGTGCGATCGTGGCGACGCGCTCTGGAGGGCGCGCCGGACAGTCCCCTGTTGCTGTCGCGCCTGCAGTGAAACGATATCCTCTGCTCGGCCTGCTCGCCGTGCTTGCGGTTGGGTGCTCCGGCTCTCGTCAGGTTGCTTACATCCCGCCGTCGGCAGGATTTCCCAACCACTCGGTTGAGGAGATCGTCCAGCGGCTGCCGCCCCCGGATTCCCTGTGGGGCAGTTTCGCGGGAGACCTGGCCATCGCCTACAGTATGCCCGGTGATCGCGGTACCGTAAACGCGCGCGTCAGCTACCGTCGGGCGGACTCGGTACTCATGCGATTCCGCGCGCCGCTCGGACTGGAAGTATCCCGCGCTCTGGTTACGCAGGACTCCATGTTTGTGTATGACCGGGTGGCCCGCAAACTGTATGTCGGTGAGCGAGGCGTGGCGGATGCCATGCTACCCATCGGATTCTGGCGGAGCGATGTGGCGGCGGCCGTCTTCGGGTTCGAGACCCTGGATGCCGGCGGCTGGGAGTTGTCCACGGACAGCACGTGGTATGTGCTCACCCGGGGCGACCGCACCGTGATTGTGGACCCCGGCCCGTGGCGCATCATCGCCTCCGACACTCGAGATGCCAGTGGCATGCTTGTTGATCAGAGACGCTTTACCGATTTCGAGCGCATCGACGGGCTGTATGTGCCGCGCCGGATTGTGACGTCTCGCCCCGATCAGGACGTGCGGGCCAGCATCACCATCCGACGGCTCACGCCGGACCCGGATCGACTGTCGTTCGACCTCGGCCTCAGAAGTGATGTCGAACGTGTCCCCGTGTACTGATGCCCCTCCGGTTTCTCCTGCCGCTCGCGCTGCTACTGGTCGTGGACACCGCGGCGGCCCAGCTGTCGGCGGAGTCCGGGCTCAGGGACACGAGGGCCTCGTTTCAGGCCGAACTGGATGATCTGCGCTCGAAAATCTCGGCCACCGAGAAAGCGCTGAATCAAACCAAAAACCGGGAATCCAGCTCGCTGCGCATGCTCACGCAGCTCAATCGGGACATCGCTCTAAGGGAAGAGGTGGTGCGCACGTTTGAAGCGCGCATCGCCCAGTTGACGAACGAACGGGACTCGGTCTTTGCCCAGGTTGAGCATCTGTCCACGGAGATTCAGGCGCTGAAGGAAGAGTATCAGGCCCGGGCCACGCACGCCTACAAGTACGGCCGCATGCATGACCTGGCGCTGATCTTTTCGGCGGCATCCATCAACCAGATGCTGGTGCGCGTCAACTACCTGAACCGGTTCTCGGATGCCCGTCGCAAGCAGGTCGACGAGATTCGCGAGACCACCAACATACTCGAGGACCGTCGTCGTGACCTGCTGGAAACCCTCGCCTACACCGAGGAAACTCTGGCCGAGGCACGACAGGAACGCGAGCAGCTGTTTGACCAGAAGCGCGAGCGCCAGCGGGTGGTGCGCGCGCTCAGGCAGGAAAAGGGCAAGCTGGAAACCCAGTTGGCCCAGCGGCGCAAAGCTGAAGAGGATCTGGCCGGCAGGCTGGAAGCGCTGATCGCAGAGGAACGTCGCCGCGCCCTGGCCGCCGGCAACACAGGATTCAATGCCGCCGAGTTCGCGGCGCTCACGGGTAGCTTCGAGACCAATCGAGGCCGTCTGCCCTGGCCCGCGCGAGGCACCGTGGTGGAACGATTTGGCGTGCAGGTAAACGAGGAATACGGCACCCGCACCACCAACCAGGGCATCGTGGTGGCCACCACACCCGCCGCCGATGTGCGCTCTGTGTTTGAGGGCCGCGTCATCGGCATTGACGCGATGCCGGTGTACGGCACGTACGTGATGGTGTCGCACGGGGATTACGTCACGGTGTACGGCAACCTGTCCAAGGTGTACGTCACGCCCCAGCAGGCACTGACTGCCGGACAACTGGTCGGGCAGGCCGGGACCGAATCCGATCCGTACGGCGCTGGCTACTTCTTCGGGCTGTCCAAGGACGGCTTTGTGGATCCGGCGGCCTGGTTGAAGTAGGGTACCGCGCTCTGGGTCGGCGCTGCCCTGCCCGGAGCCGCGGCGCTCGGGGCCGCCGCCGCGGTTTTGGCCGCCGCCGCGCTCGGGACCGCCGCAGCCCCCATCGCCCGCTTTCCTCCCCTCCCGCCGCGCCGTAGCTTCGATCCGTGGCGCGCAGAGTGGTGATATCGGAGCAGAAGGTGCGGGATGCGCACCGCAGCGGGGACGGCTTTGTGGTCGTGCCGGACAATGCGCTCATCACGCCTCTTGCGCGCGATGCGGCCCGCGCCCTGGGCGTGGAATTTCGCAAGGCCTCCGAGCACCCGGACGCCCCACCCCCGCCGCCTTCCGGTCCACGAGCCGTGGCAATCGGCAGCGACCACGGCGGCTTCCAGATGAAGGCCGAACTCGTGACGTTTCTGGAGCAGATGGGCTGGTCCGTGCATGACGTGGGCACGCACAGCGCCGACTCCTGCGACTATCCGGACTTTGCCTACGCCACGGCGCGCATGGTCACGAACGGACGGGCCCGTTTCGGCATCATGATCGACGGGGCCGGCATCGGATCGGCGATGGTGTGCAACAAGGTGTACCGAATCCGCGCGGCCTGTCCCTACAACGAGTTCACGGCCTGGAATGCCAGGGCGCACAATGACGCCAACGTGCTGACCCTTGGTGCGCGCACGCTGGGCATCGAGGTCGTCAAAGCGATTGTGCGCACGTTCCTGGAGACGGACTTCGAAGGCGGCCGCCACGCCAAGCGCGTGGGCAAGATTGGCGATGTGGACGAGGCGTATCGGGGGAAGCAGGGCTGAAGACAGCGGCGCGGCCTCTGCTCAGGGCGCGGGCTGCTTGATGCAGTAATCCCGGAGGCGGAGCCACCAGCCGGGAGTAACCGTGCGGCCGCGCCGCTGGTGGTAGGCTGCCAGATTCACTGGCCCGTAGCCGGGCGCATAGGACACGTAGATGCTGTCTCCGAAGGCGTCCAGGTTCGGGCGGCGGAGGTATCGGTAGACGTAGGTGCGGAAAAGTCCGACGCCTGTGCGGATCTCCTCGTCCGTGTCATGCACGTAGTACATGGTCGTATCGGAGATCTCGAAAGGGTCGTCTGTCCGGATGTCCCGAGAGTAGCTATAGGCTTCAAACTCCTGCCCCTTCTGTGCGGGGTAGGGATACGTCAAGATGGGGCCGCCCCGAACCGTGTCCGTTCGGCCCACGATGCCGACGAGTATCGCTCCGTCAGCACCATTTGACCACATTTCGATTCTTTCCTGAGTCTCTCCCGTGACCCCGCGACGCTCCACCAGAAAGGACTCCAGGGGCCCAAATCGCCCGGGCTCAAACTCCTCCGTGACCTCGAACCGGATGGTGTCCGTCAGCTCGCCCTTCCGGTAGTAGTCGTACTCCCAGAAGTTGCCGACGGTCAAAGGCCAGAGCACACTCGGCTCGGGTTTGTGGGTGCAGACAAGCGGCCGCTCCGGAATCATCGCGGGCCCGGAGTCACAGGCGGCGAGCATCAGGATCCAAACGAGTGCCCCTGTCGTGAGCGCGCGCCATCCCCGACCGGCTGACCGATCCCGGTCCTTCTCGTGGTTACTGGCGTGGAGCATGTCCGGAGATGCAGGTGAAACCACCGAACCCGCTGTGGTGGTGGCAGAAGCCCCACACTAACCCCCTGGCAGGAACCGGCCAATAAGGCGAATCGGCCTTTCTGCAGTGTCCGCGCCGGCGCCACACCAACCCCACCGTTTTCAGCAATCCATTCACGAACACCGGCACGGGCCAGGGGTATTATTTCGGCTGCGGCGGCCCGCCGCTGCGTCCTCTAAAGAACCTGATCTCCGGAGATAGAATATGGCTTCCAACTACGACGTCGTCGTCATTGGTACCGGCCCCGGCGGCTATGAAACCGCCATTCGCGCGAGCCAGCTCGGCTTCAAGACGGCCGTCATCGAGAAGAACAAACTCGGCGGCGTGTGTCTGAACATCGGCTGTATCCCCACCAAGGCGCTGCTGAAGAGCGCCGAGATGATGGAGAACGCCCGCCACCTGGAATCCTACGGACTCTCCGGTGAGGTCAAGGCGGACTTCGGCAAGGTGATTGACCGCAGCCGCGGCGTCGCCGACAAGATGAACAAGGGCGTCACGTTCCTCATGAAGAAGAACAAGATCGACGTCCTCATGGGCCATGCCCGGTTTGCCGGCAAGGGCAAGCTGGAGATCGAGCCCTCCACCGACATGGACGGCAAGAAGGTCGGTGAAAAGACCACCGTGTCCGCCAAGCACATCATCATCGCCACCGGCGCCCGCGCCCGGGAGATTCCGCCGCTCCCCGTGGACGGCAAGAAGATCCTCTCCTACAAGGAGGCGATGCTCCAGAAGGATCAGCCCAAGCGGCTCGTGGTGGTCGGCGCTGGCGCCATCGGTGTCGAGTTCGCCTACTTCTACCACAACATGGGCACCGAAGTCACCATTGTCGAGGTCATGGACCGCCTGGTGCCCATCGAAGACGAGGACGTCTCCAAGGAACTCGGGCGCACCTTCCGCAAAATGGGCATCAATGTGATGACCGATGCGCAGGTGCAAAGCGTCGACACCTCCGGCAAAGTGCTCAAGGTCAAGGTGAAGACCAAGAAGGGAGAAGAGGTCATCGAAACTGACCAGGTCCTGTCCGCCGTGGGCGTGCAGGGCAACGTTGAAGACCTCAACCTGGACAAGGTGGGCATCAAGCCCGAGCGCGGCACCATCAAGGTGGACGGGTATGGCCGTACCGGCGTGGAAGGCATCTACGCCATCGGCGACGTGGCCGGCCCGCCGTGGCTGGCGCACAAGGCCTCGCACGAGGGCATCAACTGCATCGAGGCCATCGCCGGTGAAAGCCACCACGAGTTCACCACCGACAACATCCCCGGCTGCACCTATTGCCAGCCGCAGATCGCGTCCGTGGGCATGACGGAAGCGAAGGCCAAAGAAGCCGGCTACGACATCAAGGTCGGCAAATTCCCGTTCTCGGCATCCGGAAAAGCATCCGCCGCAGGCCACACCGAGGGCTTCGTCAAAGTCATCTACGACGCGAAATACGGCGAGCTTCTCGGCTGCCACATCATCGGCTATGACGCGACCGAGCTGATTGCCGAGGCCGTGACCGCACGCGTGCTGGAGACAACCGCGGCGGAGATCATGGAGGCCGTCCACCCGCACCCGACCCTGTCGGAAGCCGTTATGGAAGCCACCAAGGCCGCCTACGGCAAGGCCATCAACATCTGACGCACCCCGCGTCCTTGGGAAAGCCCCGGCTGCCGTTGGTGGTCGGGGCTTTTTTCGTGCGATGGGCTCCGCGCCCGCCTCAGCGCAGGTAGTACCCCAGCGCTATCGACGCGGCCGCGATCGCCAGCAGCACCACGATCTTGACTACCGTCGGAATGGCAAACTCGTGCTCGTGATCGTGATGGTGTTCATCGGGCATTTCCATGCGCGATAACATAATCTCCGTCCCGGCCATCTTCCCTACCCATGCGACGACTGCTGATCACGAGCCTGCTACTGGTGGGCTGCGGAGGCCAGGCGACCTCCGACACCGACACTGCCGCACCGGATTCCATTACGGCTTCGGTACCTGACGCGGCTTCCCCTGAACCAAGCACCCCTGCCATGCCCGCCGATCCCGGCACGTTTACCATTACGCCGCTTCGACCGGTCGAAGAACTGCGTACTGAAGCGCTTCGAGCCACACCACCTGCCGAGGCCGGCGACTTTCTGGCGCCCGATCTGGTGGAGCTTCGGGAGCTTGAACCCGGCATCAAGTACGACATCCGGTATGCGGGCACGAACAACTTCATGCAGGCCGTCTTCTACCAGTCCGAGCACGCATTCATGCAGCGGCCGGCGGCCGAAGGCGTGGCACGAGCCCATCGCTCACTTGCGGAGCACGGATACGGGCTGCTGATCCATGATGCCTACCGGCCCTGGTACGTGACCAGGATGTTCTGGGACGCTACGCCCGAGGAGCAGAGGACGTTCGTGGCTAATCCGGCGGACGGATCCCGTCACAACCGGGGCTCAGCCGTGGATCTCACCCTGTATGACCTGGAGACGGGTGAGCCTGTAGTGATGCCGTCCGGCTACGACGAGTTTACCGAGCGCGCGTACGCCGACTTCGAAGGCGGGACGGAAGAACAGCGGCGGCTGCGGGACCTTCTCCGGACTGCGATGGAAGCTGAGGGCTTCTCCGTGTACAGTGCGGAGTGGTGGCACTTCGACCACCAGGACTGGCGCCGGTATCCGATCCTGAACAGGACGTTCGAGGAACTGGATTAGGTCCGGCAGCCGCCGCGTTCATGGCTACTGCAGGAAGGTGACCTGGCCGGTGGTCACGTCATGGATGGCACCAACGAGTGCTACCTCACCGGACTCGACCTGCTCGCGGATGATGTCGCTGCGCTCCAGGATGTCTGCCATGGTCATGGTGACGTTCATGTGCACAACCTCGTCGACGAAGGCCTTGTTGGCGGAGCTGCGGTCCCCGTCCATCTCGACGGCGTCCACCGCGGGCGTGATGTTGGCGAGCATCGGCGTGATGTTGCCGACTTCGACGTTGTCACAGGCCCCCTTCACGGCTCCACATTCGGTGTGCCCGAGCACGACAATGGCCTTGGATCCGGCCACGGCGGTAGCGAACTCCATCGATCCGAGAATGTCCTCGTTCTCGAAGTTGCCTGCCACGCGTGCCGAGAAGATGTCGCCGATCCCGGCGTCAAACACAATTTCCGGCGGGACGCGGGAGTCGATGCAGCCGAGCACCACGGCGTAGGGATACTGGCCGGACGCTGTCGTAGCTACCTCCTGGGACAGATCACGCTCATACTGGTCCCCGGTTACAAACCGCTGGTTACCGTCCTTGAGCATCTGTATGGCCATCTCGGGCGTGATTTCGGCCTGGGTCGCGGCGGTCTGGGCCGTGACTTCCGGCTCCATCACCACGGGCTCGTCTGCGGGAGTGGTACAGGCGGCCAGCACGAAAATGGCGGCGAACAAACTGAACTTCTTCATCGGAAGCAATGAGTAGGTGAACATGAGGCTCCTTTACGGAAGCGCTTTCCGTGACGTTCAGCCGCTCATCCGCACCCCGAGCCGCTTGTCGCACGCTGACTCAAAAAATCCCGGTGATACTCCACCCACCCGCTCGTCCCGGTCAGTTTGGGCGATCTGAACCTTCGCTCAGCCGGGAGCCTGCACCGCCTCGAAACCCAGTCGACGGAAGTGTTTGGTATCGAAGGTGAAGGCGGTCGTGATGCCCTGCTCCTGAGCCCATAGAGCGTTGTAGGCGTCGGCGAAGTCCACGTTTTCCCTTGAGGCAAGGTGGCACGCCGCGAGCACGGTGCCCTCATTTTCCAACTCCACTCCGGACGTGGCCGAAAGCCCCTGGAAGAAGTCGGCGACTGCCGTCCAGGAGAGCTTGAACTTGTTGCCCAGCACCCATGCCAACTCTGCCGCAATGACCGTGGACAGAACAAGCTGATACCCACGCTGAAGCGATTCTCCGATCAGCTTCGCCGCCGCCTCTGCCTGCCCGGGATCGTCTCGCGCGACCAACCGAATCCAGACATTCGTGTCGACCAGGATTCTCATCGGCCTTGTCTGGCGATGTGGTCTGCCATCTCCTGCCGGGTCTTTGCCATGATTTCCTCCCAGGACAGCCCTTTCCATTCCTCGGGAAGCTCAAACGCCCCCACCCAATCAAAAATGTCCTTCGTGACCGGCCGCACCCGGATGCCATCCCCATCCACATAGAACGCAAGCGAGTGCCCCTCCTCCAGGCCAAACCGCTCCCGGATGGCCTTCGGAATCGTCAGTTGGCCTCTCCGGCCGATTTTGGCGAGCATATTGACTGGCGATGTAGTTTTTGCCAGTCGTTTTTCGTTTTGCCAGTCAAATGGTTTCATGGGCCCGGGGTTTGGGAGATAGAGCCCATCGTGCGGAGATTTGTAACGCAGACCTCAGCCGCGCTCGTACCACGCCCCTCGGCCGGCCCCATGCAGCCTCAGCAGGCCCTGCTCAACCAGACTCCGGAAGTGACCCTTGAGGGTGTTGCGGCTGGCCCCTGTCGCCCGCACGGCATCGCTCATGGTGACCCGGCCAGTACGCCGCGCCATCGCAATAATGGCGGCGGACAGCTCGGGTAGCGGCGGCCCCGATTGCGCCTCGAGCTTGCGCGCCAGTCGCACCGCCTGCTCATCCAGTGACTGGAGGAAGTAGCGCAACCACGGCATGAAGTCGGGCTCCTCTGACCGCAGGGTGGACTGAGTCCGACGAAGCGCCACGTAGTACTGCTGTTTGCTGCCCTCGATGACGCTTTCCAGAGAGCTGAACGGCACGTAGGCGTAGCCGGCTTTCAGCAGCAGCAAGGTCGTAAGTGCCCGGGAGAGGCGGCCATTTCCGTCCTGGAAAGGGTGGATCGCCAGGAAAACCACGACAAACGTGGCGATGCGCAGGAGCGCATGGTTCTCGGTCCGAGTGCCATTGTACCAGTCGACGAGCTCTGCCATGCGCACGGGCGTCTCCACGGGCGATGCGGTCTCGAACACCACCCCCACCTCCTGCCCGGACGCATCCCGCGTCACGACATGGTTCGGCGACGACTTGTACCGACCATGGTGCCACGCGTCCTTTTCGCTGTGTCTGAGCAGGATGCCGTGAAGCTGCAGGATGTAATTCTCTGACACCGGGAGGTCCTGCCAGGACCCGAAGATGGTGTCCATTACCTCTGCGTAGCCGGCAACCTCCTGCTCATCCCGGGTCTCGAAACTGCCGACTTCCAGGTTGGCCAGAAGCCGCTCCACTTCCGAGTCGCTCAGGCGGGCACCCTCAATGCGGGTGGAGGAGCCTATGCTTTCAATGGTCGCCACGCGCTTGAGGGCATCCAGGCGCTCCAGGGCCATGTCTCCCAGAGCCTTCCAGGCACCCTTGAACTCGTCGATCCGGCCAATCAGGCGCAGGATATCGGCGGAGACGGGTATGGCTGCTGGCGCTTGCACACCCGAATATACACCCATTTACACCCATTTATACCCAATTACACCCATTTACACCCAATCCAGCGGCGGCGGGCGCGCGCCAGCGCCGCAGGCACGCACCTACCCTTTCACGTACTTCTCCCCACGCACCACATGCGCGTCCAGCACGTACACAATCACCGCATAGTGCTCAAAAAACTTCTGCGACACGTGGTCCACAATCTTCTCCGCCACCTCGGCCGACACCAGCGTTTCAATCTTGGTGTCCGGCCCCTCCCACTCGCTGGCGCGCACCCCGCGTGACCCGCGCCCGGTGGCCTGGGTCAACGTGTACCCGGACACCCCGAACTCTTCCAGCTTGCGCAGCAGGCGATCCTCGAGAATGCGCTCAGTCACAATGGTGACGAGCTTGAGTGGCGTGGTGGTCTTCATGGGTTCAGGCTATCAGCCATTCGGCCATCAAGTAATACAGTGGAATGCCCAGGGTCACATTGAACGGAAACGTGATGCCCAGGGATGCGGTGAGGTAAAGCGTGGGATTGGCTTCCGGGAGGGCGATGCGCACCGCAGCAGGCGCCGCGATGTAGGAAGCACTCGACACCATCGCCGCCAGCACGGCCGCCGAAGACACGGACATGCCGATCAGCCCGGCCGTCCAGACCGCCAGGAATCCGTGCACAATCGGCAGGAAAATGCCGAAGGCCACCAGAAACGCGCCGGCCTGCTTCAGGTCCTTCAGGCGCTGCCCGGCTACGATGCCCATCTCCATCAGGAAGAGCACCAGCGCGCCCTGGAAACCGTTGACAAAGAACGGCTCCACCGGCTCAAACCCGGACGGTCCCACGGCGAGTCCAATCAACAGCCCGCCGACAAGCAGAATGATCGACGGCCCGGTGGCCGCCTCATGCATGGCGTCCTGCCACGATCCCGCGCGCTTGTCGCGGGTGTAGGCAATCATCAGCGCCACCATGATGGCGGGCACCTCCAGGATGGCCACCAGCGCCGGCATGTACCCGGCCGCGTCCACGCCCTGGGACGCCACAAACGACACGGACACGATGAATGTCACCGCCGACACCGAGCCGTAGTGCGCCGCGATCGCCGCCGAGTTCGGCCGGTCCATCTTGCCCAGGCGCCGGAGCACGTTGTAGGCAATGATGGGCGTGACAATGCCCAGCCCCAGGGTCAGAAGCGCCGGCGCCAGAAACTCCAGAAAGGGCGTCTTGGCTAGCTCCACGCCGCCCTTCAGTCCGATCGCAAGGAGCAGGTAGATGGAGAGCGCCTGGTAGATCGCACCCGGCAGCCGCAGATCCGACCGAACCAGCGCAGCGATGATGCCCAGCGCAAACGCCAGGATGACCGGAGACAGCAGGTTCGACGCGAGACTCGCGAGCTGTTCCATATCAGCGGATGACGCCCCCTGCTTCTCCTGTGGATTCCAACAGGTGCAAGGTCCCGTCTCGATCCTCTGCCATCAAGACCATGCCCTGACTTTCCAGGCCCATCATCTTGCGCGGTGCCAGGTTGGCCACCACGGAGACGTGCTTGCCGATCAACTCCTCCGGCTTCCAGTGCTGCGCCACGCCGGACAGGATCTGCCGGGTCGCAAAACCCAGATCCACCTCCAGGCGAAGCAGCTTCTTGGACTTTGGCACCGCCTCGGCGGCCGTGATCACACCCGCTCGCAGGTCCAGCTTGAGGAAGTCGTCAAACGTTGCGACCTCCCGGACTTCCTCGTACGGCTCGCCGGCATCCTCGTCCGATGATCCGCCGCCCAGCTTGTCGATCTGCGCCTGAATCACCTCGTCTTCGATCTTGGTGAACAGGATCTCCGGCTGGTTCACCGCCTGCCCGGCCTTCAGCAGAGGGCGCCCGGCATCGGCCCAGCCGATCTCTCCGCGCGCACCCGGCATGCCACTGCGAACGCCTTCCAGATTGAGCATGCCGCGCAGCGCCGCCGCCGTGTGCGGCAGCACCGGATCCAGCAGCACCGCCAACGACGCACACAGCTGCAGCGACACGTGCACCGTGTTCGCACACGCCTGCGGATCCGCCTTGCGCGTCTTCCAGGGCTCGGTGTCGTTGAAGTACTTGTTGCCCAGCCGCGCCAGCGCCATCGACTCGAAGACGCCCTCCCGGAATCGGTAAGCGTCATAGGCATCGCCGATGCGCCGCGGGAATTCCTCAAGCGCCTTCAGCGTGTCGAGGTCCATCTGAGAGGGCTCCGACAACGGCGGCACCACCCCGTCGAAGAACCGCCCCGCAAACGTCAGCGAGCGGTGCACAAAGTTGCCCAGCACATCGGCCAGCTCCGAGTTGACCCGGCTCTGGAAGTCGTTCCAGGAGAAGTCCGCGTCCTTGGTCTCGGGCAGTGTCGTGGCCAGAGCGTATCGCAGGAGATCCGGCGGGAATTCCTCCAGGTACTCGTGCAGCCAGACTGCCCAGTTGCGGGAGGTGGACAGCTTGTCCCCCTCCAGATTCAGGAATTCGTTGGCGGGCACGTTCTCCGGCAGCACGTAGTCGCCGTGCGCCATGAGCATCGCCGGAAACATCAGGCAGTGGAAGACAATGTTGTCCTTGCCGATGAAGTGCAGCAGGCGCGCATCGTCACCCTGCCAGTACGACTTCCAGAGGTCCGCATCGCCCCGCGCCTCCGCCCACTCGCGCGTGGCGGAGATGTAGCCGATGGGCGCATCGAACCAGACATAGATCACCTTGCCTTCGGCAGACACGCCGGCCGCCTCTGCGACGTCCTCCGGCACCGGCACGCCCCAGGGCACGTCCCGCGTGATGGCGCGGGCACGCAGCCCATCGTTCAGCCAGGACTTGACCTGCCCCAACACGTTGGGCTTCCAGTCCGGCTTGGTGGCAATCCACGCCTCCAGCCGCTCCTGAAAGTCCTCCAGCGGCAGGTACCAGTGTGTGGTTTCGCGCAGCTCGGGGCGCGCGTCCGTGATGGTGGAGCGCGGATCAATCAGCTCCATCGGGCTGAGGGCCGTGCCGCACTTCTCGCACTGGTCCCCGTAGGCGTCCGTGTGCCCGCAGTTGGGACACGTACCGATCACAAAGCGATCCGCGAGGAAGATGCCCGCCTCGGGGTCAAACAGCTGCTGCTCGGTGCGCGTCACGAACACGTCCTTGCCAGCCAGCGTGCGGAAGAATTCCCGACTCGTCTCGGCATGCTTCGGACTGGTGGTGCGCCCGTAGTGATCGAAGCTCATCCCGAACCGCTGGAACGCATCCTCGATCACCGGATGATAGCGGTCCACAATCTCCTGCGGCGTGGTGCCCTCCTTGCGCGCCCGCACCATGATGGCCACGCCCATCTCGTCGGAGCCGCAGATGAAGACAATGTCCTCACCGGCAATGCGCTTGTACCGGCAGTAGATGTCGCTGGGCAGGTACGCGCCCGCCAGGTGGCCGATGTGAATCGGTCCGTTGGCATAGGGCAGCGCGGCCGTGACCAGCGTGCGTTTGGGAGTGGAGGCCATGAAGGAGGTTCTTTTCGGGCGATGTGGTCCGAGCCGCCCGCGTCCTCTCAGCAGGACCCGAGCCGGGGCCGCAAGAACGCGATTACCGGCCTATTGATGCATGGTGCTGGGGAGAATCCGACTAGGTGTCCGGCTGTAGCTGACGCTCCGAAGCGCGCGCTCTAGTTCTCTACGGTCAGCGTAAATGTGTTGGAACTACGCAGGGCGATATCAATCGACGGCGAGCAGGAGGGTGAATGTTGGGTGCCTGCTCATGGCAGGAAGACTTCGTCGGGCTGCCAGAACAATCCGCTTCACATCCACACGCCGTGTCGTCCCCCTCATTGCCTTCACGTCCACCTAATGGCGCCCACGAGCAATGGAGATCCAGCGACTCAGATAGGTCCCTGAACACGATCAACCAGCCTCCAGAGCGAAGCCTGGCGACCCGAAGGGGCACGCCCTATCAGTCTCGCGGACCGAAATCAAAAGCCGGCCAAGCTTGTCCCAGGCCCCCCGCGACTCCCCGTATCGCCCTTAGCGCTTCAGATGCCTTTCTCCGGTCAGCCAAAAAATCCGCGCGGGCGCTCTCCAGGTTGGTGAGGTTGTATCGACCGTCGCAGAAGGAGTTAATATGCGCGTCGGTAACCGATATGGCTCTGAAAAGTGGGCATGGCTGAGGTAGCCGAGCGAAGAACGTGCTGGGAACATTCAGCAGGTCAATGTCACCAGACATCAACCCACTGAATTGAGACAGCTGATTCCTAGTTGCGGGATCGCCAGTGGCGAATCCATGGAGGCCACCGCCAAAGCCGTCTCGAATGACAGAGCCCAGGCCTGAGGCTGAACGCGTTACGCTGCTGAGCCTCTCATTGACTGGTGTCGCCGCAGCGACGAGCAGTGACTCCGCACCCGACATTGTCTCGGCCAACATTTGAACCTCTTGAGGTATGCCTGCCTCGTCTCCTTCCGCGCCCCAGTTCCAAGACCAGCAATGCCTCGGCTCCACAATGATTCGATTCTCCAGCGCTATCTCCGCGGATGCCAAGGCCTTCAAGGCCGCCCAGATTTTCGCTCCCGTCCCGAGCGCCTCCACTCCAGCATTCGCGTCCGCTTCAGCCTTTACCGCGGCTCTCAAGGTGTAAGGCGACTTGACCATGGTGTTCCACTTTAAGCAAACGGTGGTTACCGATTCTGCTGTGGGGGCCGGCTCCCTTGACGCGTCCATGCGAGCCCAAACCAAATCGAGTTTGCATTCTACCCGCGCAAACGCGTCCGTCGCGGACTCACACGCGTCGTAGGGATCGAGGGTGGCTAGACCGGTGCTGGTGACCGGATCAAATGTGCGTTGATCTGGCGACTGAGAAAGCCCAAGGGAGGGCGTCAGAAAAAGAAGGAGAAGTCCGATTGGGTAGGTTCTGAGCATCGTAAACCTCGTCAAGTGAGACCACACGGTACGAACCCGGTCTCCAGGACAGGAAATCGAGTCTCGGTTGCAGTCTATGGTCCGCAGTGGCCCCACACACTGATCTCTGCCGGATACAACAAGGCCCAGGGGAAGCGAACAACCCCGGGCCAAGTCAGATGAGTGGCGGCATAGGCCTGGATCTGAGCCTATTGGGCAACCTTCTTGGGAGCCGTTTTGGCGAACGCTTTCTGGCCTTTCGGGAAGGAGCGGGCGGCGGCACCCGACTGGCGAGCGGTGTGCGCGCGACCGTCTTTGCCGACGTTGATTATCGTGGGTTTCGGGGCCGGTTTGGCCTCAGGACTGATCATGGGATCCAGGAATCGAGGAGAGGTTGTCGAAAGAAGCGACCGGAAGGCCCGGAACAGCGCCAGTTTGCCGATTGATATGACCTCGGGGCCTGTCGTCCCCAAGCAGCCTCTGCAACACAGCCGAGTAGAAACGGAGCTTCCCGGTCGCGCCCGCTACGGACAGCCGGCTGGCTCGTCTCTCTCCAGGGAGCTTCTCCCATCAACCCAACGAGTTCACCTTTCGGGGGTAGACCAGGTATCGCGCGCGTGGTCCGGCTCTTCGGTAAACGTGGCGTGAATGGAGTCACGTTTCGCCGACGGCAGGGATCAGGAGCTAGTCGGCGCTGAATGTCGGCTGAGACGAACCAAGAGGTGCCCCTCGCAACCACCAAGCGACTCGTCGAGATTGAGCAGTAATATGGAGCCGAGGCTGAGGTCAGCGCCGTTGGTGGGGTCGTACTTGGACCAATTCTGTCGGCGGCTGGCGGCAGGGGAAGCTTTAAGGGCTAGCAGGGTCTGCCGCCGGCTGGGGCCTTCCCGCCCTTCCCTCCAAATTGACGCATCCTCGCGCCGCCTGGGGAGTTTCGCGCCTCCAAACTCCCCGCTGCCATGCTGCACGACCACACCATAGCCATCATCGGCGCCGGCAACATCGGCCGGGCGCTGATTGGCGGCATGCTCAAAGGACACGATCTGCCCCCCAGCCGCATCCGCGCGGCGCGTCGCAACCCGGCCGCGCTGGAAGCCCTCGAGGCGCAGTTCCCCGGCATCGTCACCACCACGGACAACCGTGAGGCCGTGCGCGGCGCGTCCATCGTAGTGCTGGCCGTCAAGCCCCAGGGCGCGGCTACCGTGCTTGCCGAAATCAAGGACGACCTCTCCCCCGGCACCCTGCTTGTGTCCGTACTGGCCGGGCTGTCCACGGACGCCATCGAACAGGCGCTCGGCCGCGACTTCCCGGTCATCCGCACCATGCCCAACACGCCGATGATCGTGGATGAGGGCGCCACCGCGCTGGCCGCAGGCTCCCATGCGGGCGATGAGCACTTTGCCGCCGCCACCGCACTCTTCGAAAGCGTCGGCCGCGTGGAAACCGTGCCGGAGTATTTGATGGACGCCGTGACGGGCCTGTCTGGCAGCGGCCCGGCCTACGTCTATATGTTTATTGAGGCGCTGACAGACGGCGGCGTGAAGCAGGGCATCCCGCGCCCACAGGCCTTCCGCCTTGCGGCCCAGACCGTGTTCGGCGCAGCCAAGCTGGTGCTTGACTCGGGCAAGCACCCCGCCATCCTGCGGGATGAGGTGACCACGCCAGGCGGCACGGCCATCGCCGCTGTCGCCGACCTGGAGAGCCACGGCCTGCGCACCATGCTGATCAATGCCGTGGCGACGGCCACCGCACGCAGCAAGGAACTGGGTTCCTAGCCCTACTCGCTCCGCAGCACCTCCACCGGGTTCGTAAGCGCGGCCCTCAGCGTCTGCGACACCACAATCACCAGCGCCGCCACAATCACGGGCGATACGCTCAGCAGCAGCCCCCACGGCGTGTGCACGACATGTTGGGCGTACTGCTCCAGTAGCCGATTCGTGATGATCCACGCCACCGGCATGGCCAGCACCAGCGCGATGCCCACCAGCATCAGGTACTCCCGCGACAGGAGGCCAACAAGCTGACCCATGGTGGCACCCACCACCTTGCGGATGCCCACCTCGCGCACGCGAACCTCAGCGGCGTAGCCGACCATGCCCAGCAGGCCAAGACCGGCGATCATCACTATCAGCACTACGAACGTGCCGAGAATGCGGCCGGTGGCACGCATGTCGCGGTAGGACTCCTGGATCTGTGCATCAAAGAACGCGGCCTCCAGCGTCGTGCCCGGAGCGAGTCGTTCCCATGCGCCCCCAAGGCGCTCCATGGCCCCGCGCACCGATCCGGCGGCCATGCGCACGGAGGCGGTGGTGTACAGCGCGGGTCTACTCACGAGTGCGACGGGCTGGTACCCGCGTTCTACACCGTCTGCGTAGAAGTTGGTGACCACGCCGACCAGTGTCGCCGGCGCCTGCACCAGCGCCTCGTCAAACGTCAGGATGGTGCCCACGGCCTGTTCCGGCGGGCCGAGATCCAGAGCGGCCACGCCCGCCTCATTGAGAAGAAGCTCCGCCTGAGCACCCTCACGCAATTCGCGGCCGGCCAGGAGCTGCACCCGGTACTGATCCAAGAAGTGCGCATCGACCGAATAGCGGGGAAGCAGCATGGGATCGGTCATGCGATCCGTCTGGATGTCCGTGGTAGTGCGCGTGCCGCTGGACGGCGGCGCCGACATCAGGGAGACCTGCTCCACCCCCGGCACGGCCAGGAGCTCCGCGCGCACCAGATCCGGGTCCAGGCCCTGCAGGTCCACGTTGACCAGCGTGGCCTCATCGAACCCCAACTCCGACCCGGAAATGAAGTCAATCTGCCGGTGCAGGAGCACGGTAACGGAAATGGCCACCATTGACACCACAAACTGCACGACCACCAGGGCCTTGCGCACGCCGAACCGGCCGCGGCGCGGCGCAGACAGGCGACCCTTGACGGACAGCGCCGGCGCCACGCGTGACATGCGCCAGGCCGGAACCAGCCCGGCCAGCACGCCGAGCACAACGGCCAAGAGCACAAACTGCAGCACCAGCCCCGAGCTGATGCTCTCCACGCGCATCACCGCATCCGCGCTCACCGCCGACAGATTGTTGAACTGCGGCAGGAGCCACGTCAGCGCCGCCCCCGCAATGGCCAGGGCCAGGAGCGCGGTCAGCACGGCCTCGGCCACGAGCTGCTGCATAAGCTGCCCGCGGCGCGCCCCCACCACCTTACGGATGCCCAGCTCCCGGGTGCGCCTCAAGGACCGCGCAATGGTCAGGTTCACATAGTTGAAGACCGCCGTCAGGACCAACACCAGCGCCAGCGCCGACAGGATGATGGCAAACCCGCGCGGCATCACCTCGGCGATCTGATTCGACAGGTCCCGGCCCAGGTTGATCGAGCCCAGAGACTGCATGGCAAAGGTGGGCGACTCCCCATCGCCCGTGTAGTGCGACAGGCTCAGCGTATTGGCCATGGCGGCAATGGCCGCGGGGTCGGCGCCCGGCTTCAGGCGCAGGTAGTTGTAGTAGGCCGTATTGCGGTTCCAGTCCTCGAGCGCCATCTCGCTGCCCCGCGCGGCGCGGGCGTGCAGCGTTTCAAAGGAGACCAGCACATCCGCGCGCAGGTGGGTCTTGCCGGGCGGCGGGGCCATGACGCCGCCCACCACCACCGGAAACATGCCTTCCCACTCCAGGGTGCGGCCGATGGGGTCCTGCCCCGGGAAGAGGCTCTCGGCGACATCGCGCGAGATCACTACCTCAAACGGATCGTCCAGCGCCTGGGACGGGATGGAGCCCTCCAGCGGAAAGCCGAACAGGTCGAAGAAACCCGGAGGAGCGTAGAGGCCTGCGAAGTCCACCCGGAAACCGTCCTCGCGCTGCAGGTGGCCCCACGTGCGGCGGAGCTGGACCAGGGCCTCAACGTCATCGCTCGCCGCCACGAGTTCCGGACCCAGCGGCCCTGAAGACGTGGCCATGCTGAAGGTGCCGAAGGACTCCGTCACCCGGGACGTGACGCGGTAGACCTGATCGCCATCGGGGTGGAACGTGTCGAAGCCGCGCTGATCGTGCAGCAGGCTCAGGATGACCAGGCACACGGCCAGACTCATGGCCAGCCCCAGCACGTTGATGAGGCTGAAGCTCCAGGCGCGGCGCATCTGGCGCAGGGCCACGGTCACATAGTTTTTGAGCATTTCTCGTTCCCAGATGAGGTTGAGCCATAGGACGCGCGGCACGGCAAGCAGGAGTTGGCCGGTTAGCCAGAGAGAGGCCAGGAGCAGCCCGCGGGCGCGCCGCTCCTCGTGGTAGCAGGCCGCCAGGTCCCCGATCAGCGTGCTGTGGGCGGGACCCAGGAGGGCGTCCAGGATGCGGAGGAGCGCCTTCACCGCACCGAGGGGCTGAGCGGCGACGGCACGCCGGCCCAGGCCTCTTCCGTGACGGAGCGCACGTGGGCGAGCGCGGCCACGCCTTTCTCCGTCAGGCGGTAGTAGCGCGTGCGCCGCCCGCCCCGCTCGGGAGTCGGGTCGGCCTCGCGGGAGGCCAGGAAACCCTTGCGGGCCAGTCGCTCCAGGGGCACATAGACCGCGCCCACCGAGAGTTTGCGGTCCAGGAGTTGTCGCATGCGGTCCCTGACGGCCAGCCCGTAGGCGTCTTCCTGGAGATGCCAAACAGAGAGCAGAAGCAGTTCCTCAGTGCGGGAAAGCAGGGACATGAGGGAGCCGGGTCGTTTCTGAAGCGATTTGTTCTATCGAATAGAACATCAGAATGTTACGGGTTCGTTCACGAAACCCGCTACCCCGCCCCGCTTTAGAGGCTGGCCATGTTTCTGATCATTCCGGCCATTGACCTGCGGGGCGGCAAATGCGTGCGCCTGCACCAGGGGGAGTACTCCAAGGAGACCGTCTACTTTGACGACCCCGTCAAGATGGCCAAGCTATGGCGCGTGCAGAACTGCAAGGTGCTGCACGTGGTGGACCTGGACGCGGCGCTCGGGCAGGGCGCGCACAACCGGGACGTGATCAAGCGCATCGCCCAGTGCCTGGACATTCCGGTACAGGTAGGCGGTGGCATCCGGACCATGGACGACATTGACGCCGCGCTGGCGGCCGGGGTGTATCGCGTGATCCTGGGTACGGCCGCCGTGCGCAATCCGGACCTGGTGTCACAGGCCGTGGAGAAGCACGGCTCCGGCAAGATCGTGGTGGGCATCGACGCCCGGGGCGGCGAGGTCAAGGTGCAGGGCTGGACGGAAGGCTCCGGACTGGATGCCATTGAGATGGCCAAGGACATGGAAGCCCGCGGGTGCCGGCGCATTGTCTACACGGACATCTCGCGCGATGGGACCATGGAAGGCCCGAACGTGGAGGCCTACCGTAGACTGGCGGCGGAGCTGAAGCGGTGCCGGATCACCGCATCAGGCGGCGTGGGCAGTTTCCATGACCTGTTGGCCCTGCAGGAGCTCAAGGGCGATGGGGTGGATTCCGTGATTGTAGGCCGCGCGCTGTATGAAGACACCTTCCCGTGTCAGAAGACGTGGTGCTGGAATTACAAGGAAGAAGTGGACCTGGACTGCTATAGCACCGCGCAGGAGCGGGCGTAGGCAAGTTTTTTCTGCGGTTTTGAGTGCGTTTGAGGCGATTGGGGTCTCGGACGCATTTTTTTTGGTTTTGCGTGTCGTGCGGTGCGCCGGGTTTCCGTTTCCCCAAGTGAAGCCCCTGAGCAACCAAAGACTTCCCCGATACCATGACACGCCAGCTCCTCACCCTCGCCCTGATCGCCGCCTTCGCAATCCCGATGACCGGATGCAGCCCCGAAGCACTTGTTGGTGCGGAAGAGGATGTGGTTTGGGTGTCTGACGGGACGAACCAGGGTTCCGACGGCACGAACCAGGGCTCTGATGGCACGAACCAGGGCTCTGACGGCACGAACCAGGGCTCCGACGGCACGAACCAAGGCTCCGACGGCACGAACCAGGGCTCCGATGGCACGAACCAGGGCTCCGATGGCACGAACCAGGGCTCCGATGGAACGAACCAGGGCTCCGATGGAACGAACCAGGGCTCCGATGGAACGAACCAGGGCTCCGACGGGACGAACCAAGGCTCCGACGGAACGAACCAAGGCTCCGACGGAACGAACCAAGTCGGCCGCTGAGATTTCCGGATTCCTCAATAGGGGGTGTCCCAGCTCGGGGCACCCCTTTCTTATTGAATCATGTTCCGCAGCAGAACTGTTGCTTAAGGGAGGGTTTGATACGCATCGTATGTCCGACGAATTTCGTTTCGGATTTACGCGTTGTGCGGTTGGGCGGATTTCAGTGTGCCAAGTCGCGTCTGAGTTCAAATGATTTCTCCTGCCTTGGGTAGAGCCAACCGCCTGAAAGCAGAACATGAGAGCCCGGCGACTCGGTCGCAGTGCCCAGCAGCGAAGTGCTCCCTCGGAAGGGGCGCTTTTTTTTGTGGTGTCCTGTTACAAATTAGTAGGCTCTAGCCTCTACCAGAAAAAACGGGCCACAAGATGCGTTCTCCCTGCATTGTTGTGTTGGTCAGTCTGTTTGGCTGCCAGGAGATCGATCGACCAACGGAATCAGCCGACATACGCGACCTGGCTACCCGAGCCGAGGCCGCCATTGTTGCGAACGACCTCGAATCGGGCGAGGCCCTTGTGGATTCCGCGCTCTCCGCGGGAAGCCTGTTGCCCGATGTTGTTGCGGAGCTCAATCTTTCTCTCGCCGAGCTGGCGATTCGCAAGGGGGCCTACAGTACGGCAGTCCATCAGCTAGAGCTGATGCAGACGCAGCCCTTTTGGGAGTCAACCAGCGATTCTGTTCTGATTAGGCACCTAACGCTGCTCGGCAGATCAAACTTGAGGCTCGGTAAGTTTCCTGAGGCCCGATCAAGGCTTGATCTGGCCAGGGACCTAGCCGAAAGCGCCTATGGAATCGATCACCCAGACGTCGGACATCTTCTCCACTACCGAGCGCTGGCTGATCACGAGTCGGGCGACCTGTTGGGCGCGCAGACTGGCTATGAAGCCGCTCTAGAGGTCCGAACCAGGGTGCACGGGCGGTACTCGCGCGAGGTCGCGGCAACGATCAACAATATCGCGAATGTTCAATGGCGCCTCGGCCACTACTCAGAAGCGCTGGCGCTACACCAAGCGGCGTACGGCATTAAGCGTCAGATTCTCGAGCCGTCTGATTCAGACCTCGCCGTAAGCCTGGGCAATCTTGGGAACCTGCATGCGATTGTGGGAGACACGCTTCGTGCAGAATTTTCGTACCGACAGGCCCTGGAGATCTACTCTCGGGGCACCACGAACCGTCTGTTTGTTGCAAAGACCCAAGACAATCTTGGGGACCTGTTGGTGCGCCTAGGGCGGTTCGATGAAGCGCGGGGGCTGCTTGACGAGTCTCGGCAAACGTTTGCCGAGGTTGTCGGCACTAACCACCCGTCATTCGGAATTGCTCAGATTCACCAAGGCACGGTTGCTCTTCACGAGGGCAATTCCACTGAGGGACTGAGCTTAATCAAGTCTGGCATCGATAAGCTGGCTGCGGCAGACAGGCCGGACGTTGGTCTGGAGCTGATCCAGTTGTCTAACGCGATCTACTCCACGGGGCGGATCGCTGAGGCCGACTCGGTGCTAGCTGTGGCTAGAGATTGGCTGAATCGAGCTTTTTCAAGTCGCAATCCTCTCCTGATACAGGCTTCCAATGAAATCGCCAGCCGTCACCTCGATAGAGGCCAGCCCGATAAAGCACTGCCCCACATAGGTGCTGCACTTGCAAGTAACCTAGGACCGGACTGGCATCCCGCTACGGCACCGAGCGCTGTAAGTCTTCCCCAGTTGCTCCGCTCGGCCTCGCTTTGGATAAGGCATCGAGAACTGGCTCTCTCGTCCCTGTCCGAGTCTCCGGAGTGGAGCTTCGACCGAGTCGCCCAGCTGCTCTGGCACATTCGTCAAGACAATGCGCGGGCCGCTGAGTTGTATCGCAACACCCTGGCACTGGCCTTGTCACGATCACTGGCCGCCTACTACGAGTCCCCCGACTTCGCACTCTTTGACCGTGCATACAGGTTCTCTGAATTGTTGCTCGCGGACGACCGGCAGAGCCTGTACAGCGCCGCTCGATATTCCCCTCTCGTCGCTGAACAGTCTATGCTTTCTCGAGAACGCGCTCTAGTGCGACATCTTGAGAACGCCGAAAAGGAACATCTCATCTGGCAGCTGAGGAATCCCGGGAGGGGGCCGCATGCTATGTCTCCAGCCGCCGAAGTTTTTCAGTATCGAGACAGCCTCAAAGCGTTGAGAGCGGCGCTCCGGGCGCCGGCTGCGACGATGCTGGGGGCTGCCAGCTTTAACGAAGGTATCGATAGCGCCGCTCGTACCCATCGCCGCTTGGAAGGTGAAGACCTCGTCGTCTATCAGGTAGTAGACAGCCAGCTACACGCACTCGTTTTCCCTTTCTCGGGAGACCGTCACATTGTTCCGCTAGGGAATTGGTCTTCCATTGCCGATGAGGCCGACTCGTTCGGTCCGACCCTAGAGCTGGGGGACTTGCTCGCCGGCCAAAGAATGGCGTCCCAGCTGTATGACAGACTGGTTCGACCTCTGCTGCCCAGCCTCGGAGCACCCAGGCTGACTATCGCAGGATATGCTAGGCTTCTGAACGTCCCGTTCGAGGCCCTGAGAGATTCGGCAAGTGCCGCGTCCGAGTTCTTGATCGCCTCGAAAACAATCCGGTACAAGTACTCCGTCTCGGAGAGGCCGAACCGAGCCGCAGAGTTCAGGTCTGAGCACTCACTTTTTGCCGCCGCTCCGAGTTTCTCCGAAGGAGTCTTGGTCAGTCCGCATCTTCTCGGTTACCCGCCCGACAATGACCCTATCCATTTCGGGCCGCTTCCGGCAGCGCTAGAGGAGATAGTAGCCATAGATAGGCTCTTCGATGCCAACCGAATGCTTTTTGACGCCAGCAGCACCATCCTCTCGGATAGGGCGGCCTCTGAGCAGGCAATAAAGTCCGCTCGCCTTTTTGACTATCAGTACCTACACCTCGCGACGCACGGCTATGCGAACCCCCAACAGCCCAGCCTCTCAGGCCTGCTATTCAACGAGGGAAACGGCGAAGATGGCGTCCTTCACATCGGTGAAGTTCTGGGCCTCGAATTGAACGCCGAATTGGTAGTTCTTAGTGCCTGCCGCACGGGGGTCAACTCTACGGATGCGGGGGATGGACTAGTTGGGCTCGGACGGGCCTTCATGTTTGCTGGAGCGAAGTCCGTTGTTGCGTCTCTCTGGAATGCCTCCGACGCCTACACCGCCGCCGCCATGGGACACTTCTACGAAAACATGCTCTCTGGGCAGCCAAAAGCAGATGCTCTTCGGAACGCGAAGTTGAAGCTGATGGAGGACCCCAACGTAGCGGCACGCCCGGGTCTTTGGGCGGCCTTCATTCTTGTTGGAGAGGGTTAGACTTCCGCCAGATACTTCAGGCCATGTAAGCGTTCATCGAATGCACCCTCCATCTCAGGCTTCATCAACACCGCCCGCAACACCACCGTCTCCACCTTATCCCGCTTCACCGGCCTTCCGCTCACCCGCACCCGGCGCGTAGGCACCCGCAGCGTACTCAAGAACAGCGGGTCCTCCCCCGCCATCGTCCGCTCAAACACTTCCTGACTCGCCTCTGAAATCGCGGACGCCGCCGCGACCCCATCGCTCGGGAAGAACGTCACAATGTCCAGCTCCGGCTTCACCACCGGGTCGAACCGGCTGCTCTTCTGCAGCTCATCATACCAGCCCAGCGCCGCCCGCCGGCACGCCGCCAGCACATCGCCCAGACCATCCCGGGTCAGCGGTAACAGTTTCAGCGTCATCCAGAACGCCCCGGCAGCGGCCCCCGGTCGCGAGCACTCCAGCGAAATCTCTCCCAAGTGCAGCTGGTCACTGGTGAAGTAGGTGTACGGACTGTCGTGCTTGTAGAACTTGCCCACCTTGGGGTCGGCAAAGAGGATCGCGCCGCAGCCGTAGGGCTGCAGGCCGTGTTTGTGGGGGTCCACCACCACGGAGTCTGCGCCGGAGATGGCCTTGTAGTGGCGCCGCGTATCGGGCTCCAGGAGCTCTGAGTCCGCCAAGAGGCAGTAGAATCCGCCATAGGCCGCGTCCACGTGCACTCGCACGCCGAACTCGCTGCAGGCCGCCACAATGTCCTCAATCGGATCCACCAGACCCTGCCCGGTGGTGCCGGCCGTGGCCACGACAGTACCCACGTTGCCGTCCTGCAGCGCTCGCCTCAGCGCCAACACGTCCATGCGCCCGACAGCATCCGTCGGCACCTTGCGCGTCTTCACCCCCAGCACGTGGCACATCCGGGCATGCGTGTAGTGCGCGTCCTGGCTGAAGGCCACGGTCTTGTCGGGATGCAGCTCCCGGGCTACGAACAGGGCCTCCAGGTTGGCGATGGTCCCGCTGCTGGTCAGGTGCCCCAGCGTGGGCTGCTTGAACCCGAACATGGCCGCCAGCTGGTCCATAACCTCGAACTCCATCCTGGAGGTGGCCGGGCCGCCGTCCAGCGCGTGCGCGTTGGGGTTGATCATCATGGCCGCCACGTAGCCGGCTATCGCAGCCGGGTGCGGGGGCTTCAGCATCTGCGCGGCGTAGCGCGGATGGAAGAAGGGGTAGTTGTCGTGCAGGCGCTGTGTGTACTCCTTCAGCACGCCCAGCAATTCATCAGCATCCACCTGCGTGGACGGGTGCCGATCATACGCGCCGAAGCCGCGCTCCCACTTTCTGATTTCCCGGACGGCCTGTCCGATCAGTACGTCTAGCTCCACCCGTCAGGCCTCCGCCGTGCTCAGGGTTCGCGTCTCGGGCTCCTCGCGGCGCTGCCACGTGCGATACATCAGCACGCCCCCCAGCAAGATCATCGTCACCGAAATGACTTCGGCCTGGGTCACGGTCAGACCGAGCAGCTCAAACTCGTTGTTGACGCGGATCTTTTCGATCAGGAAGCGCTCAATGCCGGCAAACACCAGGTACAGCCCAAACAGCCAGCCCGCCTTGAACGGGTGGTCCCGGAGCGAGAACAGCACCAGGAACAGGATGGCCGCCATGGTGAACTCGTAGATCGGCGTCGGATACACCGGCGCGGCCGAGAGGTCAATGCCCAGGTGGTTGTTCGGATAGTCCTCCGCCCACAGCCACATGGGCAGCCAGTCCGGTTTGGCGGCGACGTTGGCGGCAATGCCCCAGTCCCCATCGCCCGAGAGATGGCATCCAATGCGGCCCACCCCGTAGGCCAGCATCACGCCCGGGGCCACGGCGTCCGCGAACAGCGCGGCGTTCTGCCCCTGCTTGCGCAGGTACCAGACCACGAGCACCGTGGCGGCGATCAGGCCGCCGTAGAACGTGAATCCCCCGGAGGAGAAGATCATGCGGCCGGGCGCGCGGAAGAACAGGTCCAGGTTCTCCAGGATGTGGAAGAGCTTGGCGCCGGCAAAGCCGCCCACCACCACGATCACGGTGATGGTGCCCATCAGGTAGCTGGGGCTCACCTCCACCATGCGGCCCTTGCGGCCTTTCTTCTTGTCGGCCTTGTCGGCGGGGACCTTGATGCCTTTGGCGCGGCCCTTTTCGTAGAGCCGGTCCAGTTCGCGCTGGCCCAGCCAGCCGGCCAGCATCACGGCGGCGGCCACCATGAACCCGAAGGAGTAGATCGGGATGGGGAATTCGAACCCGAACCAGTCCTGGAAGATGTCGCTCAGTCGGGGGTACATGCTTACTGGAGGTTGCGGCCCACGGCCTCGGTCAGATCGTCGAGAGCCACCTCATCCTGCGAGCCCTCCGCCATGTTGCGCACAACGATGACGCCGCGCTCCAGTTCGTCATCTCCGAGAATGGTGACCAGGCGCGCGCCGCGGCGGTTGGCGTCCTTCATCTGGGCCTTCATGGAGCGGCCCAGCAGGTCGGACACTGCAGAGAATCCGGCCCTGCGCAGACGCACGGTAGCGCCGGTGGTCCATTGCTGGGCCTTCTCGCCGAGGCCGATCAGGTAGACGTCCGGGTTGGGTGCTTCCACGGCCTCGGCGCCAGCTGCGGCCATGGCCATGAACAGGCGCTCCATGCCTGCGGCAAATCCCACGGCCGGCACGGGCTGCTTGCTGCCCACTTCCTGCGCCAGGTAGTCATACCGGCCGCCGCCCGCTAGAGCAGACTGGGCACCGAGCGATGGGCTCTCGAGCTCGAATGCGGTGTGCGTGTAGTAGTCCAGGCCGCGCACCAGGAGCGGGTCTTCCACGAAGGCGATGCCCAGGTCGGTGAGGGTTTCGAGCACCGTCTGGTAGTGCGCGCGCGCATCGTCCGAAATGAACTCGGTCAGGAGCGGCGCACCGGCTACGATTTCGCGCTCCTTGGGGCTCTTGGTGTCCAGGATGCGCAGCGGGTTGGTTTCCAGGCGGCCGCGCGACGTCTCCGACAGGTCGTCGTTGTACGGCGTCAGGTAGGCGATGAGCGCTTCCTTGTGGCGCGGGCGCGAGTCCTTGTCCCCGAGCGTGTTCACGCGGAGCGTGCGGTCCGTGACGCCGAGCGCATCGTACACGGAGAGCATCATCAGGATGGCTTCCACGTCCGCCCTCGGGCCTTCGGCGCCGATGATCTCCCCGCCGAACTGGTGGAACTGGCGGTAGCGGCCCTTCTGCGGGCGCTCGGCGCGGAAGCAAGGGCCGATGTAGTAGAGCCGCTGCGCGCCGCCTTTCTGGCCCAGGTGGTGCTGGAGGTACGCGCGCATGACGGGCGCGGTAACCTCGGGACGCATGACGTAGTGCGTGTCGCCACGCTCGAAAGCGAACATCTCCTTGGAGACGATGTCCGTCAGGGCGCCGATGCCGCGGGCGATGAGCTCGGTGGGCTCCAGGATCGGGGTTCGAATCTCGTGCGCACCGAACCGGCCGAGCTCCTCCCGGATCACCTGCTCCACGTGCTGCCACGCGGCGCTTCCGGCGACGGCCGAGCCGTCATTCTCGTAGGCGTCCGGCAGTATGTCGAACGTGCCGGTGATGGAGCGAAATCCCTTGCTCATGGGGCGTCGTTGAGTAGCGTCGCCTCGGCCTTTGCGATGACGGCATAGACCGCCTTGGCAGTTCGGGCGGCCAGAACCGCTTCGCGGACGTCGTCCCGGCTCATGAGGCGCGATATCCGGCTCAGTGTACGGATGTGCACAGCTTGAGCTTCCGGCGGGCCGACAAGCAGGAAGACAATGCGCACCGGCTGGCCGTCGAAGGCGTCGAAATCCACTGGTTCGCGGGTGATGGCCAGCGCGGCGATCGAGTTCCTCATGCTGGCGGTCTTGCCGTGCGGCAGGCCCAGGCCCTTGCCCACGCCGGTGGACATGGTGCTCTCGCGGTCCAGGACCACGCTACGCACGTCTTCGATGTCGGTGACCCGCCCATCGCCCGCAATCAGATCCACCACCCGCGAGATCACGTCCTCCTTGCTGCCGGCCTGCAGGCCGACGCGGATGGTCTTGGGCGATAGGAGGTTGGTGATGTGCACGAAGCGAACGGGTAGGCGCGGAACGTAGCCGCAGGGGCCTCCGGCTGCAATGCCGGGACCTTGAATTCAGGGTGTGTTGGGGGCGCGCAGATTTTTCTGCTCCTGCGCACACATGTCACAATTGTAAAGGTCGGGCGGCCGCGCGTCCTTGCGTCATGCAACTACGTGGATCCCGCCTCGCCGCCATGCTCCGGTATGCCTCAGCCCGCAGCCGGTGCCCTGTTTGTCAGAATTCCCGGTTCACTTTTGCGCCGAGCCATGTGCAGATGGCCGGACGGGAGTATGCGGTGATGTCGTGCAATCGATGCGGAGGGAGTACGCTGGTAGACGTGGACATTCTTTCGCGGCGGTCGAAAGGGGCGCCGGTGGATGCGGTGTGAGAACGGAACCTGACTGAGTGTCGTTTGCTCGACTATGAAACTCGAATACGTTTTCTCCGGCGCTCGCAAGAATCCGCTCGCGCAGAAGGCTGAACGCCTTCGCGCGGCCGGTTGGCAGGTTGGCGACGCCTCCGACTTCCTGGAGCTTACTCCCGAGGAAACTCGACTTGTCGAAAGCAAGCTTTCCGGCAAGGCGCCCCGAGACGAAGGCGATCGTGAGTCAGATTAGGACCGCCTAGTCTCGAGCCACCATCACCAGGTGAATCACCTGTTCGCCGATCGCCAACAGCTCGGCGAAGTGATCGAACATGTGGTAGGACAGCCGCAAGTCGGGGTCTTCGGGATCCTTTACCAACCAGAACAGGGTGTGCCCTTGTGCCAACTCATCGATGAGGGGGGCTAGTTCGGCCGGCTGTTCGAAAAGCCCCTGGGCCATAAGGTGATCGCGAAACAGCCGAGTAGCCTCGACACCGGATACCTCCCGATACGAGGACTCGGACAGCTGAGAGATCAAGAGCGGCCCGTGGACCGGTGGCGTCTCATGGACTTCGGCCGCGTACAGATGCGGCTTCTGTGCGCGCCCCTCTTCAAACTGCAAACGCTGGCCTTCTAAGCGCTTCTCGTGCGCCGCGGCTGCCTCCGGGGTCTCTGGCTCGGGTCCACTCAACCAATCGTGGAACTGCTCGCTGGCCATGAACCTGGCGATCGCTTCCGACGGGGAGGCAAACGGGACGTCCGCCACATACTTCCGGTGTTTCCAGTGATCGAATTCCCGGATTCTGCGGGCGTGCCGCTCCACGAGTCGGAAATTCAACCCGGCTCCCCCTTCCGCAGCTTCTCCATCGCCGCCGCCATGTCCGCGGGAATCGGAGACTGCAGATCCATCTCTTCCCTACTCACGGGATGCCTGAACCCGAGCGTCTCGGCATGCAACGCCTGCCGGGGCAAGAGGTCATACAGATTCCGGTAGTAGGCCCGTCGCCTGGCCGTGTCCGGGCCGCGCGCGACGCCGGCGCCGCCGTAGGTCCCATCGCCCAGGACTGGATGGCCCAGGGACTTGGCGTGCACGCGGATCTGGTGCGTACGACCGGTCTCCAGCACGAATGACACCAGGCTGACGTACTGGAAACGTTCCTCCACCCGGTAGTTGGTGGCGGCGAACTTGCCTCGGTCCTCCCGCACAACGGCCATCTTCTTGCGGTCGCGCGGGTGTCGAGCCAGGGCGCCCTCGATGCGACCTTCCTCGGGGTCAGGCGTGCCCCACACCAGGGCCTTATAGCGCCTGCGGGTGGTACGCTGCTCGAATTGCTTGGCCAGCGCCGCGTGCACGCCCTCGTTCTTCGCGACCACCAGGAGCCCGCTGGTGTCCTTGTCCAGCCGGTGCACGATGCCCGGGCGAAGCGCCGCGTCGCCGTCGAACCGGGGTCCGGCGTTCATCATGGACAGTCCCACATCGTCCGTTTCGGGCTCTTCTTCCTCCTCCTCAAACGACACGGTGCCCGCGCCCAGATGGTGCAGCAGCGCGTGAACCAAAGTGCCGGTTCGGTGCCCGAACGCGGGGTGCACCACCATGCCCGGCGGCTTGTTGACCACCAGCAGGTGCTCATCCTCAAACGGCACATCCAGCGGAATGGCCTCGGGCACGATCTCAAGCGGAGGCGGCTTGAGCAGGGTGCACACGATGCGGTCTCCCGGCTGCACGGGGTGGGACACCTTCTTGATCACCTTCCCGTTGACCGTGACACGCCCTTCCTTGATGCCCTTCTGAGCCTTGGACCGGGAGACGTTCTGCAGAAAGCGCGTCACGTACAGGTCCAGCCGCCCCTCTTCGCGGTAGCCTGGGGGCACCTCCAGGGTAACCTCGGTGTCGATGCGCTCGGGGTAATTGGGATCGGTCATGGCGGCGGGAACGCGTGGGGTGGGGCGGCGATCCTCACACCGGCACGTAGCGCTTCCCCGGCAGCTCCTTCACCACCCCGCGAAGCTGTAAATCCAGCAGCAGCACCAGAATGTCCGACACCGACTTGCCGGTCTCGCGGCAAATCTGATCCACGGTCCTACCCTCCGGACCCAGGTACGGCAACAGCGCTCCGGCCGGCCCGGGCTGCTTGGGCTGCGCGGGCTTCTCCCTCCCCGTCACCGCGTTGATCAGGTCCCAAGCGCTCCACGCTGGCGTGGCGTGCCGCGAGGTCAGCAATTTGGTGCTGCCCATCGCCGACTTCCGGTCCATGTCCCCGGGAACGGCCCAGAGCGGACGCCGCTGGTCCTCAGCGAGCGCGGCCGTGAGTAGCGCCCCGCCTTTGTCGTTGGCCTCCACCACCACAACCGCGTCCGATATACCGGAAATGATGCGGTTTCGATTGCGGAAGGTGCCGCTCCCGGCACCGCGACCCGGCGGGCGTTCCGTGAGCAGCGTACCGTCCGCCTCGATCTGGCGGGCCAGAGCCCTGTGTACGGCCGGAAACACGCGGTTGATGCCCGTTGCCATAACGGCCATCGTGCCCGAGCGGCCTTCAAGAGCACCGCGGTGCGCCGCGCCGTCGATTCCCGTGGCCATTCCGCTCACCACTTCAATCCCTTCATCGGACAGGTCGCGGGCCATGCGGGCCGCCATGCGCCTGCCGTACTCGCTGACCCTCCGGCTCCCGACCATGGCCACGCGCGGTCTTTCCGTCAGCGGTCGGCCACACCACCACAGCGCGAGCGGGGCGTCGGTCAGCAGGCGAAGGCGCTCGGGATAGTCGTCATGCGCCGGCGTCAGCACCGGCCGGTCGGGGACCTCTACATCTCGAGCAGCCAGGATCGCGCTGATCCGGTCTTTCGGAAGCCGGCCGCGCAGCCGGGCTTCCGGAATATCCAGTATCGCTGCAGCACTGCCCCCGCACTCCTGAAGCAGCGCCCGAACGGTCACCGTGCCGATCCCATCCGACAGCGCAAGACGAACGAAGGCTTCCCGATCCTCGTCCGTTCGCCGCAGCACGAACCCGTGCTCAAACGGTTCGGGACCCTCGGCGTCCTCGCGGCTCACACCAGACTCCGGGAATCCTCCACGCGCGTCCACAGCGCACGGGTCAGTGTGTCCAGTCTCTGGCGCGCGACGGCCGAGAACGCCAGCACCTGGATGTCCTCCGGCAGGGTGGCCCGCACCTCTTTGAGGTAGTCATCCAGCTCGTCCTTCGGCAAAAGATCCGTCTTCGAGATGCCGATCATGCGCGGCTTGCGCAGCATGTCTTCGTTGAAGCCCTCCAGCTCACCGAGCAGCACGTTGTACGTCTCCCCGGGGTCTTCCGCATCAATGGGAATGACGAACAGCAGCACGGCATTGCGTTCGATGTGCTTCAGGAACTGAATGCCGAGCCCGCGGCCCTCGTGGGCACCTTCTATGATGCCGGGGATGTCCGCGATCACAAAGGACTCGTAGTCATCCACGCGCACCACGCCCAGGCTGGGTTCCAGCGTGGTGAACGGATAGTCGGCAATCTTGGGCTTGGCGGCAGACAGCGAGCTCACCAGCGTGGACTTGCCCGCATTGGGGAATCCCACGAGCCCGACATCGGCCATGAGCTTGAGCTCAAGCGTGACGTTGCGCTCCTCGCCAGGTTCGCCGGGCTGGGAGTGCCGGGGCGCCTGGTTGGTCGCGGACTTGAAGAACGTATTCCCCTTACCGCCGCGGCCGCCTTTGACGAGCACAAGCTCATCGCCCTCATTCGTGATCTCCCCCAGATACTCGTCGGTGTCGGTGTCCTTGAGGATCGTGCCGAGCGGTACCCGAATGATGATGTCCTCCCCACTCTTCCCGGTCTTGTTGGCGCTGCCACCGGGCGCGCCGTTTTCGGCAAAGTGATGCCGATTGTACCTGAGGTCCAGCAGCGTGTAGAGGTGCGCGTCACCCCGCACGGTGACCGATCCGCCTCCCCCGCCGTCCCCGCCGTTGGGTCCGCCCATGGCCTCATACTTTTCGCGCCGAAAGGACATGGCGCCGGGGCCGCCCTTGCCGGAGCGCACGGTGATGGTGACGTAGTCGACGAACTTCATGGGAGAGCAGTGTTGAGTGGGCGCGGGTCGGACCCCGCCGGGGGCCTGTACGTTGGCGGCCCCTGACATCTAGAGAACACAAGTCAGCCGAATGCAACGAATCCTCAGCGCTGGGGTGCCGCACGCGTGAAGAAAGTGACGCTATACACGGACGGTGCCTGCTCGGGTAACCCGGGTCCGGGCGGCTGGGCGGCCCTGCTGATGTTCGGGCAGCATGAGCGCGTGCTCACCGGTTTCGAGAAGGAAACCACCAACAACCGCATGGAGCTGATGGCGGTTTTGGAGGGGCTACGCGCACTGAAGGAGCGCTGCGCGGTGGCCGTGCACTCGGACTCCAGCTACGTCGTGAACGCCTTCAAGCAAGGATGGCTGGAGAACTGGAAGAAGCGCGGCTGGAAAACGGCCGGTAAGCAGCCCGTCAAGAACCGGGATCTCTGGGCGGTGCTGGATCAGCTGGTGGAGCAGCACGATGTCGCGTGGGTCAAGGTGAAGGGCCACGCGGACGATGAGCTCAACAACCGCGTGGACCGGCTTGCTGTGGCGGCCCTAGAGGACGGGCGCGACCGGAAGTAAGGGCGGGCCCAGGCCCCGGCGATCTCCGCCCGCAGTTACGGCGAGGCCGGCCTCGGCAGGATGCCTCCGACCCGGCCGAAGTGCGTCACGACACCCTGCGCTGCCAGGGGTCCTGATGTTGGGCTGACGAATCTTCCGTCGGATTCCCTGTAGTAGAGACAGCCGGCCTCGTCCATGGGTCTCGAATCGAGGAAGTCGAGGGCGGTATCAAGTGCATCGCTCCACCGTCCCTTCGCGCTGGACAGGTCAAACGGCTTCACAAGATCCAGCCGCTCGAAATCCTCAGGGCGATAGCGACCCCGCCGGCGAAGCTGCTCGAGCAGGGAATGCGGCGAATACCCCGGGTCCTTGGCTACGGCCGCCCAAATGAGCGGACCGAGGGCCAGGATATTTTCCATCACGTACAGGATGTCCACGAAGTCGCGCGCCTCTTCGCGTCCAGCGAGCGCCAGAACCTTGTTCGTCGCGACGTCGATATCGTGGAGCACGTACCCACCCAACTCGCTCTTGGAGACCGGCATGAACCGCCATGCCGAGTCCCGCGCCCAGTCGATCTGCGTCGCCTTATCGGCTCGACTGACAATGGAGCGGATGAAGCCCGGCTGCGTGATGACGATCTTCAGCGTGAAGCCGTTTCCAGTAAGCAACTCGCTGTCCTCGGCAAAGGCCTCGGCGACGTGCTCCACGGCATCATGAAAAAGGTCGAGGTCACGGGAGCAGCGCGTCGAGTTTGGCGAGAAGTGGAGGACTGTCCCCCCCGCCAGATAGCTCTCCGGTGTCCTTACGGGCCCAATGATGCCCAGAATCTCGTGCTGCAGTCTCGTTAACGGCACAGCTTTGTCGCGACCTCCCACGCGTCTCTCCCGCCGTGGCGCTTCAACTGTTGACAGACCCAGTGCACGTCTGCCAGGCCGATCTTCAGAGTCGGCGGCGACGACCAGAAGCACTGGGCGTGGAACCGCCTGAACGCTCTGCGAGCTTCCCGAACACGGACCATGTCGCGCGCCGTCCCGGAGTCCAGTTCTCGCCGGCTCTTTCGACCACCTTTTCGTCCGATGGCGGACAGGTACTCTCTCACGGGATCGGTCATGATCATCGTAACCGGCTTATGATCGAGTTGATCCCCCCGTCAGGGATCGACCTGACCCGCAACAACCTCCCCGCGCCCGCTCAGCGCCTCCACAAACGCGGCCTCAAACGCCTCCGCTTCACTGCGCCGCACCTCCAGATACAGCGTGGTCCGATCGCCGTACTCGCTCCGGGCAATCACGGCATCGAACTGATTCACCGTGTGCATGGCCGGTGACGTGTCGTCATAGTCAAACGTCACGGCCACGGGCAGCCGGATGACGCACGTGCGCACACGGACCGCATCGACCACCAGACCGGCCGTATCCCCGTAGGCCCTGACCAGGCCGCCGGTGCCGAGTTTGGTGCCGCCGTAGTACCGGGTCACCACGACCATGGCGTTCGTCAGGTCTGCCGCCTCGATGCGCCGCAAAATGGGCATGCCCGCCGAACCGTTGGGCTCACCGTCATCGTTGAACCGGGTCAGCGCCCCCTCAGGGCCGATGCGCCACGCGCTGCAGTGATGCGTGGCATCATATTCCGCTTTCCGCAGCGCGCGCAGCTTCTCATCCGCCTCATCCTGTGACAAAACGCGCATGATTCGGCCGATGAACCGCGACCCTTTGACCTTCAGGTCAGCCGTTTCTTCTGATTCTGGTTCTCTGTATTCGTCCTTCATCACTTCTTGGTGACTGGAGCGCATCCAGCGAAGCGCTTCCGCGTCTGCGGGAATGCTTCTTGCGACAAGCGGCTGAACGCGACGGCAGGCGGGCAACCCTCTGCCTTCGTTACCCATTCCCCTGATTGTACCGGCTCAAAAGTCTCCCACATGAAACGATTCCTGCCGCTTTTTCTCCTTCTGACGATCGCTCCCCCGGCGACTGCTTCGGATCCCACGCTCAATGATGACCGGATACTTCCGGTGCAGCGAGCGGATTCCGGCCACCGGGTTGACGGACGTCTCGATGAGGCGGCGTGGTTGACAGCCGCACCGGCCACCGACTTTGTCCAGTTCGAGCCCAACGAGGGCCAGAAACCGTCCCAGGCCACGGAGGTGCGTGTCCTGTACACGTCGGATGCCATCATCATCGGCGCCCGCCTGTTCGACTCAGAGCCGTCTGAGATCTCCGCGACGCTGGGCCGCCGGGACGATACCAACCAGGCGGACTGGTTCTTTGCGTCGATCGACTCCTACTTCGACCGCAAGACGGCCTACACCTTCGGCGTCAACGCCGCGGGCGTGCAGTTTGACGGCATCACCACGCGCGACACGGACGAGACCTGGAATGCGGTCTGGCAATCCGCGGTGCGCATCGACAGTGAAGGCTGGACCGCAGAAATGCGCATCCCGCTTACCATGCTGCGCTTCGTCAGCGGCGCGGACACGTGGGGCATCAACTTCCGCCGCGACATTCCGCGGACCAGCGAAACCATTGAGTGGGCCATGGTGCCCCGCACGGAGCGCCGCAGTGGCTATGTGGCCCGGTACGGCCGGCTGATGGGGATTTCGGGGCTTGACCCAGCCCGGAACGTGCAGATTCTCCCCTACTCCGTCTCCCGCATCGACACCTATGAAGGCGATGTGGCAGGACAGCGCGCCTCCAGCTCCGACATCGACATGGGGGTAGACCTGAAGGTCGGCCTGACCTCCAACATCACGCTGGATGCCACCGTGAATCCGGATTTCGGGCAGGTGGACGCCGACCCGGCGCAGCTCAATCTGACGGCCTTCGAGACCTTCTTTGATGAGAAGCGGCCCTTCTTCGTCGAGGGCGCGCAGATCATGAACTTCCGGCTGGACTTCGACGGCAGCCTGCTCTACACCCGCCGTATTGGTGCGCGGGAGCCGATCATCGGCGCCAGCAAGATCACCGGTCGCACGGACAACGGACTCTCCTTCGGTGTGCTCGGCGCATCGACAGGTGCCGACTATGACCCGACGCGTTTGTTCACCCTGGCCCGGGCGCGCCAGGAGCTGGGGCGCTTCTCCTATGTGGGCGGCATCGTCACAGCCACCGACCGCAGCGAGGATGAGATCCGCGCCTACACAGGCGGCCTGGATTGGGATATCCGAATGGGCGGCAACCGGTATGCCATCGACGGCTTCTTCTCCTTCTCGGACCGCGGCGGTGCCGGCATCGGCGACAATCAGCGCGGCGTGGCAGGTTCGTTCGGCTTTGACCGCATCAGCGGCACGGTCACCTGGGGCTCGAGCTTCCGGTTCTTCTCGGACACGTTCAATCCGAACGATCTAGGCCGATTGCGCAGAAATGACTTCATGCGCGGGTCGCTGTTCACCAGCTACCAGATGAACGGTGGCCAGCCGTTTGGTCCGTTCCTGCGCGGCAGCGTGCGCGCCTTCACCTGGCAGAGCTGGTCCTATGCCGAGCGCATCAACCAGGGCGCTGGCGTCAATGTCAGCTCCAACCTGGTGACGAGGGGCTTCCAGCGCATCGACGTGCGTTATGAGGCCGACAACGTGCTCGGCGGCTACGACCTCTACGAAACTCGCGGCCTGTTGCCTTATGCCCGCCCGGCGGCCCATTCGGTACGCCTCTCGTTCCGCACCGACTCCCGCAAACTCTGGCAGGTGAGCCCCTCCTTCAACCTGGAGCGCGACTCCGAAGGCGGCGCCGACTTCCGCACCAGCCTCGACGGCGAATGGAACGTGTCCAGCCGCCTCAACCTGTCCGCCGAAATCGGCGCCTCCAGGTCCGACAATCGCACGGCCTGGGTCTCCAATGAGGCCTTCCGCCGCACGGCTGCCGGCCTCGAGATGGGTACCATCGCCACCGACCCCTCGAACCTGGAGGAGGACGAATGGATGGCCCTGCCAGCCGGCAGCGCAGTCACGGCCCTGGCCCTGAATGAGGGCGATGCGGTCCGTGCTTCGGTCTTCGGCAGCCGCGATACGCGATCGATGGACGTGACGCTGCGCAGCGACGTCACCTTCACGCCGAAACTCAGCGTGCAGTTCTACGGTCAGCTTTTCGGCGCCCGCGGCCGGTATGACGGTTTCCAGCTTCAGACCGGACAGGACGACCTGGCGGCGTTCGATCATCATCCCAAGCGACACGACTTTTCGCTCTCCCGCTTTCAGACCAATACGGTGCTGCGCTGGGAATACCGCCCCGGCTCGACCCTCTACCTGGTCTGGTCGCAGTCACGCGGCGAAAGCCTGCGCCTGGACCCGCTGGACAACCTGAGCGCCTCGCCATACGACGTCGGCAGCTTTTCGCAGCTCACCGATACGTTCGACTTCTTCCCGGCGAACGCCTTCCTGATCAAGCTGAACTACATCTTCCTGCCGTAAGCGGCGGGCGGGTGCGCTGCGCGGAAAGCGGGCACCTGAGCCCTGAGCCGTAGGCCGCGGGCCCGCCACAGAGCCCATCGCCCGAAAATGAGTGCGGCTCGGCCTCTCCCCCAAGAGACCAAGCCGCATTTGTCTGATGCTCCCCAAAGCAATCAGTCAAAAAGTGGTCATGGCTGCCGGAATCGAAGGGAGATGGCAACCCGGTCTCCGGTGCGCGTGTGACGGACGTGTACGCGGTTCGCGGCACCGTCAGGCGTGGTGGAGTTGATGCGCCCGGGCACGCGGTCCTCGGAAATGGCGGACAGCTCGCGGCGCGGAGAAATGGCGCAGAGCGTGGCCAGTGAACGGGCGGCGGCACCCTCCGTGGCGGGCGGCAGAATGAGCCGGGGCGCCGGGTGCAGAAGTGTGAGTGTGCGGGCTTTCATAGGTGACAAGGATGTTCGCCTGTCGTGGAGGCGACCTGTCACCACGCCCGCGCAGATGTGGTGGATATGTAGTGCCGCGTCGTGAGACGCGTACGCGGGCTTGCTGCTGGGCAGCGTACCGGGCACGAACCCTATATCGGTTCTGCGACTACGCGATTTAAGCGATGACTACCAATTTCTTGGTAGTCGGCCGATTTTTTTGCCGATCGGCCAAAACGCCAGAATTAGAGAAGGGCGCCCTGCCGTCGCAGAGCGCCCTAGTCCGGGGGGACGCTTGTGTTCCCTTTATGTATAGAGCCTCTGAACGAAGCTCTTGTACCCTAAATCTTCCAGATCCCACTGCGCCCGCAGCGCCGCGTTGCGGTCGCGGAATCGTTTGTAGTTCACGCGATAGAGCGTGCTGCCGTCCTTCCGGACTTCCTCCACCCACGCATCAGGCAGCGCACTCAGCACATCCGCGGCCTGGGTGCGGGAGCTGTAGGTGGCCACCTGCAGGGTGTACTCGATCGGCTCCACGACGTCCGTCAGGGGAACGGACACCGCGGCGGAGGCCGGGCTCTCGGGGAGCACGGTCAGCAGAGCAAGTACGAACAGGAGGTTTCTCACGGAAAGAGGGGTTTTCACTTCCGGGATCAGCCAAAAGCGGCCGACCTTAAGCGAGGGGCCTACTGAAGCGTGCGGAGAAAGCTGTCAAACCCGTGCGATGAGAGGCGACGCTGGGCCGAACGGGCGGCCTCCTCATTGTCGAATCCGCTGTAGTAGACCCGGTACATGGTCCCGTTGGCACTCGAGATCGTCTGAATCCAGGCGGCTTCGTGCTTTCCGGCTTCCGCTTCTGCGGCGGGTCGGTTCGAGAAAACGCCCAGTTGCAGCGTGTAGCTTCCGCGCTGCGGGGCGATGGTCTCTGAGGCGGGCGTAACGGTAGCGACGGCCTGACCGGCCTGCTGATCGAGGCGCACGCGGGCCACGCCCGAGTCCATCATGCCGATGGCGCGCGCGGCGGCACCCGAGAGATCGATGACGTGACCAGGGCCGGACTTCATGCGGTCGTTGACACGGACCAGCACCGAGCGGCCGTCATCGACACGGGTGACCCGGATCATCGAGCCAAACGGCAGAGTGGGGTGCGCGGCCGTGAGGCCTTCATGGTCATAGGCTTCGCCGCTGGCCGTGGCCAGACCGTTGAAGCCGCGATTGTACCAGCTTGCGTAGCCGGTTTCCGAGTTCTGGGCCGACAGCGGGAGCACGACCAGGAATCCGAGAATGAGGGCGAAGAGCTTGCGGTGCATGTCAGGAGGGGTTGTAGGCGATAAATGCTCGCGTACGGCGGATGCCAGAACCGTGCCCGCGACCGCTTCTACACCGGAAAGGGGCTTCCTGAGGCGCATGGAGTGCGTCTTCGCCCGGATTGCGCGATGGGTACAGCGTTTGTCCGGTAGGTGAATGCGCCCGAAAGCGTGTTTTTCGGGAGCACTTTTTTCCGCCCCCGTACAGGCTTTTCCCCTCCTCAAGTCATGTCGACACGCTTCTCAACCGCTTACCTCCTCGCTGGCGTCCTCCTTCTGTCTGGTTGCGCCGGCAGCGCCGGATCCTCCACCTGGAACGGCGGCGCCCGCGCCGAGAAAGGCTCCCGTACGCCCATCGGCTGGACGGGCGTGATGCCTTCAGATGATGCGCCCGCTCCCCAGTCGCAGCCCGAGGCCGATGCCCCGGCCGAGGAAGCCCCGGGTACCTGCTTCGTGAAAGCCCCGAACATGGAGGCCCCGGAAGTCATCCAGGTCCTCAAGCGCCCCGAGCGCAGCGCGGACGGCGTGGTCATCCCCGCTGAATACGTCAGCACGGAAGTGCTAGACGCCGCACGCGAAGGGTTTGCGTGGCTGCCGGCAGTCTGCGAAGACAGCCTGGACCGTCACCTGATCATGCGGGTGCAGGAATCGCTGATCCAGTTCGGATATGACGTGGGCAGCGTGGACGGCATCGCCGGCCCCTCTACCCTGGCCGGCCTGGAGTATTTCAAGCGGGACCAGGGCCTCTACGGCGAAGGATTCACGCACGCGACACTCACGGCGCTGGGCATTGATGCCAAGGCCAGCGGGCCCGGGTTCGCCAGTCGATAGATTTCTCCGGGGGCGTTGGCGCAACGCTGCGCCCCGGAGCTCGGAGTTAGCCCCGCATCTCGGTCATCAGACCGATCTCGCGCAACACGCGCTGCACGCGCAGGCACTCCTCGATGTCGCCCACAAAGGCGCACGAGCTGCCGGTATGGTGCGCCTCGAGCGTGACCTCGGTGGAGCGACGCACGCTGTAACCGGTGGCCTTCACCACCTGCATCACCACCTCGTCAAAAGCGTGGATCTCGTCATTGAAAAGGATCACACGCCACGGCGCGCCAACGGCTACCGCCTCCTCTACCAGGACTTCTGTCTGCGTCTGCTCACTCATGCGGTCTGCGCCTCCTCTACGCGCACGGTAAAGTCCTCCATGACCTCGTTGGCCAGCAGCTTGCGGCATGCCTCGGTGGCCCGCTCGCGGGCGGCCTCAGCACTGTCCGCATCGATCGTCAACTCGACAAACTTGCCAATGCGCACGTCCTCGATGCCGGTGAAACCCAGCTGATCCAGCGCATGCTGGGTGGCCTTGCCCTGCGGGTCCAGAATGGAGGTGCGCAGGGTGATTTCGACGGATACGTGGTAAGGCATCAGGGCTCGAGGCGGTTTCTCTGGCGCAATATACCCCGGTCCCTCAGGAAGCCTTCCCGTCCCCGGAGGCATTCTCCGCGTTTTCTACGGGCGATGAGCGCAGTGCTGCGCGGCCGGCTTCAGAGAATGTTCTCCAGATGGAGACCAACACGTAGGTGCTCAGGCAGATCAGCACGCCTTCGCGCGGGACAATCAGCATCAGGACCAGCGCGCCCACGTAAATCAGCCCCTTGCGCGGCTCCGCCCGCAGGAATTCCGCAGATGGTTTGGGCATGCTCTCGAACCGAATCGGCGAGATCATGAGCACCGACATCAGTACAATGATCGGCCCCAGGAACGTGATCTGCGTGGTGTCGATGCCCGGCAGCGAGTCCAGCCAGGAGGCATTGAGCAGCACGGCCACAATGAACATGGCCTGCCCCGGGATAGGCATGCCCTCGAAGAAGGGCTTCTTCTCTCCGTCGAAGTTGACGTTGAAGCGCGCCAGCCGCACCGCACCACAGATGGCGGGCAGGGCCGACACCACCAGGCCGACCAGGCCGAACTCGCCCAAGGCGTACTGATGCACCAGAAACGCCGGTGCCACGCCAAAGGAGACAATGTCCGACAGCGAATCCAGCTCGACACCGAACAGGCTCGACCCGTTGGTCAGGCGCGCCATCATGCCGTCCAGAAGATCGAAGAACGCCGCCAGCACAATCAGCCACGCCGCGTTCTCAAACCGACCTTCCGACGCCTGGATGATGGCCAGGAATCCGCTGAACAGGTTCATCAGCGTGAAGAAGGACGGCACGGTGGTCGGGGGCAGTCGCCGGCGGACCCGTCCGCCGCGCTTGGCGCGGTAGGTTTCCAGCCGCTGCCGGATGCGCCGCTGCTTGCCTACGCCAGACATCTACCTGGCCTCCGCAGCTTCTGCGTTCGTGGTGGCTTCCGCCCCCTGAGGAATCAGATGCCCCAGGATGGTCTCCCCTGCCACGACCC
This sequence comes from Rhodothermales bacterium, assembly GCA_017643395.1. Lineage (NCBI taxonomy): Bacteria > Pseudomonadati > Rhodothermota > Rhodothermia > Rhodothermales > Rhodothermales bacterium. The sequence continues at coordinate 169,460 of JAEPNP010000003.1, read as the reverse complement.
GGTCCCCCACTTCGGCGAACACAGGAATGTGCGGCGGCACGATCACATCCATGCGGGAGCCGAATTTGACGATGCCAAAACGCTCCCCGGCCTTCAGACTGTCCCCCACGCCGACGTGGTACACAATGCGGCGCGCCACCGCACCCGCAATCTGCTTGAACAGCACCTTGGTGCCGGAGGCGTGCATCAATCCCAATTGTGAGCGCTCGTTCTTCTCGCTGGCCTTGGGATGCCAGGCCACCAGGTACTCGCCCGGCACGTACTCATCAAACTCGATGACGCCGGTGGCAGGCGAGCGGTTGACGTGCACATTCAGCGGCGAAAGGAAGATGGAGATGCGTTTGACCGAGCCCTTCAGGTAGAGGCGGTCTTCCTCCTGCACGATCTCGACCACTTTGCCGTCCGCGGGTGCCAGGAGAAGCTCCTCCACATCGTCCGGGGGAGTGCGACTCGGATCGCGGAAGAACCAGAGTGTGAACGCGAACACCAGGACGCCCAATGTGCCCACGACAGCGGCGATGGGCTGACCGACCTGAAACGACAACAGCACCAGGGCGGCGCCAATCACGGCCGATGCGGCAATCAGCGCGTAGCCTTCCCGTGCGAACATGCGTGAATTCGGTGGTGGAACGGATCGATGGGCGGGCCTTGAGGCCTCAATCCTGAACACGAATCTATGTTTTTCGTTGCACGCGCGCCTTCATTCTGCCTCTATGCGCGTTTCCCTCCATACCCTGGGCTGCAAGCTCAACTATGCGGACACCGGCTCCATGAGTCGGGCGTTCGAGGAACGCGGGTTCGACGCCGTGCCCTGGGGCGGCGAAGCGGATGTAGCGGTGATCAATACCTGCACGGTGACCGAGGAGGCCGAGCGCAAGTGTCGCCAGGCCATCCGGCGCGCACTGCGCCTGAATCCCGACACCTACGTCATCGTCACCGGGTGCTACGCGCAACTTCGCCCTGAGGAAATCGCGGAGATCGAGGGCGTGGATCTGGTGCTGGGCACCGCCGAAAAGTCCCAGGTCTTTGCGTACGCGGACGCGTTTGTCAAACAGGAGAAGACGCAGGTACACGTCTCCTGCATCGACGAGGCGACCGACTTCGGTCCCTCCCACGCCGCCGGCGAGCGCTCGCGCGCATTCCTGAAAGTGCAGGACGGCTGTGACTATTCCTGCTCATTCTGCACCATCCCCGCGGCGCGCGGTCCCAGCCGGAGCCACACCATCGCCGGTGCCGTGGCGCAGGCGCGATCCATTGCCCGGGACGGGTTCTCGGAGATCGTGCTCAGCGGCGTGAACATTGGCCTGTTCGGCCAGGATACCGGCGAGAGTCTGCTGGACCTATTCCGCGCATTGGATACAGTCGATGGGGTCGCCAGGTACCGAATCTCCTCCATCGAACCGAACCTGCTGACGGATGAGATAATCGGGTTTGTCGCGGGCTCTCGCGCGTTCCAGCCCCACTTCCACATTCCCCTGCAAAGTGGCGACGATGAGGTTCTGGGTGCCATGCGGCGGCGCTATCGGCGACAGGTCTATGCGGACCGCGTGGGCCGCATCCGGCGGGACATGCCGCACGCCTGCATCGGCGTGGACGTGATCGTAGGCTTTCCGGCCGAGACCGATGCGCACTTCCGCAACACGGCCGCTTTCCTGGAAGACCTGGACGTCTCTTACCTGCATGTCTTCACGTACTCAGAGCGGCCTGATACGGTGGCGGTCGAGCGCTTTGGCACCGACGTGGTGAATCGGGGCGTGCGCTCGCAGCGCAACCGCACGCTGCGGCTCCTGTCCACCCGGAAGCGCATGGCGTTCAATGCGCGTTTTGTGGGCACCTCCCGTCCAGTCCTGTGGGAACGCGAGGGCGAGATGCACCAGCTCGGCTTCACCGACAACTATGTCCGGGTGCGCCGGGCCTCGATTCCCGGCACCGAGGGCGCCATTGAGCAGGCCTACCTGGACCGTCTGGCTGAAGACGGGGTGGTTGAGGCCGGAATTCCGGCCCTCACGGTGCTCTAGCGGGACTTTCCGGGCCCGCATCAGATTTTTTCGTCGTCGGCGGGAATGAGCGCGGAAGATCGGTTGTCTAACTCACCGAACATGGCTGAAGAAGCTCGCATGGCCTCCTCAGGGGCGAATCCGGATGGTGCCGCCCTGTTGGACCGGGTCAGGCAGGGAGATGCCGACGCCTGGAAGACGTTTGTCGACCAGTACGAAGGTGTGGTCGCTGCCACCGTGATCGGCATGATCGGTCGCGGTCCGGACGCGGAGGACATCGGCCAGGAGGTCTTCATCCGGTTCTTCCGAAACGCAGCCAACTTCCGCGGCGACGCCGACGTGTCCACCTACCTCACCAGATCAGCCATCAACCTCTCGCTGAACGCCATCAAACGGCGCCAGCGCATGAGGCGATGGTTCTTTGGTCCGCCAGAGGATCGGTTTGAGGCTCCGGAACTGCCGGCGGACAAGGCGCTGGAACGCACCGAGTTGGGCACCCTGGTGTCTTCCGCCATTCGCGCGCTGCCGGCCGACTTCCGGTCGGTTGCGGTTCTGCGACTGGTGCAGGAGCACTCTACCGCCGAGACGGCAGCCATCCTCGGCATCCCCGAGGGCACGGTCATGTCTCGCCTGTCCCGCGCCCAGAAGCGTCTTCGCGAGATGCTCGGAGGGGTGATCGATGGCTGATCTGGATCGTTTGATTGCCGATGCGGCCCGAGAGGACCGCGCCGAAAGCTTCGGGCCGTACTTCGCGGAACGCACCGTGCGTGCGGCGCGCGAGGCCGGTCTGGGCACGGCGGCGGACTCCGCCCTTGTGGGCTCCGGCGCTCGCGCGGTCCGGCGCTCGGCCCTCCGCGGCTCGCGCGCCTCCGCGGCTCGCGGCACGGCATCCAGCGGCACTGCCCTCCCGTGGCTTCGTCCTGCCCTGGCCGTTGCCACGCTCGCACTGCTCATAACCACCGCTGACCAGTTCCGCACCCGCACGGTGTCGGTTGCCGCCGGCGCCACCGAACAGGTGACGCTTCCCGACGGCACGGGGGTCACACTGGCCGCCGGAAGTCGCATCGCCTGGAAGCCGTTCTTGCTCCGCTCCGAGCGGCAAGTTCAGCTTCAGGGAGAGGCGTTCTTCGGCGTCGCGCACGGCGAGCGCACCTTTGCGGTGGAGACCTTCAACGCCCGCGTTGTGGTGACGGGTACGCGCTTCAACGTGCGCGCCTGGCCCGCAGCCGAGCGGCCGGAAACGCTGGTCTCGCTGGAAGAAGGCGGCGTGCGCGTGGAAGCCTCCGGATCTGCGGAAACGCTGGTCCCGGGAGAAACGGTGCGCATCGCCGCGGACCGCATCGCCCGTGAAGAGCGACTCACACCGGCACAGGCGTCGGGGTGGCGCACCGGCGGCATCGCGCTGGTGGATCTCCCCCTGCGGGACGCGCTGGCCTCTCTGGAGAGGCGATTTGACGTGTCGCTCAGCGCGGCCGCTTCCGTTTCGGATCGACCCACGACCTACGTGGCTCCCTCGGCAGGTGAACTCGAGGATGTGCTCGACGCCATCTGCTTCGCACTCAATCTCACCTACCGCCCGGTGCTGGGCGGATATACCATAGAACCCGCACAATGAGAGTTTTCGCTGTGCTTGCGACGGTCATTCTGTTGGCCGGCTGCTCTTTTACGGACGAACCGCATGTCGATCCGCCGGCCGAATTGCCCGCGCGCGTGCAGGAGGTGGTGCGTACCGACAACGCGTTCGGGCTGCAGCTCTTCAATGAGCTCGTCCAGGGCGAGGAAGGAAACGTGTTCATGAGCCCCACGTCGGTGTCGTTTGCCCTGGGCATGACGGCCAATGGCGCGAACGGGCAGACCTACGACGAGATGGTGTCGGTGCTCCGCAAGGGCTCCCTGAACCCGGAGGAGGTCAACAGTTCCTACCGCGATCTGGCCTCGTTCCTGGAGACGCTGGATCCGGTGGTGCGCCTGCGCATCGCCAATTCCATCTGGTATCGGAACGGCTATCCCGTTCGCTCGGAGTTCCTGGATACCAACCGGGAATACTTCGCGGCAGAAGTGGCCGAGGCGGACTTCAATGATCCTGCTACGGTGGATCGCATCAACGGCTGGGTCGACGAAAAGACCGAAGGCCTCATCGACAAGGTCATCGAGCAGATCGACGGATCGGTGGTCATGTACCTGATCAACGCCATCTATTTCAAGGGCACGTGGCTGTACGAATTCGACCCCAATGAGACGCGGGAGGCGAGCTTCGCCAACGCGGACGGCACCACCGCTCAGGTCCCCATGATGGCCCAACAGGCCGATCTGCCGGCCTTCCGACACGCCAACTACACGGCTGTGGATCTGCCATACGGTGATTCGCTGTATTCGATGACCGTCGTGCTGCCCGAGCCCGGGTTCACCACGGACGATGTGCTTGCGGAACTGCAGGCGGATGATGTGGCAGCCTGGACCACCGAGCTATCCCCCACCGACGTCATACTGTCGATGCCGCGGTTCAAGGTGGAGTACAAGGAAAGCCTGGTTCCCATGCTGAAAAGCATGGGCATGGAGGCTGCGTTTGCCCCGGGTTCGGCCGACTTCACGCGGCTCGTTGAGGGAGGCGGACCGTGGATTGACGACGTGATCCACCAGGCCGTGCTCGACGTGAATGAGGAGGGTACCGAGGCCGCCGCCGTCACCACCGTCATCATTGTGGAGTCTGCGGGCAGCGGACCACTCCGCGTCACGCTGGATCGCCCCTTCCTGCTCTTCATTCGGGAGCGGATTTCGGGCTCCGTGCTGTTCATGGGCCGCATCGCCCAGCTGTAATCGCCATGAAACACCTTCTTCTTCTCCCTGCATTGCTGCTTGCGGGCTGCACGCTGACTGGTCCGGGCACCGTGACGGAGCTGACAGACCTGCAGCAGGCCCGGGCTCGCTGGCAGTCTTCCGCGTCCGCCGACTATGACATGCAGCTGTTTCGCGGCTGCTTCTGCGCGGGCTCCGGTGAACTGCACATTTTTGTCCGGGACGATTCACTGGCCGCCATCAAGCAGCAGGAAGACTACTGGGTGGTGGACGAGACCTGGTGGCAGTACATCCCGACCGTCGATGAGCTCTTTGACCTCATCGAGGAGGCCACTCGCGAAGCGGACGAACTCACGGTCACGTACCATCCCGAACTGGGCTATCCGACCGAGATCTCCATCGACTGGCTCGCCGATGCGGTGGATGACGAGATCATGTACCAGGTCCGGAGTGTGGACCTGACGCCGGCTACCGACGTCTTCCGACTCGACTTTGGTGAAGCGGCGCAGGCCGCAGCGGGTGTGCGGCTGGTGTTCTCCGAAATCGTGGAGGACAGCCGGTGTCCCATCAATGCCGACTGTATTTGGGAGGGCCGGATCGTGGTCAATGTGTCCGCCATCAGTGGCAACGTGGTGGATGAACTGCGACTAGTCCGTCGCGGCAACCTGGATGGTGACTCGCCCACTGGCAGCGCATTTGGCGTCACCGTCACCATGATCTCCGCCAGTCCCTATCCCGGCTCCGTCCCCTCACCCATTCCGGATGAAGACTACTGGATCTACCTGGTGGTCGAACCGACCAATTCCTGACTCTGCCATGAAACACGTCTGCTCTCTTTTCGCGGTGGTCGTGCTGGCCGCCGCCGTGCCCGCCTCTGCGCAATACACGGATAACCGCGCGCTGCAGAAGGCATTCGAGAACGTCGATTTCTTTTTCAAGCCGGCGTTCGTCAACCCTTACGGCCTGGAAGGCTTCGGCACCGGCGTGCCTGGCCTGCTCAATGACCCTCTGTTGAACCTGCACCTGACGCCTTCCCTGGCGCAGCAGGATTCATCGTCGTATGCGTATGTGGACTTTCGCAGCACGCGCGAGGCGGCCCGACATGACTACTACTATCCGCTGTACGGGGTCAATTATGACGCGGCGCTGTCGTCTTTTGTGGGCTACTGGCCACGCTACCACATTCAGACCTATCGGCCGGCTGAACCAGTGATGTCCCTGGCGTTCATCACCAACCCCGCGCCGAATCGCACGCCCGATCTCACGGTGGGCATCACCTACCAATTGGCGACCGATGCGCAGGCGTACTACGACGTACCGAACAACCTGTATCGCGGCCTCGACATGGCGAACGCGGCGGTAGACGAGGGCTATCCCGTCACCCAGGTGGCGGGCGGCTCAGACCAGATGCGCACCACCGGTCACTTCCCGTCGGCCTTCGCGGCTCTCCAGTTGTCTGACACGTGGCGCGTGGGCGCGCGCATAGCGTCGGCCTCCTTCGATCGAAACGGCGAGGTGGGCAACTTCCACAATCCGGGCCCGGCGACCGTTCAGGAGATCAACTTCTCGTCCCAGTGGGATTCCAGGAATCAGGAGTATGACCACCTGGACTTCTCGGTCGGCGCGCACGGGCAGGTTTCCGAGCGCGTGGTGGTTGGTGGTTCGCTGGGCTATCTCTCGGGCAAGGGCACGCAGTGGCAGGACGGCGCGTCCCGCTTCCACTACTTGCGGGGCCTTCCCGCTTCCGAGGAGTTTTCCTTGCACAGCTCGGGCTCACTCAATGAGTCCCTCATTCAGCGCGAGGGCGGCGCCACCCGCGGCAACTTGTTCTTGCGCAAGCAAATCGACGAAAACCGGCTGCTGTCCGTGAGTTGGACCGGGCGGTGGCAATCGCTGGATCTCTCCGGGCGCGTGCTGGTGGATGACTCCACCCAATCGGAGAACTATTCCAATCGCCCGAACACGTCCTACCGATACGACCACCGGTACGCGTCCAGCAACTTTGACGAGCGACTGGGCACTGGCACCGGCGATGGGAATGAGCAGCGACTGCACGTGGGCCTGGACTGGCAGGTGTCGAGCAAGGCCCGCCTGCTGATCGGCGCTGCCGGTGCCCGATCCGTCGAGTCGCTCGATACCCGGGAAGACGTCACGTCTCGGTGGAGCATGGCGTGGTCCAACTTCTGGACCGATGGCGACTACGTGGAGTCCAACGCCATGGACCAGGAGCTCATCGAGGACAAGGAAGTGCGATGGGAATACCGGGCCCGCCGATCCTCCCTGCAGATACCCGTGCTTCTCTGGCACGATCTGTCCTCCCACTTCCAATTGGTGGCCGGCGTGACGCGCACCCATCAGGACGTCGAGATTGACGATGAGACCATCGCCATGATTCATCGCAGGGAGGTCACCGAAAACGGAGTCACCCGCGTGACCTCCCGGTTCGGCGAGAGCTTCCGAGAACCGTCGAGCTTCCGGACAGTCATCGAAACCGGTGCCATCCTGGGCATCACGGCCCGGCCCTCGAGCCAGGTGGATGTGCGCCTTCTGATCTCGCCGCGCTGGTCCGACCAGTACGACACCCGCCGAACGGACTGGTGGCTCGGGATTCAGCTCCGTCCGTGATCTCGGGCTGGAAACATAGTCTGCTGCTTGCGGCCGGCCTGCTAATGGCAGTGCCGGCCGCGGCCCAATCGTGGAGTGTCGATGTGCGAGGCGCTGATCTCGACCACGCACTCCGCACATTCGCCGAACGCACGGGCACGGCCGTCGCCTACGACCCCGATCGGGTTCGCGGCGTGCGCGTGACCTGCGGCGTGTCCACTGGCGATGTGGAGGTCTACCTGGCCTGCCTGCTGTCCGGCACGGGTCTCGAATACTTCCGCCGCGCCTCCGGGACCTACGTAATCGGTCCTTCCCTGGCGCTGCCGGCGGCGTACGGCGTCGTGACCGGTCAGGTGGAGGACGCCGATACGGGCAATCCCCTGGCGCTGGCGCACATCCGCGTCGGCCCGGAGGCGCGCTGGGCCGTGACCGGCGCCGGCGGACGCTTTGTACTGGCCGACCTGCTCCCGGGCCGCTACCGCATTTCCGTCAGTCACCTTGGCTATGGCGCGTGGGAGGATTCGGTCGATGTGGTCTCCGGCTCGGCGACACGCATCGTGGCTCCCCTGCGCACCGCGCCCATTGAAGCGGCGCCGATTGTCATCGAGCAATCCGCATCGCCCCCGACTGCTCGCGATGCCCGCCGACAGGTCGGCGAGGTCCGCGTGCGCATGCCTGGGGCCGTCAGTGACCTCACCGGTGGCCTGCAGATCCACGGCAGTGCTGCGGGTGATCTCCAGCTGCGACTGGACGGCCACCCTGTGTATTTCCCACGGCAGTTGGTGGGTCTCTTCGGACCGTTCTCTTCGCAGGCCGTGGATCGGATCCGGGTGTATCAGTCCGGCTTCGGAGCGGAGACCGGCAGCCTGCTGGGCGGCGTGGTCGACTTCGGGCAGACCCTCGGCGGCGTGCCTGGGTTCGTGGCGGAGGCCAACTCCCACGCCACCGAAGGTTCGCTGGTCGTATCGGAGGGGCGCAGTCGTGTTCGTGCGTCCGGGAGAACGTCCCATCTGAGTCGCACGCGGCCCTCCTCGGTGCTTGGCACGCTGGAAGACTGGTCCACGACGGACCCGTTCCTGCTGTTTGCCCCTACCGGTGAACTGGCCAACGCGAACGAGTCGAGAGTCAACGAGCTGTACTCGTTCTCAGACCTGGCACCTACCGCATCGTTTTCCGACCTGAACGCGGCGTGGAGCGTCGAGACCCGACCCGGGCTGCGCGTGCATGGCACCGCGTATCACGGTCGTCGGGGCCTGTCCGGGGATCGCCGCGCAGACGGCGTCGAACGAGCCGTTGCCGATGCCCAGCCATTCCTCAGCGCCGTCGCGCGTCATCAGTGGCGAACGTCGACCGGTGCGGTGGGCGTGCGCGCGTTGCTGGGCACACAGGCGTTTGCCAGCGGCTCGATGCGCTTCAGCAGGTACCGGTACCAGCATGGGTACCGTCTGGCCAACCCCCGGGCGGACCAGTTTGCGGCCGAGGTGGACTCGGGAAACCTGGCGGAGGGCGACCTGCCCATCGACCTGAGCAACTCAAACCGACTGGATGAGTGGCAGGTGGACGCGCGGCTGGACGCGGCCAGGGGCCGGCATTTCGTGTCGATGGGACTTGAGGCCATCGGCACCACCAGTGCCTATGCGCTGGGAGCGGCGGATATGTCGGCCGGAGCCACGCGCGGGTTTCTGATAGATCGCGGTGGCGGGATCGACACGCTCTACGCCTTTGTGGTGGGGTACCGCAATGAGGCGGCCCGGGAGCAGATGGGACGGTTGACCTTCTGGCTCAGCGACCGATTCGAGGGCGAGCGCCTGGTAGTCGAAGGCGGCGCCCGGTTTACCTGGCACTCCACTCGGACCACTGTGTACGCCGAGCCGCGCATGCGGCTGGGCTGGCGTTTTTCTCCCGACCTGACCGCGGGAGTGTCGGCGGGCCTGTATCGGCAGTTTGTGCTGCAGTTTGACTACAGCACGGTCAATGCGGGCGAGGTGGTGCCGTCCACACGCATCTGGCTCCCGGTGCCTGGCGTGCTCAGTCCCCCGCGGGCCGTGCACGTCGCGGCGGCTGCCCAATGGCAGCGCGGCGCATTGCGCACGCGCGTGGAGGCATATGCCAAACGGGTCGACGGCGGGCGCACGCCCAACTATCTGTGGTCTCCCACGCTGGACAATCGCCCGGACGGCCATCGTTTCCTCGCCGGACAGGACGCGCGACACATCGGAATCGTGGTGGACAACGAGCTGGAGAACCCGCTTGGCCTGACGCGGGCGACGTTGCGCCTCTCCCGGGATCGCGTGACCTCGGCGGCGCTGTTCGGCGGCCGCACAACGAGCGCGCCGTGGTCCGTGCCGCGAACGCTTGCGCTTGCGCACAACGCCTCCTGGAATCGTGTCGGCGCCGGCGCACGGCTTACCTGGGAGTCCGGCATGCGATGGGGTCTCAGGCAGGCCTACTACGACTACTATCGCAGACTCGCGACCGCTGGGAGGTGGAACCTGAGCGATCCCGACGCCCACAGTTTGCCCGATCGAGTGTCCCTCGACGTCTCGTTGAGCTGGCGACCGCGTGCGAGCCTCGAGGCCTACGCCGAGGTGGAGAATCTGCTGGACCGGCGCAACGAGCTCGACTGGCGGCTGCTGCACGACGGGAGCGAACTGCGCCAGGATCCGAGGTATTTGCCTGGTCGCACGGTTGTGCTGGGGGTGAAGGCGCGGTTTTAGGCGAGGCGCGGCGCTGGGGCGGCGCGGCGCTGGGGCGTGGCGCGGCGCTGGGGCGTGGCGCGGCGCTGGGGCGCGGCGCTGAGCGTGGCGCGGACATGGAATGTCGGCCCCTGATTCCACACGGCGGTCCGTCGTCACCGGGGCCGATGTGGAATTGAGGGGGTCGATTACACCCGGATACCCTCTGAGAGGCTCAGAACGTGGAATCCAGGGGTGGTTTTCGACTTAGGCCCTGTGGCGAAGCGGCGACGGCCGCCCGGTGCGAAAAGCCGCCCGCAGCGACGCGGCGACCCCCGCCTGGCGCGAATCCCGGCCCGCGGCGACGCGGCGACGGCCGCCCGGCGCAATCCCGGCCTGTGGCGAAGCGGCGACGGCCGCCCTGCCCGAATCCCCGCTCGCGGCGACGCGGCGACGCCCGCCCGGCGCGAATCCCGGCCCGCGGCGAAGCGGCGACCCCCGCCCGCAACGCTCCCCCCGGGCGCGGGCGGAGCGACCTCTGCCCAATGGCCCGGCAGCCACCAACAAAAAAACCGGGCGGCCCGCAAATGCGAGCCGCCCGATATCCTACTGCTGGAAGGTCGAGGCGTCCACGGGTGGATTCACCTCAATCGAGTTGTAGGAAATCTCGCCGCCGAGCTGGTCCCCCTGGTACTGCTTCACGGAGTACGGCAGGTGCAGCGCCCCGGTGTCCCGGTAGTCCCCGTACACCTCGCTGACTGCCACGGGGCCTTGCTGATAGGTAATTCCGATGGGCAGGTTCGTCCCGGCATCGAGGTACAGCCTGAACTGATTGACACCGTCCGGAGGGGACACAAGCACCACCTTGGCGGCGCGCCCGTCCAGTTCGCCATCGGCAAGCTGCTGGGCCTCCAGGGCGTCGATGCGCGACAGGAAATAGGCCGGCGACTGCCACATGGATACCCGAATCTGGTCCCGCAGCTGGCCCTGCATCTGCTCCGGAATCATGGCTGGGAAGCCGAACTCGTCACCCATTTTGGTGAGCACAAGCCCGCCCATGGGCGTCTGCTGCTCCAGGCGCACGTTGTCCGGCATGCCAATGATCATCTTCAGGCCCAGATCAAACGTCTGGCCGTCCGGCGTGGAGATCTTCTGCGAGCCGTCCATCAGGATGGCCTCCAGGGTGCCGAAACCGGGATCGCCGCCCATGGCTTCCCGCGCTGCCATCAGCAGAGCGACGCCACCCTCGGCGGACTCTTCCGTCGCCTCCTCAACCGGCTCCTCGCCAGTCGGGATGCTGATGTCCACCTCTGTGACCGGACCGAGCTCGGTGAGCGGCGCACCGAATTCTTCCGCCTTGCCCACAACCAGGATGCGGATGTCTTCGGGTTTCAGGTACTGCTGCGATACGCGATGGATGTCCTGCGGCGTGACCGCCTCGAGCCCGCTTTTCTGGATCTCCAGGAAGTCCATCGGATAGCCGTACCAGTCGTACGTCATCATTCGGTTGACCACTTCGCCACGCGTGTCAAAGTTGAACACGAAGCGGTTCAGGTATCCGTCGCGAGCCAGGGCGACCTCCTCCTCTTCCGGCGGAGCTTCACGCATCTTGTCGATCTCGGCAAGCACCGCGTTGGCCGCGTCCACCGTGGACTCGGACTTGGTCATCACCTGGGCGAAAAAGGTGCCTGGACGATCGAAGTTGGCTGAGTACCCACCGCCGACGGCGTAGGCCAGCCCCTGCTCCACGCGAACGCTCTGCATCAGGCGGCCCGAGAATCCGCCGCTAAGCACCTGGTTCATCATCGTGAGCGCGGGCTGATCCGGATGATCCGCCCGTATGTCTCCGAGATGGCCGAGGTACACGGTTGACTGCGTGACGTCGTCCTTGTCCACGAGAAACACGCCGTCCTGATCCGGGGACTGAGCCACCGGTGCCGGTGGCCGCTGGAATCCCGGGACCGGCTGCCAGCTTTCAAACGCAGCTTCGATGCGAGCGGCCATCTCCTCGGCATCAAAGTCTCCCCACGCACCGATCATCACGTTGCCGGGGTGGTACCATGCTTCGTGGAACGCCACGAGGTCGTCCCGCGAAATGGCGTCGACGGTCGCGTACTCCGGCGCGCGCGCCCATGGGCTTTCGGATCCGTAGAGAATCTCGTTGAACTCCCGACTGGCAATCTGACCGGGGTCATCGTTGCGGCGGGAGATCGCGCTGCTGATCTGCGTTTTGGCCAGGTCAATCTTGTCCTGCGGCAGCGCCGGGTTCATCAGCACGTCTGCAAACAGCGGCAATACGGTGCCGGCATGCTCGGTCAGCGCAAACATGCTGCCGCCTCCGGACGTGGCGCCGACGGAGGTCTCCACCGAGGCCGCGATGTTCTCCAGGATGACGTTGAGCGTATCGCCCGGAACGGTTTCCGTGCCACCCGAGCGCATGACCTGACCCAGGATGGACGCGAGTCCCACCTTGTCGCCCGGCTCATACACACTGCCCGTTCCCACGCGGGCAACAACGTTTACCATCGGCAGCGCACGATCCTCGATGAGGAAAAGCACCATGCCGTTGTCCAGTTCAAACCGCTGGGCCTCCGGCGTGTCAAAATCCGGGAGCTCCGGATAGTCGATGGCTGAGTGATGCTTCTGGGCCGCGGCCGGCAGGACCAGAAGCGCCAGGAGCAGAATCGAAAAAAGATGCTTCATGATTACTGGCCCTCTCCGCGGCTGGTGGTATCGGTTTCGGGCGATGCGGTCTGTGCTGTTTCGGCCGGTTCGGTACGGATCATCGCCACCGTGCGGTTGGACGAAACAAACGTCTCGTTCGCCAGCCGCATGATGTCTTCGTTGGTGACGGCTTCGATTTGCTCCAGGCGACTGAACAGCTGGCGCCAGTCTCCGGTCACTGCCTGGTAGAAAGCCAACTGGCCGGCGATGCCGCTGTTTGACTGGAGCTGCTGCACCAGGTCAGCCCGGGCGTTCGCTTTTGCGCGAGCCAACTCCTCGTCGGTGACCCCGCCGGACTTCACGTCCTCAATGATGCCGTTGATGGCCTCGAGGTTTTCTTCCACAGAACGCCCCTGGTTCGGCACCGCAAACAGCGCGAACAGGTTCGGGTACTTGTTGCCCGGGAAGTTGTTGATCGATGCCGCCTGCAGCGCCATCTGGTCCTGATCGACCATCTGGCGGTAGATGCGGCTGGTCCGTCCGCGACCGAGGATGTCGGAAAGCACATTGTAGGCCGCATCGTCCGGGTGCAGGAAACTGGGCTTGTGATACCCAACCAGCACAAAAGGCTGGCTCTGCTCCGTGATCACCACCGTGCGCTCCGAAATCTGGGGCGGCTCCACCGTCTCCACCGGATCCGGCTTGGGCCGGTCCGGAAGGCGGCCGAAGTACGTCTCGGCAAGGCTGCGGACCTCATCGACATCCACCGAACCGACAATGGCGATGGTCAGGTTGCTCGCGCCGTAGTACTTCTCAAAGAAGTCCTGGGCCTCCTCACGCGTGAAGGACTGAAGGTCCGACATGTGGCCCACCACCGGCTCACCATAGGGGTGGCTCTTGAAGGCCGTGGCCAGCCATTCCTCCACGAGCCGGCCGACGGGATTCGACTCGGTGCGCATGCGGCGCTCCTCCATGACGACATCCCGCTCCACATAGAACTCCCGGAGCACCGGATCAAAGAACCGGGCGGACTCCAGCGAGAACCAGAGCTCGATTTTGTTGGCCGGCAAGCTGTAGAAGTAGCGCGTAGCGTCGGATGAGGTGGTGGCGTTCAGACCCACACCGCCGTTCCGGGTGATGGCCTCGTCAAAGTCGCCTGCGGCGAATGCCTGGGCGTCTTTCTTGGCCTGCTCAAAAGCTGCTTCGAGCTCCGCGAGGCGCTCGGCGTCCGCCAGACCGCGTTTGTGCTGCTCTGCCCGCAACTCGGCGTACACCTCGTCCACTCGCCGAATGGCGGCCATTTCGGCGTCGATATCGGTGGTTCCGATGTCGGTGGTGCCTTTGAAGGCCATGTGCTCGAACATGTGGGCAATGCCGGTAATGCCTTTGAGCTCATCCACACCGCCGACGTCGGCGTAGGTGTGGAAGGACACAACCGGTGCCTCCGTACGCTGCACGACGATGAACTTCAGTCCATTGTCCAGCGTGAATTCGGTGACGTCACGCTCAAAGGACTCGGGGTCCTGAGCAAACGCCGGCGCCACTGCCAGAACCAGCAGCAGCATCAGGGACGTTCCTTTCATTGGGAAAGCTGTTTTCTCCGTGGGGCGGAGTACAACTCCCATCCTCGTGCTACTAGTTCCGGCCGTTCGGGGGATTGGCAGCAAGAAGAGGGCTGAATGCCCGCTCAGGGGGTCCGGGCCACCTGTGGGAAGGCTCGAAGGACCTGTGCGTCCAACGTCAGCAGGGGTACATCCATCATCTGAGCCGCAGCCAAGTATTCGCAGTCATACGTGCTGCATCCAGAAGCCTCGGCCAGCGCAAAGACATGGGCAGCGTCAGGTGAGGGTGCCGGAATGATTTCGACCTCGGCTTCGCCGTGGGCAACTACCGCTGCCTCGAGGGAAAGCTTTCGCCTGACCATCCAGGAACGAAGTGTGCTCATGAACTCGCTCCGCCAGATCGGAGGGGCGTACCATTCGAGACCGACCAGCCGTACCCGGAGAGCCGGATCGCGAGCCAGGTAATAAGCCGCGAGCACATTGGCATCAATGACCATGGGTGCGGCCCTGTCGGACAATGGAGACGAGCTCGTCCAGCTCACAACCGTCGTCTGGCAAATACTTCTTTCTCCAGGCCTCGACGCGAGCCAGTCGTCCCCGGGCTGCCTCAGCGCGTTGCCGGGCATTGTGCAGGATTTCCAGTACTTCCGCGGTCATGCTGCGGTTGTTGTCCTCGGCCGCCGTCTTCAGCCAGGCGTGCGTGTCTTCCGGGATTCCGCGGATCAGAACATCGCGCATGTCACTCTGATATCTTTTTGATAGCACCAACTTTCTTCCTGTTTGTTTCCTGTTGGAGGAACGGGGCTGGCGATGTGTAACCACGGACGTGCGATTCGGGCGCTCGGACGGCGGAGCGGACGGCTCTCGGGGCGGCCACCGGCTGCTGAAAGCAGCACCGCCCATCGCCCGAAAAAATCCCGCCGGGGCTTAAGAAGCTGGGAAAACTGCCGATACCCCGCGAACGGCACTTTAACCCTACTTCCCCCACATGTCCCGTCGATTCCCCCTACTTGGCCTCGTGGCCGTCCTGATTGTGATGACCGGCTGCGGCGACTCCCTGACGGACCCGCAGGAATCCGACCTCCTGGTCGATCGCCACATCTCGGAGAGTGGCAAGTTTCGCAACTCCCATCTCATGGAGAAGGCCATGCGCCCCGGAGCTGCGGGCAAGTTTGGCAATCAGTCCAGTCTGCAGCTGGTGTTCTCCATCAACAAGCAGCGCCTGATTGAGCGCTACGGGGTAGTTGAGCGCTTCTCCGTGCTTGAACGATACAAGGTGCTGGAGCGGTACCACGTGGTGGAGCGCTATGAGTACGGGAACGTATTCGACGGATACGCCATCACCATTGACGACAGTCTGGGGCTGAGCGCGTACGACGATTTCCTGGCGGAGCTGGCTGCGGATGACGAGATCTCCTGGTTCGAGCCCGATTTCTCGGTCACGACGCCGGATCCGAATGCCGAGATAGGCAGCGCCGGCCAGACCGTGCCGTGGAGCGTCGCTGCCATCGGTGGTCAGACCAGCTGGGCGGCCTCCGGTGACCACACCGGCATGGTGGATGTGGACGTCTACGTATTGGATACAGGCGTGGCCCGGCCCGGGGCAGGTGACAACGACCTCAACATGGTCGAGTCCCTGGATATGCGGGATGGTTTTGACGATGCGTCCGACTATGACGGACACGGCACTCACGTGGCAGGTATCATCGCCGCGATGGACGATACGGACGGCCTGGTAGGCGTTGCCCCCGGGGCACGCATCCACAATATGAAGGTCCTCGGCGACGACGGAACGACGGACGTGTCCGTGGTCATCGCTGCGGTCGAGGAATTGACGGCGCGCAAGCTGGCCGACCCGGCCTCGCCCATGATCGTCAACATGTCGCTTGGTGAGAACGTAGGCACTCCCGAGTTCACTGCGCTGGACCACGCGATTGAGGCGTCGACGGATGCGGGCGTGATCTTTGTCATCGCGGCGGGCAACCAGGGCGACAACTCGGATTTCGTGACGCCGGCCAAGGTACCGGGCGCCATCACGGTGGGCTCCCACAACGCGCTGGGGCTCTTCTCTCCCTTCTCCAACTACGGGCCGAAGGTCGACATTCTTGCTCCCGGTGAGGGCGTTGTGTCTCTCGCTCCGGGCACGCTGGTGCCGACCTCCATGTCGGGCACCTCGATGGCGGCCCCGCACGTGGCAGGAGCTGCCGCCCTTTACGTCTCACAGAACCCGACGGCGACCACGGAGGAGGTGCTGGCGCACTTGCTCGCGAACGCCCAGGACTTTGTGGTGGGCGCGCCACCTGCGACTACAACGAAGTCGGTATGGGTGGGCGGATCACAGTAGAACGGATGTAGCGGGCCCGCCGGCTCCCGCATTCATTCCGAGGATTCCGGAGGGGCTCCCGATCGCGCGATCGGGAGCCCCTCCTGTTTTTGCAGGCCATGGCGACGAGCGCGCGATTTCACCATTTGGCGCATTCCTGCGCATCCCATGCGCAGGAACGCGCAGAAGGCAGGAAAACGGGGGTCTATGTTTTTCGCCACGCCGGCAGCTCTGATAGCGGCACGGCACAATGCATCCCCCAACCATTCGCTCTACCCATGAACCAGAACCCCTCACGGCTGCTCCTGGCAGCGACATTCGTTGCTTTCGCGGCCATCCTGGGTGGTTGTACCACATCCCAATCCGCCGTCGTCACTGCAGAAGCAGAAGCCAGCGAACAGCAGGCCCGTGCTGACGCACTGGAACGCCAGTTGGCCGAGGCTCGGGCGGAACTGGATGCAGCGGCCTCTGCGCAGCTTGAGACCCGGGAGCAGCTCTCGAGGCTTCAACAGCAGGTTCAGGCGCAAGCCGATGCCGAGCCTCCGTCCGCGGAGTCGCCGTCCGGACCTTCCGCAACCGCCGGCGGAATCAACCTGCTCCCCCCCGATGCAGAGCCTGGAATGTGCTATTCACGACTCTACGTGGAGCCGGAGCTTCGCACCGTCACCGAGCAGGTGGTCATCCGTGAAGCCGGTGAGCGCATAGAGACCATCCCTGCCGAGTATGAGACGGTCACCCAGCGTGTCCTCATCAAGGAAGCCGGCGAAAAAGTCGTAGAGATCAAGCCGGCCGTCTACGAATGGCAGACCGAGCAGATTGAGGTTCGCCCAGCGTCTTTCCGGCTGGAGGAAGTGCCTGCCGAGTACGAAGAGCGGGTTGAGCGCATTCTGGTTCGCCCGGCCCGAACGGTGTGGAAACCAAGCGAAGGACGCATATACGGCGCCGCCCTTGTGGACTCTACCCAGAATGTGGTGCGCGATGCCAGTGGCAACTTCATCACGACCGTGGATACTGACACCGGCACGGTCATGTGCCTGATTGAGGAGCCCGCCGAATATCGCGAAGTCACACGTCGGGTCCTGGTGACCGCAGCAACTACCCGACGCGTGGAAATCCCGGCCGAGTATGAATCTGTGCGCAAGCAGGTCATGGTGCGCGAGCCGGAAGTCATCACCCGGGAAATCCCGGCACAGTATGAGTAGCGCAAGGTGCGCCGTCTGGTACGCGCCGCCAGTGAACGCAGAATTCCGATTCCAGCCGAGTACGGAGAGGTCAGTCGGGTGGAAGTAATCAGCGAAGGAAGGGCCGAATGGTTGCCGGTGCTATGCGAGGTCAACTTCACTCGCACAACGGTTCGCCAGCTTCAGACGGCCTTGAAACAGGAAGGCTACTACGGCGGCCCCATTGACGGGATCTACGGCCCGCAGACAACCAGGGGAGTCACGGCGTACCAGCGCGCCAACTCCCTCGTCACGGGTGGCCTGACGCTTGAAACCGTCAGGCGACTCAACATCGACTATTAGGATCGCCGGCCCGGGACTCGGACCGCGAGGTCCGAGTCCCGGAGCCTGTCAAGGCCGGATACTCCCCAATCCGGCCTACTTTGGGCCGATTGGAGCGAAGACTACATCGCCCAAGCGGCCTGACCGAAACCCCGGCGACTTGCCGGAATCAGTATTCGTTGCATTCTGCAGGCCGGGGACTGTATTTCTTGATGTGAAGTATGTATCCAGCTTTCTGCTCCTGCTGGCAGTACTGGAAACCTCCTCCAGGGAGGTCAACGCGCAGGAGTCGTGGTTCGAACTGAACTCGGACTGGGTGGTCACCCACCACCTGGAGAGCGGCCGGGGGCTGTCTTCGAACTTCCTGACCGGGGTGGCGGTGGACTCGGCCGGAGTGGTCTGGGCCACCAGCCACTCAGGGCTCGTCCGTTTTGACGGCCGATGGGCACGGTCATTTGATGCCGAGGTCGCTGCCGTTCTGGGCACGGCACGCGTGGTCGGACCGATCTACGCGCCATCCGGACATCTGCTCGTTCAGGACCCCTTCAATCGCCGGGACCTGGAACTGCTGGAGCATGGCAACACGCTTCGCATCGTTCCGCCATCTGATCCGATCGGCCAGGGACGCAGAATGCAACGGATCCGGGACTGGATGCAAACCACGGGCGGGCGGGTCGATGCCGACTCCATTGTGGTGGGAGAGCTGGCCTACCCTACCCGACCCGAGTGGTGGCATCTCGATCCAGACGAAGCCGGCGGCCTGTGGATCGGGACACAGTCCTCGGGTTTGATCAGGGTGGCCAGAGCCAGGGCTCGATGGATAGCCTCTCCAGGGTCGGTCAACTTTCTGGCTACCGACAGCCAGGGACGGATCTGGGTGAATGCACACAAGAAGCTCTATGTCGACGGAGTTCAGGTTGAGGCTCCGATCGAACGCATCGGCGACGGACACCTGAGCGGCGACGTTTTGCATGTGGTCACAGGCCGCGAATTGTATTCGTTGGATACCAACACGCTGGAGTGGGACCTGCATTCAGCGTCGAATCGACTGTGGCGGGTTCGCCGCTCGCCCGACGGCGCGATCTGGACCATTCGAAGCGCGGAGACTCCCAGGCACCCGGCAGGCGCCTGGGTCGAGGTCACGACCGATTCGTCCAGTACCCGACTGGCGCAGCTTGAACGGCCCGGCCGTTACCGCTTTGAAGTGGCCGGAGAGTCGGCGGTATGGGTGATCGGGTCGGGCCTGCTGCGATGCACCCCTGATGCCTGCGTGGAGCAGGTCCCGCTGGACTCCTGGAATCTGGAAGCACGGGGGTTTCTGGCCGACAAGTCCGGAAGGTGCTGGATTGGTTCATATGGCAATGGACTGCTGGTCGGTCCATGCGCCGGACCACTGGAGGCCTGGAGTCAGCTGACGCCGGAGCAGGGTCTTCCAGACGCCTTTGTGAACTCGGTGCATGCCGGAGAGGGGGGTCGGGTCTGGATTGGCTCTCACTCCGGGATCTATGCGCTTCGCGTCAGCGAGGTTGACGCATGGATCAGAAACGAAACACCACGGATTCACCCGTTCGTTGTCGGAACTGATCAGGGGCTTGCTGAACTCGAATCCAACGGGGGGGCGCCATCGACAAGCTTTCTCGATCAGGAAGGAAACCTGTGGCATGCCATGGCCACAGGCATTGCCGTGGTGGATACCGGAATGGAGGAAGCCCCCCCGGCTCCGCAGCTCTATTTCGATTCCGCCGAGGCGGGCGGCCGCGTTCTCTGGCACGCGGGAGAACCCCTGCCGCTGAGGATCCCGACCTGGGCGCGGGAAACGTCTTTCCGGGTCGTGGTCCCGACTACTCAGTCCAGGGACAATGTGCTGGTTGAGTGGTCGCTGAATGGACGGGATGCTTGGACCACATCGAACGAGATTTCCCTTCCGGTGGCCTTCTCCAGCCCAGGGCACACGACCCTCCACATGCGGGCAGTGCAGACGCTGGACGGCGCACGCGGTCCGATCTCTCTCATGACCGTGGACGTAGTACCGTTCTGGTGGGAAACGTGGTTCTTCCGCACCATGCTGGGCCTGTCGCTCTTCGGTGCAGGAGTAGTCGCGTACTGGACTCGGAGTCGACGCCAACGGTTGCTCAATCAGCGACTGGAGCGCGAGGTCAAGGAGCGCACCAAACAGCTCTCTTCCGCGGTCACTCGGTCGCAGAGAGACAACGAGATCATCGTCGAGCAGGCATCTCACTTGATTGCGGCGGACAGCTTGCGCCGACGGTTCCTGTCCAGGCTGGCGGATCGGCTCAAGCTGCACATTGGCATTGGAGTCGGATCACTTGAGCACGACACGGAGACCCGTGCCGTTGAAATAGCGCGGGAGGAATTCTCGGATCTGCAGCGCCTTGCCACCGAACTGCAGGGCCTGGTGCACTCCACCGAGATAGAGGCGCTGCACGAGCGTTCGACGGTGCTTATCCCGCCGCTGCTGGTTTCCATCCTGGACAAACACTCCCGCAGGATGACGGAGCGCAAGGTCGTTGCTCGCTACAACGACACCGATCATCCAGACCTGACCGCGCTGACGAACCGAAGCGTATTGATACACGTGCTGGAGCAGGTCATGGATATTGCGATTCGGCGATGCCGGACGAACGGACAGATCATGGTTGAAAGCGGCGCGCGCAATGGATCGGCATTCATCACCGTGTTCGATGATGGGCCACCGTTTGAGAATCTCGAGCCGGAGGATCTGTTTGACCCCCATCTGCTGGGTCGCTTGGAACTGCCCGGTTCGTCCAGCAGCGTCGGTCTGGGTCTAGCCGCGTCGCGGCAAATGATCGAACGCCTCGGGGGAAGCCTCGGGGTCGACTTCGCCCCGATAGGATCCTGCGTGACTGTTCTCTTGCCGGAACACGGGGACAACACCGGGACCGTCGTGGGCGGTACCGCCACCGAGGAGTCCGGCTCCCGACACCCTGTTGCATTCGTGCTCGCAGGGGAGCCGGGGGTTGACAAGCTGGCGTCCCTCTTGTCCAGCACGTTTGATGTGTCTCCGGTCAGCAAGCCTTCAGAGCTTGCCAGGCTCCACCCGGTCTCCGCAGTGGTCTGCCCCGCCCGGCATGTAGGTGCGGTCATGATTCACCGGGTCGGCCAGGACGTATCGGCCGGAGCAATCATCGTGGCCCTGGTCTCCAGGGAAGATTCCACCGAAGCCAAGTCTGTGCTGGAACTCGGGGCGGATGCCGTCATGGGTCGGTATTCCGACCCGGAGGTGCTTGGCATTCGGTTGAGTGGACTGCTGCGAGCCAGAGACCGGTCGAGGAAACACCAGGAAAGTGCCGCGGGCGATTCGAACCAGCACCTGGTGATGGGGCTCGTGCACAAACACCTGAGAGATTCCGAATTCGGACCAAGCCAGCTTGCCGAACTCGTGGGCCTGTCCTACAGCCAGCTGGCCCGGCGAACGGTAGCGGAAATGGGGCTGACGCCGGCCGCCCTGATTCGACAGGAACGGGCACGCCTTGCCGCCCAGATCATGATCGAACATCCGAACCGAAACCTCTCGGAGATCGCCTTCGAGGTCGGCTTCAACAGTGTCTCGTCTTTCAACCGGGCGTTCAGCAGCTGTTTTCGCTCGTCGCCCCGCGTATTCCGTACACGAAACCTGAGCTGAGCGTTACCGCCTGAGGTACAAATCCTTCACCGCAAATGGCCGCGCAAAGTGGTCGTCCGTCAACTCGTCGATAAACGCGATCGCCTCTCCGGTGGACTTCATCTCGGGTCCCAGTTCCTTGGGCACCTCCGGGAATTTGTCCCAGCTGAAAACGGGCTCCTTGATGGCGTAGCCCTCGAGTTTGGACTCAAGAAGCCCCTTCTCGCGGAAGTCGGCGAGTTTGGCGCCCAGCATCACGTGCGTCGCCACGTTTGCAACCGCCACCCCGGTGGCCTTGGCCACAAACGGTACGGTGCGTGAGGCGCGGGGGTTGGCTTCAATGACGTACACAAAGTTGTCCTTGACCACCATCTGCACGTTCATCAGGCCCCGGATGTCCAGCCGGTCTCCGATCTCCTCGGCGTAGCGGCGCACGGTGGTCAGCACCTCCTCGCTCAGGCTGTACGGCGGCAAGACGGCCGTCGAATCCCCGGAGTGCACGCCCGCCGGCTCGATGTGCTGCATGATTCCGGCAATCCAGGTCTCGTCGCCGTCACGCACCACATCGATATCCAGCTCGGTGGCGTCCTCGAGGAAACGGTCCAGCAGAATGGGATTGTCCGGGAGCAGCTTCCAGATCTTGTTGACGTACAGCTCCACCTCCTCCTTGTTGATGGCGATGCGCATGCCCTGTCCGCCAAGCACGTAGTTCGGCCGCACCAGGAGCGGATAGCCGATGCGCTCTGCGTTCTCGATGGCCTCGTGCACCGTGTGGGCAATGCCGTACGGCGGGTACGGAATCTCCAGCTCCTTCAGCATGTCCGAGAACCGGCCTCGATGCTCGGCGAGGTCCATGTTGTCGTAGCTGGTGCCGATGATGGTGATGCCCTCGGCGTCGAGCTTCTCCGCAATCTTGAGCGCGGTCTGCCCGCCCAATTGCACGATCACTCCGACGGGCTTCTCCAGCTCGATGATGTCCAGCACGCGCTCCCAGAATACAGGCTCGAAATAGAGCTTGTCCGCCACGTCGAAGTCCGTGGAGACGGTCTCCGGGTTACAGTTGATCATGATGGCCTCGTACCCGGCCTCCTTCGCCGCGAGCACGCCGTGCACGCACGAGTAGTCGAACTCAATGCCCTGCCCGATGCGGTTCGGGCCCGACCCGAGGATGATCACCTTCTCGCGGTCCGACACCTCGCTCTCTGACGACGACTCATACGTCGAGTAGAAGTACGGCGTTTGCGCCGGAAACTCGCCGGCGCAGGTGTCCACGAGCTGGTAGCTGGGCAGCACACCCAACCGCTTGCGGTACGCACGCACCTGGTCCTCGGAAGCCTCGTCCATCACCAGATAGGCTATCTGCACGTCCGAGAACCCGTACGCCTTGATGTGGCGCATGAACTCGGCGTCGATGCGGTCGAGCGTATGCCCACGAATGGCCTCCTCCAGCCGCACCATGTCCTGGATCTGGTAGAGGAACCACGGATCCACGCGAGTGACGTCAGAGATCTCATCGACAGAGGCGCCCGCCTTGAAGGCATTCCTGATCTGAAGCGTGCGGTCCCAATAGGGTTTGCGCAGGCGGTCACGGATCTCGCCGCGAAAGGTCTCGTCGCGGTCGGCGCCCAGTCCGGCGTAGCCGTTCTCGAGGCTCTGCCACGCCTTTTGCAGGGACTCGGGGAAGGTGCGACCGATGGACATGACCTCTCCGACCGCCTTCATCTGCGTGGTCAACTCCTCATCCACGCCCTCGAACTTGTCGAAGTTGAAGCGAGGGATCTTCGTGACCACGTAGTCGATGGCCGGCTCGAAGCATGCGCTCGTGGTGCCGGTCACGTCATTCGGCAACTCGTCCAGCGTGTAGCCGATGGCCAAACGGGCGGCCACTTTGGCGATGGGATATCCAGTGGCCTTGGACGCCAGTGCCGACGACCGGGAGACCCTCGGATTGATCTCGATCACGATCATGCGACCGCTCACCGGATCGAACGCGAACTGGATGTTGCAGCCGCCAGCAAACGTGCCGATGGAGCGCATGGCCTTGATGGCCGCGTCCCGCATCTGCTGATACTGTTTGTCCGTGAGCGTCTGCTGCGGGGCTACCGTGACCGAATCGCCCGTATGCACGCCCATCGGATCCACATTTTCGATGGAGCAGATGATGATGACGTTGTCGTTGGCGTCCCGGAGGAGCTCCAGCTCATACTCCTTCCAGCCGAACAGGCACTCCTCAATCAGGATCTGGTGCACGGGGCTGAGCTCGAGCCCACGCATGATCTTGCGGTTGAACTCGTCCTGGCTCCAGACAATGCCGCCGCCGGATCCTCCCAGCGTGAAGGACGGCCGGATCACGACCGGGAGCCCGCCCAGCTCCTGCGTGATTTCCTTGGCCTCCAGCAGGCTCTTGGCCGTGCGGCTGCGGGCCTGATCGATGCCGATGGTCTCCATCAGGTCCCGGAAGAGCTGACGGTCCTCGGTGATGTGGATTGCGTCGATGTCGACCCCGATGACTTCCACGCCCACTTTCTCCCAGTAGCCCTCCTGGTGGAGCTTGTCGGCGAGGTTCAGGGCCGTTTGCCCACCCATCGTCGGCAGGACCGCATCGGGCTTCTCCTTCTCGACGATCTCCTTGATGGACTTCGGGGTGAGTTCCTGGAGATAGATCACATCGGCCGTGACCGGGTCCGTCATGATCGTGGCCGGGTTCGAATTGACCAGTACCACTTCGTAGCCCTCCGCACGCAGGGAGCGTGCGGCCTGACTGCCGGAGTAGTCGAATTCGCAGGCCTGCCCGATCACGATGGGGCCGGAGCCGATCAGGAGGATCTTGTTGATGTCGGTGCGCTTGGGCATCTATCTGCGAGCGGTTGATGCAAATACGAGACGGAGACGGACTCCATCGATTTCTGGCGAGTAGCCGGCTTCCACGGCAATGCGCAGGATTCCCTGCTTGGCGTCCTCGAAGTAGAAGGCCGCGCGCCCGCCGAGCGTGCGAGCGTGCAGGGTGCGGTGAGGGTCAAACGGATCCGGCAGGCAGAACCCCGAACAGCCCTCCCGGATGTCATATCCGTAGAATTCCGAGCGTACGAAGACCCCGGGAGCCACCCAGGCCCGGCGAGGCAGAGGCAGGCGAATAGGTGACTGAAGGATGGCCGTGCCGTCTGCCGGGAAACCGCCCTGCAGCGTCAGGTAAGTGCCCGGCAGAAGGCGGGCTGTCACATCCACTCCCAGGGCAAGCACTCCGAACTGAACGGATGCGTGCACATCAGGCGTGCGCAGAACATCCCGCGAGACAGCCACCCCCGTGCGGGACAGGTTGTACCCGCCCAGGAAGCGTTCCCCCTCGGCCGACGCGGCCGATTCAACGGCCTCCCGCACTTGGGGTGCAAACAGCGTGCGTCCCGCCGCCACGGTCACGCGGCGAATCTCGGTCGAGTCCGCGGAGGTGGAGGGTGCCGAAAACATGATGTGCTCCGAAGCGGGCAGCGTCGTTGTGCAGGCAGTGACCATGAGTCCGGAAAGCACCACGCTAACAGTTGCACGCATCTGGACCGACGGTTTCCTCGATCAACTTCAGGATGCGGCGATACTCATCCGTCCAGGAGCTCGGCTCGGTGAAACCGTGCCCCTCAACCGGGTAGGAGGCCACCTCCCAGTCTTCCTTGCCCAGTTCGATCAGGCGCTGGGCCAGGCGGATGATGTCCTGGTACTGCACGTTGGTGTCGATCACGCCGTGCGGCATCAACAACGGATCCTCGAGGCCATCGGCGAAATTGATCGGGCTGGAGCGGGCGAAGGCCAGCGAGTCGTTGACCGGTGTGTTCAGGATGTTCGATGTGTAGCCGTGGTTGTAGTGCGCCCAGTCGGTCACGCTGCGCAGCGCCGCTCCGCCGCCGAAGTGCTCGGGCTCCGTGAACAGGGCCATGAGCGTGATGAAGCCGCCGTAGGACCCGCCGTAGATGAACACGCGCTCCGGATCGAATCCGTGCTCGGATTCCATCCAGCGGGACGCATCCACGTAGTCCTGCAGATCGCGGCCGCCCATGTGCCGGTAGATGGCCGTGCGCCAGTCCCTTCCGTAGCCGGATGAGGCCCGGAAGTCCAGCTGCAGCACCGTATAGCCAAGGTCCGTGAGCAGGTTGTGGAACATGTACTCGCGGAAGTAACTGCTCCACCAGTTGTGCACGTTCTGCAGGTAGCCGGCACCGTGCACGAACATGACTACGCCCCCGTTGGGGTTTTCCGGCTCAAACAGGTGGCCGGGCACGCGAGCGCCGTCCGAAGCCGGGATGTGCACGAGCTCCGGCTGGCGCCAGTCGTAGGCCTCCCACTCGGAGGTGGTAGAATGGGTGATGCGCTCCGCGTCCTGCCCGAACTCCTGGAGAAAGAGATCGAAGGGCTGGGTGTTGGTCGAGTAGCGAATGGCGACGCGGTCCTCTGACGGATGGAACGCTACCTGCTGCTGGCCGACGTCAATGGTGAGCTGCTCGCGCTCTCCCCCTGCGGTCGACATGCGATACACGTGTCGGGAATGCGGGCTGGCCTCGCTGGTGACGAGCAGGAATTGCGAACCGTCCTGCGTCAGGAAGACCGAAGTCACCTCGAACATGCCCGAGGTCAACTGCCGCTTCTCTCCGGTCTCCACGTCGATGGAATACAGGTGGGAATAGCCCGACTCCTCGCTCTGGAACCAGATGGTGCGATTGTCCGGCAACCATCCCAGCGAGCCGCCACTGAACCATCCGACGTTCGGACCGCCGATCCACGCATCGTCGGTCTGGCGGTCAAGCGTGGTCAGGTCTCCGGTTGCCGGATCGAGTCGGACAATCCACCGGTCCTTGTTGTCGCCGGCGGTGACCTGAAGGACTGCATAGGCACCATCGCCACTCCAGCTCAGCGATCCCGCCTGGAGCACGCGCGCCTTGCTCGAATCCACTTCGACACCCTCATCCAACAGATGAATGGGCTTCACGTCGTAGGCGCCGGGCAGCTGGGTCAGGTCCACCTCGATCACATCGCCCGAATCCAGATCCT
The DNA here is from genome assembly GCA_017643395.1 of Rhodothermales bacterium. Taxonomy (NCBI): domain Bacteria; kingdom Pseudomonadati; phylum Rhodothermota; class Rhodothermia; order Rhodothermales; species Rhodothermales bacterium. Next base: position 142,660 of record JAEPNP010000003.1, on the reverse strand, counting down.
GCACGAACACGGTGCGGGGCGTTTCATCCACGCCCACCTTGGCCCGCGCGTTCAGATCCTCGGCGTAGCCGGACTCTGTGACGTAGTTCTGCACGATGGTACGCTTGCTGTTGCCGCCACCGGAGAAGACCGAAAACGAGGCATAGCGCTCCGACGGATCGACCTGGAGACCGAACACACGGGAGTCGCCGTAGCGGTAGACGGGCGGCAGACCGTTATCGTGGGCCTCCTCATCCAGTTCGCGGGCCGCGTCGCGGGCGTCGCGCGCTTCCTGACGCTCCCGGATCACGTCGAACAGGTCCGTCTGCTGCTCTTCCAGCCACTGGTCCTGCTCGTCTGAAGGGCGGTCATTCCGGTCGCGGCCGCTCTGCAGATTGGTGAGCTGTGTGACCTGCGGCGAACCGAGGTCCATCCTGTAGGCGTTGCCGTCCCGGACGTAGACCACAGCCTGTCCGTCCGGCGTGAACCGTGCGCTGGACTCTACGTCGCCCGTGGCCGTCAGGCGAACCATATCGCTGTCACGACGATGGTGGATGTACAGGTCTCCCCCCGCGGAGAAGATCTTGCGGGCAAAGTCGGCATCGTAGGTGTGCTCGCCGTGAGACCATCCACTGAACGTGGGACGCACTGCAAGACGCTCGTCGCGCGTCACCTGGACGGGCTCGCCGCCCTCTGCCGGCACCTTGAACAGGCTGTCCGAAGCGAAGGCCCCCTGCGGATTCCACTGGAAGTACAGCCAGTCCCCGTCCTCACTCCACTGGAACCGATTGGGCTGGGACCCGACCCAGGTGTCCGGGTCCTGCATGATTTTCTGGACCGTCAGGCTCGAGGTCTGCGCGGCCGCCGGCGCAACGACCAGCAGCATGAGGATCGGGAGGAGCTTACGCATGCTTGTTTTCGTTCTGGGTGGGTTCGCCGCGGTGAACACGCATCAGGTCCACAAACTGATCGAACAGATAATCCGAGTCGTGCGGACCGGGCGAGGCCTCCGGATGGTACTGGACCGAAAACCCGTTGATGGTCGCGTAGGACAGACCCTCGACCGTTTTGTCGTTCAGGTTGAGGTGTGTCAGCGTGGCGATGGCCTCCTGCACCGAATCCGGCGAGACCGCGAACCCGTGGTTTTGGGTCGTGACCTCCACCTTTTCGGTCTCCAGATTCTTGACCGGGTGATTCGCGCCCCGATGCCCCACATACATCTTGTAGACCTCCAGTCCCTGCGATAGCGACATGAGTTGGTGGCCAAGACAGATCCCGAACATGGGCAGGCCGGACTGACCAGCGGCCTTGACCAGGTCTATCTGGTCAGGCATGGCACGCGGATCCCCGGGGCCATTGCTGAAGAAGAGACCGTCCGGATTCCACGCGAGCACCGTCTCCAGCGAAGTGCCGGATGGAAACACCCGCACGGCACAGCCTCGGTGACGGAAGGAGCGCAGGATGTTCTGCTTGACGCCGTAGTCAAACACGGCGATGCGCGGGCCATTTGACGTGGAGAAGTCGTACGCCTCCCCAACAGTGACGCGAGAGGCCAACTCCAGGCCTTCCATGGACGGCCAGTTTCGCGCCTTTTCGACCAGGCTGTCGTGGTCCAGATCCACGGCACTGATGACGGCGTTCATCACGCCCTTGGCCCGAATGTGACGAACCAGCGTCCGGGTGTCGACGCCCGAGATGCCCACCAATTTGTGCCGCCGCATGAATGAGGCCAGCGATTCGTCTGCGCCCTGGTTGGAATACCGGTGCGTAAAGGCGCGCACGACCAGTCCGGCCACCATGGGCCTGGAAGCCTCCATGTCGGCGTCCATGGCGCCGTAATTCCCGATGTGGGGATAGGTCATCATCATGATCTGTCCGTGGTAGGACGGATCGGTCAGAATCTCCTGATAGCCCGACATCGAGGTGTTGAAGCACAACTCTCCGCCGGTTTCGCCCTCATGTCCAATGGACACGCCGGTGACGACCGTTCCGTCCGCCAGGGCGAGTTTGCAGGGTTTCAGGTCTTGCATCTAGCAGCCTTGCTGGTGGGTTGTCTGGGCAAACCGAACCGAACGGCCAAAAAAAAACCCTCCCGGAACCTCGGGAAGGTTTACTCAGCTCGCGGTATGTGGTGCGGGCGGGGTGCGGAGCACGCCTCGGCTTCGGTTAGGCTTGCGGCCAGACAATTGGCACATTTCGCGTACCAACCGGGGTTCCCGCACAACAGTTCCGTGTGTTCCACGTGCAGTTTTCCACAATCGCTCTCGGGGTGGGGCGTGGCACCCGGGCATGGGCTGCCCGGCCGAGCCCCAGTGACCGCCACGCCCGGCCGCGAGCCCTGACCCGGGTGACGGCCTGCACGCGCCGCCGGCCTGCACAAGCCGCCGGCCCGCCTCCTGTCACGCCTCGGCCACATCGCCGGAAACCTCGCAGTCTTGTCTGTGTCAACCCCCCGATGAGCCGATTCGAACTCATAGAGCAGGAACGCGAAGCCTACGGGGTACGCATCAGTGCGACCCTCGTGCTCAGTCTGCTGCTCCTGATCGCTGCGTTCCGGTTTTGGCCTGCACCCAATGGAGACGTGCCCGACATCGTGTATGACGCTCGCGCTCAGGAGCTCATCCAGGTCGAGGATATCCAGCAGACCCAGCAGCAGGCACGCCGACCGCCACCTCCCAGACCACTCACGCCGGTCATCGTGCCGGATGACGTGGTGCTGGACGAGCCGGAGATCGAACTGACCGAGAATCTGCCCATCAACGATCTCGGTGATGACAATGTCGCCGAGGAGGACGGCGCAGACGTTCCCGTTTCTGGGGGCTCGGCACGCCCCGATTCCGGCCCGCGCGCCTTCCGCATTGTGGAGCCTGAATATCCCAGGGAAGCTCAGCGCCGAAAGGTCCGCGCCGAGGTGGTCGTCGAGGTGAAGGTGGATCGCCGCGGACGCGTGGAGTCGGCGCGCATTGTCGACCGGTTTCTCCTGAAAGGTCGGGACAACCGCGAGCGCGAACAGGTCGCCTTGCTCGGCTACGGGCTCGAGGACGCCGCGATCGACGCGGCCCAGCAATGGCAGTTCCGGCCAGCGCGGGAATCCGGCCAGACGGTTGCGGCCCTCACGCTCGTGACCATCAGTTTTGGAGCCTGACGGCTTTCCCCGGCCGGCGGAATTCCCGAAGCTGAGGGCAGCGAGCGGGACTACGACCGCCCTCCTGCCCTTGGTCTTCGCGCTGACGGGCATAGGACTGGCCTGGTGGCTGCTCTCGGACTCGGTTGTGCCGGCCCTGCTTCGGCTCTTTCCGGGCGATGGGCTCTCCCTGGCTCAGGCCGGTGCGCTGATGGTCGGCGGTCTCGTGGTCCTCTGGCTGATCGTCCTCGTCCATGAACTCGGACACGTGTCGGGCGGGCTTGCAGCGGGCTTCAGGTTTGTGCTGCTGGCCGCCGGCCCCATCGTATTCGCAAGACGGAGCGGCCTCTCGCTCAACCGGAGTCTCGCCACCTTCGCCGGTCTGGCCGTAAGCGTACCGCATCGCCCGGAAACGGAAGGCCTGGCTGGCAGAATGGCGCTGGTTGTGGCCGGTGGACCGGCGGCGAGTCTGATCGTTGGCCTGACGGCCGTGTTGGTGGCGCTGTCCATGACCGTGTCAGGCGGCACACAGTCCGTGGTGCGGGCGCTGATTGCTCTCTTCGGCCTTGGATCCACTCTGACCGGCGCGGCGACACTGATCCCGGTCACGGCCGGGGGCATCCCGAATGACGGCGCCCGCCTCTGGCGACTGCTGAGGCCGTCGCACCCTGGCCGGGCCAGAGAGGCTGCGCTGCTGGCGGTCGGTACGCAGGAGCTGTCGGGCGTGCGGCCGGAGAATTGGAGCGCTGATCTGCTGGCGCAGTCGCTGCACCCGGCCGACGGAACGGTCTATCACTTTCACGCGCTTGCTTTCAACCTTCGCCACCGACTGGCCACGGGTCAGACAGACACGGACCGGCTCAGGCAAGCTCTCTCCGTGGCCAGCGCGATGGGAGGCGCGCTGCGGATCCCGGCCGTCGAGCTGGCTGCGAACCATGCCCGCGCGTCGGGGCAGGAGTCCATCGCCCGTGAGTGGGAACGCCTCCTGATCAGCGAAACGTAATCATGCGAAGGCGGGCGTCCGGATTCTCCGATCCCCACTGCTGGCCGTATTCGAGCATGAACAGGCGCCCATCCGGCCCGAAGGCGAGATCCATGGGCCGGGAGAGCTCGGTGTCCTCCAGGAAGACCTCCATGTGGCCGTACCATCCGTATTCGTCGATGGCCACAGTGTACACCCGGTTGCGCATCCACTCGTGCATGAACAGGCGACCATTGTAATAGGTTGGCAGGCCGGGAGGTGTGGACTGATCGGCATAGTAGACCGGTCCGGCCATCGCACTTCTTCCCCCTTCCCCAAGCAGCGGAAACAAGTCGGTGCGGCTGTAGGGGTACCACAGCCAGGCACCCTGCGCCGGCGGCAGGAATGTGCGGCCTGTGCTGTTCGGCGACTCGTTGGCCGGCGCGGCTCCGACGGCGAACTCGCCCGCTACGCCATCGGCAAAATCGTATGCCGCGTACGGCTTGTTGTCGGCTACGAAGTAGGGCCAACCGAAGAACCCGGGCGTGCGGGCCTGGTTGATTTCATCATGGCCGGCCGGTCCACGCGTGGAATCCGGCTCCGGAGCGTCCGGACCAAGGTCTCCCCAGTAGAGATAGCCGGTGCGCTGGTCCACATTGATGCGGAAGGGGTTGCGCAGGCCCATCGCATAGATCTCGGGACGGCCGCGCGACCCGTCCGCCGGGAAGAGATTGCCTTCCGGCACCTCGTAGCCGCCCTCAGGCAGAGGCCGGATGCGCAGGATCTTGCCGCGCAGATCGTCCGAGTTGGCGGAGGTGCGCTGCGCGTCAAAATTCTGCCGACCGGGACGCTCGTCCGTCGGCGCATACCCGTCCGACTCGAAGGGGTTGGTATCGTCTCCCGTTGAGAGAAAGAGCAGCCCGTCAGGGCCGAAGGCCAGCGAGCCGCCGCTGTGGCAGCACTGTTCGCGCTGGTGGGGGATGTCGATGATCGTGACCGGATCTGCGAGCCCATCGCCCGAGAGCGTGAAACGGGATACGCGGTTCGCCGACTGGTTCGGAGGCGAATGGAAGAGAAAGAGGTGCCCTGACTCGGCGAAATCGGGGGATGCAGCCATGCCGATCAGGCCGTTTTCGTGACCAGTGTAGACGGGTATTTCGGCAACCACCAGGTCCGTGCCGGCTGCCGGATCGACCAGATGGACCTGCCCCGGGCGCTCGACGAATACCACGCGGCCGTCCGGCAGCGCGGCCAGCTCCATGGGCTCGTGCAGCGTGTCCGCCAGTATGGTATGCTCAAAACGTTGCGGCTCGGGACGCACAGTCTCGCGCGCGTAGTCCAGCGATCCCGGCTCGCCGGCAGCCCAGGTCACCGCTTCGCGGAGGTGAGTACGAAACAGGGGATCGGAGTAGGACTCGACCGTATGACCCAGCGCCGTGTAGAAGGCGCGGCCGCCATCGAACTCATGGTACCAGGCGATGGGCTTCTCGCGAAGTACCGGGCGCTGCTCCGGGGTCTTGTAACTGAACTCGTCAACGGTCAGCACGACGTTTACGAACTGGTTTGTGGTGCGCAGATCGTACCACTCGTCGGTATGCATCCAGGTCTGCGGCAGGTGCGCCGTGGCTGCAAAGGTGGTGTCCACCACGGTGATCACGGCTTCCTGCGTGCCCGGCGGGTGCCCCGTGAAGTAGGCGCCGACGAGGCGTCCGTACCAGGGCCAGTCAAACTCGGTGTCGGAAGCAGAGTGGATCCCTACAAAGCCGCCACCCGCCTGAATGAAGCGCTGCAGAGCCAGTTCGGCAGGCCTGTCCAGTACATCCCGAGTGGTCAGAAGGAAGACCACTGCGTCATAGTCCGGCAGGGTCTGTAGCACAGCGGCGTCTTCGGTGGCGGTCAACATCCACCCCTCCTCTGCGGCGATTTCCTCAAAGGCGGCCAGCCCTGCGGGAATGGAAGCGTGCTCCCAGCCGGCCGTGGCGTGGAAGACAAGCACGGAGGGTGGTGTATTCGAGCAGCCGACGGTGAGAACGGCCAGAACGAGAACTGCGAAGCGCATGGAATTGCAGATGGGCGTGGGGCCCCCTATCTAATTCACATGCGCTCGTTCCGTCTACTCCTTTACACGATTGTCTTCGTGGCGATCGCCGCGGTGATTATCACGCTGACGCTCACCCTCGCAGGCCCAAGCCTGACCGAAGCAGAAGTGCGGACTGTGGTCGTCGACACGTTCCTCCGGGAGCGGCCGGAGACCTTCGTGGTCACCGGCACGGTGGAGTTCACCACCTCCGTGATTTCAGAATCTGACAAGACACTGCTCCCGGGAGTCATCAATCTGGATCTGGGGACCACGTCTGCGACGGTAAGGGCTCCCGGGCGGGCAGCGTACGGCTTTGACGCAAGCCTGATTACCGCGGAGGACATCCGCCTTCAGGGGGACACGGTAGTCGTCTGGCTTCCCCCGCTTGAGGTCTTCGCCGTGGAGCCGGATCTGGAATTGCTCGAGCAACAGATCGATGTGGGATGGGCCCGCATGCACCGGTCCAGTGGGCAGGCCCAGGCGCTCGCCGCGCTGAGGGGACTGCAGCCGGCCATGCGTGAGCTGGCGGAGGAGTTCCTGGTGACCGCGGACGGGCCAGTCGAAAACAGCATTCAGGCGGTAGAGCGCATCCTTTCGCCCGCACTTCGGGCTGCGGGGGTGGAGAACCCGGTCTTCCGTATTGAGCCCCGGCCGCTGGTAATTGTCGGCGATTGACCGGCCTGCATCACGGTTTTCCGGGTTTCCCCCGGGTGTGACTGGTACTAATCCCTGGTGTGCAGAAGGCCTGGGCAGTCGATTCTATGACTGACCCCGAGGGCTGGCGCCTAACGGTCCCGGAGTCCAGGGCTGACTGCATTGTTCAGGGGACGGTGCTTCAGCCCTTTTTTGTTGCGGCGCGGTTTGGCGACCGGCGTGGGCGTTGCTCAGGGATCGACGACCCCAATGCGCACCACATAACGGATCAGTTCAGCCAGGCTTTTCATTCCCAGGCGTTCCATGATCTGTGCGCGGTGCCACTCCACCGTTTTCGGACTCAGGTGCAGGATCTCGGCAATCTGGTTGTTGGTCTTGCCGTCGGCGATGAGCGTGAGTATTTCGCGCTGGCGGTCCGAGAGCTGATCGTACTTGCTGCCGGCCTCGCCCTCCGAGAGCAATCGGGAAATCACCTGGCGGGAGATCTTCGACGACAGAAACATGTCGCCCTCCTTGACGGCCCGGAGCGCCTCCTTCAACTCGACGGCGGCCGCGTCCTTGGTCACGTAGGCCTGCACGCCTGCACGCAATGCACGAAGCACCCAGTCCTCGGTACGATGCATCGAAAGTGCGATGGTGCGAACCTTGGGGTAGTCCCGACGGATGCGCGCAGCTGCATCCGTGCCTGACATGCTCGGCATGGAGATGTCCAGAATGGCGATGTCGGGCTCAGCTTCGGCAATGACCTCCAGCAGCTCGAGTCCGTTTTCGGCCTCCCCGACTACGTCAAAGCCCGGCATGGATTTGATGAGCGCGGCAAGGCCGGCGCGCATCATGCCATGATCATCGGCAAGGACGATGCGGGTGACGTTCGACTGCATGGACAAGGCTGTAAATCGATGGCGGACACTACGTAAAAATACGGGGCCGGGGAAGCAGAATCGACGACCGGCTTCCGCGACCGGGGTTTCTCCGTCCTGTCACCAGGGGAATACCTTATTGGGTGACGGATGGACCCGGCCGATGTTCGATGTGAAGTAGCAGGGATCCCATGCCCCCCGTCGAAGCACTTGTCGAACACGCTGATTCCGAGGTAGCAGGCAGTCGCCTGCACTGTCAGGACTTTCGCCAGCGCAACGCGGCGGACTTTGTGCTGCGGGAAGCCCTGGACCTCGTGCCGGACTCTCTGGGCGCCTCAGCCTGGTACATGAGCTCCTCCAGGCTTCATTTTGTGGCGTCCCTCGAGCATGAGCGGTCGCAACTGGCGGCCATTGGTCGATATCTGTCCTCCATCATCGGCCACCTGAGCTCGCCGGACGAGCCGGTCACTCTCAACCGCGTAGGCGACCTGTTTGAGTCTGCGCTGCTGGTCCCGGTCCCGAGCACTTCCTCCGCTCCCTGCGGATACCTGCTGCTGGCCTCTGCCACGCATGGCGCTTTCACGCGCCCCACGAATGGCATGGCCCATCGCCTGGCCCAGCAACTGGGCCAGTTCTGGTGTGGCCTGACTGACTGACCCGGGTCAAGATGTGGTCGGCGGCTATCTTCCCCCCCGGATAGCCGCCGACCCACTTGACCACTCTCTACCTGGTACTGGCCGCGTACTTCGCGGTGCTCTTCGGAATCGGGATTGCTGCACGCACCCGCATCAAGGGCATGGAGGACTATCTGGTGGGAGGCAAACGCCTCGGCTACTGGGTGGTGGCCTTCTCCGCCCGGGCCACCGGAGAGTCCGCGTGGCTGCTGCTGGGCCTGACCGGACTTGGGGCCATGGTTGGCCTGAGCGGACTGTGGGTCGTCCTGGGTGAGGTGCTCGGGGTTGCCGGGGCCTGGCTGCTCATGGCTCGGCCGTTCAAGCAGCTCACCGACCGGTACGAGTCCATTACCGTACCCGACTTCCTGGTGAGTCACTTCGACGACGGCAGTCCCCGTGCCGGCAGACTGACCAGACGGATTCGACTTTGTGCAGCCGTGGTATTGACGGTTTTCGTCACGATCTACGTTTCGGCGCAGATCGACGCGACCGGAAAGGCCTTCGAGGACTTCCTCTCGTGGAACTACTACACCGGCATACTGACCGGGTTTGCCATCGTCGTGCTGTACACGTTTTTCGGGGGCTTCGTGGCGGTGGCGTGGTCGGACCTCTTCCAGGGCAGCCTCATGGCCATCGGTCTGGTCCTGGTACCGGTTGCCGCCTGGCTGGCCGTGCCCGAAGGCGGCTCCGTGCTGGGCACGCTGGCGTCGGTGGATCCCGGCCTGGTATCGCTCTGGGGTCCGGGAGGCCCCTCGCTGGACAGTGCGCTCCTGATTGTCAGCTATCTGGCGATCGGGCTCGGTTTTCTCGGTTCGCCTCAGGTTTTCGTGCGGTTTATGTCGCTCGGATCTGTGGACGCCCTCCGGCAGGGTAGATGGGTAGCCATCTTCTACACGCTGATCACCGATACGGGGGCCGTTCTTACCGGCGTTCTGGGCCGCTACCTGCTCGTGGGTCCCGAGGACGATGTGGAGGGCATCCTCGGTGGAGCGGCCGAGGGGGTGCTGCCAGCGATCGTGGAGTACCTCTTCCCGGCCATTATCGTCGGCATTTTTGTGGCGGCCGTGCTCTCGGCGATTATGTCCACGATCGATTCGCTGCTCGTCGTGGCATCCAGCGCTATCACGCGTGACTACACGCAGCAGCTACGAGGCCGCGTGCTGGAGCCTGCGGCCATGACCCGCCTTTCCCGCACCGCCACGCTGGGCATGGCGCTGGGCGCCCTGGCCATCGCGCTCCTGGTATCCGTGCTCTCCCCGGACCGGACCGTGTTCTGGTTCGTGATTTTTGGGTGGTCCGGCATCGCCTCCACGTTTTGCCCGGTGATCATCCTGACGCTGTCGTGGCGGGGGTACCGGGCCGAAGGGGTGTTGGCGTCCATGGTGGTTGGCTTTCTCAGTATTCCGTTCTTCAAGTTTGCAGTCCCGGCTTTCGGTGCGGCGGGTGAATCTTTTGCGCTGATGGGCGAGATGGCTCCGTCCTTTGCCACCGCCATGCTGGCCGGCGTCATCGCCTCCCGCATCGCCGCACGGCGCGATTAACGCCGTTAATGCCGGAAGTTGTTGTACTGCAACGGATAAAGCTCTCATCGGGGCAATCCGACGGACCGCCGGATCATTGGCATCAGCGTGTAGTTGGCCCCGCATCCCCCCTTGGAGGGGACCCCCTTTCGGAATACGCACTTCCCACATGACTCGCATCCGAGACTGGTTTCGCCAGCGCGACATTGACTGGGGCATCACCGGCTTTCTGCTGGGATACCACCTCATCCTGCTCGTCGCGCTCCCGCTGTACCTCATCTTCTTCACGCCATCGTTGGCCCTGATCGTTGCGACGCTGGTTCTGCTGTCGGCGACCCTGATGAGCATTACGATGGGTTACCACCGGCTGTATTCCCATCGCACGTATGATGCCCATCCGATTGTGGAATGGGTGCTGCTGTTCTTCGGTACAGCCGCCATTCAGGGAAGCATCATCAAGTGGTCATTCGATCACCGCCTGCATCACAAGCACGTGGACGGCGATGAGGATCCGTACGGCATTCAGCACGGATTCTGGTATGCCCACATGCTGTGGCTGTTTGAGAAACAGAAGCCGGTGAAGGAGTCCATCGTCAAGGACCTGTTTGCCAAGCCACTGCTGCGTTCCCAGCACGAGCACTACGGCATCTGGGCGATCGTGGTGAACGTTGTCATCACGTTCGGCATCGGCATCGCAGTCGGCGACATTTTGGGCGCCGTCGTGATTGCCTTCCTGCTGCGCCTGTTCCTGGGCCATCATTCCACATGGTTCATCAACTCGGCGGCACACATGTGGGGCACCAAGCCCTACTCGACGGAGCACAGCGCGGTGAACAACTTCTTTATCTCGCTGATCACCTACGGAGAGGGCTATCACAACTACCACCACACGTTCGCCGGCGACTACCGCAATGGTGTGCGCTGGTGGCAGTTCGACCCGTCGAAACTGGCCATCTGGCTGCTGTCCAAGGTGGGCCTTACCAGCAACCTCAAGCGGGTCAATGAGCTGACCATCAAGAAGCGGCTCGTGCTGGCGGACCGCAACCTGATGCTGGAGCACCTCACCGAGACGGCCCAGGCCAATCTGGAGGCGCTCAGGGCGCGCGGTCATGAGAGCCTCGAGCATCTGATGCAGAACATCGAAAGCGCGCGGCTGGTGGGGAACGAGAATCTCGAGCGTTTGCAGGCGCTCCGTGAGGAGAACATCGAGCGCATGCGTGCCCAGATCGACGAGGCCACGGCCACGTTCAACGAACGTGTGAAAGAGGTCAAACTGGCCGCCAACGCCTACCGCGCGGCCAAGGCCCAGGCCTCCCGCGAAGAGATTGCCCGGCTCCGGGAATCCTTCAAGGCCAAGCGCGACGAGCTGAAGGCCGACTGGAATGAATGGCAGGTGTTGACCCGGGAAGTGCTCTCTCTTGAGCCGGCCTTCGCCTGACAGGCTGCGTACCTGATTCAAGGGCCGCTCCGATGCGTCGGGGCGGCCCTTTTTTTGTTTTCCTCCGGCGGCGCGGTGGCACCGCGATGTCGATTCGGCACGACGTTGGCGTGAGCCCGGCCAGGCTGCGAAGGCCCCTCTCCGCGCGGTCGAATATTCCCCCATCGACCGGTATTTCCCATGTTTCTGATCAAAGGCCCTCTGGTTTGGCGCTCACTGGCACAATTGACCCGGCATCTGCCCGACATGCCGGCGTGGACTCTCCTGGAGGATCTGCCGCTACGTCAACTGGGTCCAAAGGTGGTCACACCGCCGCGCGTGTTTTACATGCCGGAGGAGATTCCAGCACCCAGACCCCGGACCTGGTTCCGGAAGGCAGCCTGACTTGAAGAAACCCCTCGCATACCTGCTTGTCGCCGCTGCGGTCGCAATCGCCGTCTGGATGATTGCGCCGCGCCTCATAGCCACCAGCATTCCGATTCCCGAAGGTGCTCCGTTCACCACCGGCGGGGTCTCGGTAAATCCGTTCAACGGCACCGCCCGCCTGAGCGACGTCACCCTGTTGACCCAGGAGCCCTATGAGGCGCCGCACGTGGTGCACGTCCCCGAAATCACGGCTCGCGTGGATGTCTCCACCCTGATGGGTTCCTTTATCGTGGTGCAGGAGGTCCTGGTTCGGGATGCCGAAATCCGCATCGAACAGCGGGGCCGGAACGTCAATCTGCTTGACGTCAAGCGTTGGGTCGACGACTACCTGGCCGACGCAGACACCACTGCCCTGCCGCGAGTATTCGTGCAGGAGTTCCGCATGGTCGGCACCCGCGGCATCCTCCACAGTGATGCCGGTGACCGCACATTCGAGATGAACGATGTCGTCCTGCGCGATCTGGGATCGGAATCGGCCGGCACACCTGTGCAGGTGCTCGCAGGCAATCTGCTTGAGCCCGTGCTCATGGAAGCCATCGCGGAGGCCGGCCTGGGTGGCCGGGTCCGGGAGCGGCTTCGGGGGCTGCTGCGATGACGGGTGCCCTCGGCAGGATTCGAACCTGCGGCCTGCGGTTTAGGAAACCGATGCTCTCTCCCCTGAGCTACGAGGGCGATGAGTCAAAGATAGGTTCGCCGGCCGGGCCGGCTATGCAAAGACGCCTGTAATCCGCCATGCAAACGCCCTCCCAGAGACCAGAGACATCGGCACGCCTCACGGTGGTCATGCACACGTATGAACGTCCCACGTTCCTGCAGCGGGATATCCGCGCCGGACGCTGGCAAGGCGTGCCACTGTTGATCTCCGACGATGCGTCTTCGGCCGCAGTGCAGGAGCAGCTTCGCGACCTGACGGCGCACCCCGGCGTCAGCATGGTGGCCCGTCCCGAAAACGGAGGCCCGGCCCAGGCCGCGGCATTCGGTGTCAGTCGACTCGACTCGCCGCTCTTCGCGCTTTGCGGTGATGACGACTACCTGATGGGCTTTCCGGAATTCGCTCGGGAGGCGAGCACGCTTCTCGAGGACCCCGGCGTGCTCATGGTGGCCATGCCGCAGTTGCACCTGGTTGTTGACGAGGTGGTTCAGGGTGTGCAGTATGACCGCCAGAGCCTGGATGGCATGACCGGACAACAGCTACTCAGAGAGCTGGTGTTCGGTGGGGAGATGAAGGCGCTTCAGGCGGGCACGGCCCTTAGACGGCACGATGCCCTGCCCCACTTCGCCAGTTCGCTCTTCAGAACCTCGGAAGACTTTGTTCTGATCTGCCGGATGTGCGCCTCGAACCCGGGCGGCGTGATCCGGACAGCCCGCCGCGGTGGCTACTACCGAAGAAAGCACGCCGCCTCGCTGTCTCACGGGTCCAACATGGACTCCGGAAGACTGGTCGTCAACCTGGTCGCGCAACTAGTCGGTGCGAGGCTGCTGCAACAGGTCGAAGATCTGGACGAGCCGACCGTGCTCGGCTTGCTGAGGCAGCGGGCCCAGGTGCTTCAGACCGCCTACGGAGGTGGCCTGGAAGCCATGGGCGTGCTGGAGTCGCTCCTTTCAGGCCATCAGCCCGATCCCACGAGCCAGGAAGGCCGGGAGGCCTTCGACTTCCTGCTGACCAACCAGGACCGCCTCCCCCTCGAAGCCGCGACACTCAGGCAGCGCCTTGCCGGGGTTCGAACTTCCACACTTTCAACCACGGACGCGGTACAGGCGGCGAATTCGCTCCTGCAGGCCGGGGACGTCCAGGGCGCGGCAGCCGCGCTGCGCAAGACAAGCGAGCAGGACGTGGCCGATCCCGCGGCCTATTACGCTATCCAGGCCCAGATTGCATGGTCATGTGAGGCCTATGGCTCTGCCGTCAAGTCCCTGTGCCGCGGTCTGGTGCACAATCCCACACACGCCGAGTGCCTCCACCTGCTTGCGCAAGTTGCCCTTGCCGTAGGAGAAGAGGCCGCAGCCGATCGCCTGCGCAACCGGCTCATCGCATCGATCGGACCTGAGGAGGCACGGAGGTCGGGGCTCGAGCCTTCCCCGAATGTCGACGACTTGCGCGTCGCGTTCATCGTTTCGGAAGGACTCGATCAGTTCCTCACCGACGTCATTCGCGAGCTCGTCCCGCATGTTGACGCCCGGAAATTTGTCGTCAGCAAGCCCTCCGAAATCCAGGCCGCAGCCGACTGGGCGGATGTGTGCTGGTTCGAATGGTGCAACGACCCACTTGTATGGGCCTCCCGTCAGGACTTGCTGAGAAACAAGGCCACCATCTGCAGGCTGCACCGGTACGAGACGTTTACCGAGATGCCCATGCAGGTTCACTGGGAGAACGTTGATGCCCTGACCGTGGTGGCCGAGCACCTGATTGACCTCCTTCAGGCGCGAATTCCCGGCCTGGAGAAGCGCACGCTCATTCGGCACATTCCGAATGGCGTGGACCTGGAACGCTTTGCATTCAAGGAGCGGGAAGCAGGCTTTGAGATCGCTCTGATCGGGTACCTGCACGGCAGGAAGAACCCGCAGATGGCGCTGGAGATCATGCGCAAGCTGGTTGACCGTGACAGCAGATATCGTCTGCACGTGGCGGGAAAATTCCAGGACCCGGCTCTCAAGCTGTTCTGGAATCACAAAATCGAGAGGCTCGGACTCACCGACCACGTCGTGATGCACGGGTGGATTTCGGATGTGGCAGGCTTCCTGGAGGACAAACAGTATGTGCTCTCCGCCAGCCTGCACGAGAGCTTCGGATACACGATCGCCGAGGGCATGGCCCAGGGCATCAAGCCCGTGGTTCACCACTTCCCTTTCGCGGCGCAAATGTGGCCGGAGGAGGTCCTTTTCGACACGGTGGACGATGCCGTATCCATGATCACAGAGTCGCGGTACGATTCGACAGCCTACCGACAGTTTGTCCAGGATCAGTACTCGCTTGACTCACAGATCCGGCAAATCCGAGCCCTGATCGAGGCCGTGCGGCCTGACCGGGAGGTGATGGAATTGGCGATGACCGCCATCGATCGTGTTTCGCCCCGGTTGATAAACGCCCAGGTTGACGGACGATGCCCGGGCTGCCGCGCCAACCTGTCGTTCCAGCAACAGACCATCGCCGGCCAGCCAGTTGGTCGCATGCGGTGCAACGCCTGCGCGACCACGGTGCACGTTCCTGCGGACACCTATCTGCAGGCCCTGAGCCGGTATGAGCGATCTGCCCGGCTGAGTCCGAAAGACGCCACTGCCGAAATCCGAAACCTGTCCAGGAATTGGCATCGCCATCCGCTTTGGGAAGAGCTCTTGTCGGTCGGCGGGGTCAATCTGGCAGAGTGCATGGAATGGGAAATCGTACCTGAGTTCACCCAGGCCTTTCTGAACGCGAGTGAGGTGCAGTCTTGAAGCCTGAAGTTCTGTTTTTCGACTTTGCCTACGAAGAATATCTGGGGATCGTAGAGCAGGCGGTGCACCGTGGATACGGTGCGATCATGAACCAGCCGCCCATGCGTGAGGCCCTGCAAGCACGCGGCGTGCAGTCCCGCGCGTTCTCCGACTTCGCGACCAAGGACGACCTGCTCTCCGCCTCGCGATACAAGGAGCAGGTGGCACATGCCCTTGCAGCGCGGATTGGCGAGCCCGGCGTAGCCGACGGGTTTGATTCCACCCGCGGCAATCTGCTGGTCAGCGGAGGTCGGGATCTGGTCCATCGCGTGCTGAACATGGCAGAAAACCAGGCTGGCCTGGTGCGCATGATGCAGCGGCTGCTGGACAACACCCAACTCGGCGCGGTAGTCATGCGATCCTGCCTGAGCGCGGGCCAGAGGACCATAGCGACCGTGGCAATGAAGCACGGTATCCCCGTCATCGAATTGTCCCACGGCAATCCGGATCATCCGGACGTCAGTCCTCCGCCGGTGCCGTGGCACTACGCCGCGCTGGGGGCCCGAGGGGCCGAGTTCATGCGCATGAGGGGCCTACCCGACAGTCGCCTGCACGTTACGGGGGGTCCGCACTGGGACGACCTGTACCTCCCGGCCCAGCGTCCTTCCCGGGCCGAGGCTCGGGCTTCCCTGGGCCTTCCCGCGGGGCAGCCTCTGGTCCTTGTCACTGGATCCTACGCAACCGGACAGATCCTGACATTCGCAGGCCACGCCCAGTCGCTCATTCGCAACAACGCGATGATCGCTCGTGCCCTCGGGTCGGCATGCAAGGATGCGCTGCTGGCCATGCGACCACATCCGGGCGAATCCCGGCAAGATCCGGGCAGACCCCCCACAAGTCGAGAGCTCAGTTCGTTTCAGAAATGGCTGGCCGGCTTTGGCATCGAGTTGGCCCATCTGGACTATTCGTACACCACCCTTGCGCGCGAAAAGGCAACCTTGTTCCGAGCCGCCGACCTCGTTATCGTTCCTGACCGCGTCTCCACGATCACGACGGAAGCGATGATCCTGGGCGTTCCAGTTATTCTTCTGGACAATCCCGGGATTGCGTTCACCCCCTTTTACGGGGAGGCTGACGGTGTATGTCTGGCTCGTAACGAGCAGGACCTTGAACTGGCGATCCGAAGCATTTTGAGAGACAGCGACTTCCGAACCTCGCTCGAGACACGCGCGGCACAAGCGTTGCCCGATCTCAATCACGGGGACGATGGCGCCGCGTCGACCCGGGTCGTGGACCTCATCGAACAACTCGCTGCATGAACGTAGCTGCCCTGCGCGCGGACACCCCCGGGTGCGAGCACGTAGTCCATTTCAACAATGCCGGCGCGGCACTGATGCCCCGACCGGTACTGCAGGCCCAACTCGACCACCTGGAATTGGAGGCGCGCATCGGCGGCTACGAGTCCGCTGCCGCAGCAGCCGACGCGACCGCGGACACGCATCAGGCGGTCGCCGATCTGCTCGGCGCTTCCGCAGACGAGATTGCCATCGTCGAGAATGCCACGCGCGCCTGGGGTGCAGCGTTCTACGGCATCGATTTTCGAGAGGGAGATCGCATCCTCACCGCGCAGGCCAGCTACGCCTCGAACTACATCGCCATGCTTCAGGTGGCCCGGCGACAGGGGCTTCACATCGACGTGGCGCCGAATGACTCGTCCGGGCAGGTGGACGTTGCCGCACTCGAAGGCCTGATCACGTCGCGGACTCGGGTCATCGCACTGACGCACATCCCGACGAACGGGGGCCTCATCAATCCGGCCGCCGATGTCGGAGCCGTGGCGCGGAGCCACGGGGTGCCGTTCCTGCTTGACGCGTGCCAGTCTGCAGGGCAATTGCCGCTGAATGTGGACGAGCTCGGGTGCGATATGCTCTCCGCCACGGGCCGAAAGTTTTTGCGTGGTCCGCGCGGAACGGGATTTCTCTTTGTTCGCCGGGGACTCATTCCGGATCTGGAACCGCCATTCCTGGACCTGCACGCCGCAGAATGGGTCGATGCGGGCCACTACGAACCCCACGGCGATCACCGGCGGTTTGAAACCTGGGAAGGAAACGTTGCCGGGAAGATTGCCCTCGGCGTGGCGGCCCGATACGCGATGGATGTCGGCCTTGCGGCCATCGCGGAGCGGGTGCAGCGACTGGCCGACGATCTCAGGACTCGCCTGCAGGCGTTGCCCGGTGTGAGGGTGCACGACCTGGGTGTGCAGCGGAGCGGTATCGTGACGTTCTCTCACGAATCCGTGCCGGCCGCTCGCATCAAGAGTGGCTTGCTGACCAGAAAGTTCAACACCTCGCTGGCCATCCCATCGTCCTCCCGACTGGACGCAGATCATCGCGGACTGCCTGAAATGGTGCGCGCTTCCGTGCACTACTACAATACGGACGATGAGGTAGAGCGCTTCGTGGAGCAGGTTGTCGCACAGGTCGCCTAGCCGGACCTACCTTGGGGCGCCACCAACCCTTTCGCTCCCGTGGTCACCTCCAATCGCCGGGCCATCGCCAGCTGGTCGCTGTACGACTTCGCCAATTCGGCATTCACGACGCTTATCGTCACGTTTATCTACGCGGCGTACTTCACGCAGGCGATTGCTCCCGACCCTGAAACCGGGACATCGCTCTGGTCAATCGGCGTTGCGATTTCGGCCATCATAGTTGCGGTTTGCTCCCCGTTTCTCGGGGCGATGGCCGATAAGGGCGGACTGCGCAAGCCCTACCTCCTGGCAGCAACCATCACCTGCGTAGTCGGCACGGTGGTGCTCTACTTCCCGCTGCCGGGTCAGATTGTTTTTGCGCTCGGCGCGTTTGTGATCGCCAATGTGGCTTTTGAGATGGGCAACGTGTTCTACAACGCCTATCTGCCGGACCTTGCCACTCCGGACCGCATCGGCCGCGTCTCCGGCAACGGCTGGGCACTGGGCTACCTCGGGGGCCTCATGGCGCTCCTGATCGGTTTTCTGGTGTTTGTGCAGCCCGAGGTGGCCCCGTTCGGACTGGACAAGGAGGCCGGTGAACACATTCGTGCGACCAATCTGCTCGTCGCGGCGTGGTTTGCGGTATTCAGCATTCCCATGTTTCTCTTTGTGTCTGATCCTGTGAAGGCGGACCGTCCTCCGATGGGCACGCTGTTTCGGGACGCAGCACGTGAGCTGAAGACCACCTTCCTGCATGTGCGCAAGCTGAAGAACCTGTTCTGGCTGCTGCTTGCGCGGCTGGTCTACAACGACGGCATCGTCACCATCTTCGCGTTCGGTGCCATCTACGCAACCGGCACCTTTGGCTTCGAGACCGAGGAGATGTTCATGTTCGGCATCGCCCTGAACGTGGCCGCCGGACTCGGGGCGTGGGCCTTTGGTTTTGTGGACGACAAACTGGGCGGACGCACGACTATCCTGATCTCCCTCGGTGGACTGGTGATTGCCGCCATTCTGGCTGTAGTCGCGCAATCGGTGACCCTGTTCTGGATCTCCGCGATACTGGTCGGCCTGCTGGCCGGACCAAACCAGGCCGCGAGCCGCTCCCTGCTGGGTCGGTTCATTCCGGACGGACAGGAGAACGAGTTCTACGGCTTTTTTGCCTTCTCCGGCAAGTTCACTGCGTTCATGGGCCCGATTGCTCTTGGTGCCCTGACGGCCGCGTATGGACAGCGAGCCGGCGTGTCGGTGGTGATCTTCTTCTTTGTGCTCGGCGCAGTTCTGCTGCTCAAGGTCAACGAGAAAGAAGGCATGGCGGCCGCGAAAGCCTATAACCCATGACCATCGCCGAACTGACCGCCTTGCTTGAGGAGTGGGCGCCGGCTGCCAGCGCCGAGTCATGGGACAACTCAGGGCTTCAGATCGGCCGGCCGGAGACCACGGTCACGGGTGTCGTGGTGGCTCTCGATTTGACTCCCGCCGTGATTCAGGAGGCCCGCCGACTGGGCGCCAATCTTGTCATCACCCATCATCCGATGTTCTTTTCGCCGATCAAGCAGATCACTCCGGCGACGTTGGTGGGTTCGATGGCGCTGCAACTCGCCGAGTCCGGACTGGCGCACTACGCCATCCACACCAACCTGGACGCGGCTCGCGAGGGTGTGTCCTTTGCGTTGGCGCGCAAGCTCGGCCTGAATCACCTGGAGTTCCTGCAGGAGCGCGCAGATGATTCCGAAACCGGCCTTGGCACCGTCGGCGAATACGACGAACCAATACCGATCGAGGCCTTTCTGGCGAGGATTGCGGACGCGCTGGCGGTGAACGGCGTGCGGCACGTCTCCAGCCCGGGGATGAGAGTCAGGAGGGTCGCAGTCTGCGGCGGCTCGGGGAGTTCCTTCCTGGCGTTGGCGCTGGCGTCAGCGGCGGACGCGTACGTGACGGCGGACGTCAAGTACCACCAGTTCTTCGACGCGCTGAACCCCGACGGAACGCCGGCCCTGGCCTACGTGGACGTGGGTCACTACGAATCGGAGGCGATGACCGAGGAACTGCTGGTGGCCTTTCTGGATCGGGTGACGGACGGCATTCCCGTACATCGCACGGCAGAGACCACATCGCCCATCCAGACGTGGATTCGACGAGTCTGAGGTAGCTCCTCGGGGCGTGCCTCACCGCACCGTATCTGCACAGAAGCTGTGCGAACTTTCACACTGGGGTGCCGTTATCGTGGGCTAGCATCAAGCGAATCCAGTCACACAGTTCGGGAATGCCAACTACCGCGCACGAAACCACCATCGGGGAGCAGCTGACGGCCCTTGTCCGGCTTCAGGCCATCGACAGCAAGATCGACCAGATCAAGAAGCTGCGGGGCGATCTTCCTGACGAGATCAGGGATATGGAAGACGAGAAAGTCGGCCTGACTACGCGTCTCGAGAAGCTGGAAGCGGAAGCCAAGGAGCAGGACGACGCCAAAAAGCAGGCGGCCGTCGACATCAAGGAAGCCGAGATGCTGATCCAGCGCTACGAAGAGCAGCAGCTCCAGGTGCGCAACAACCGCGAGTACGACGCGCTTACCAAGGAGATCGAGGCGCAGAAGCAGCGCATCGCCGACAACCAGGTGCGCATCGAAGAACTGGAAGCAGCGGGCCCAGAGCACGCCCAGACCGTCGAGGAAGCCAAGCAGCGGCTGGCCGATGTGGACGCCCTGCTGTCATCCAAGCAGTCTGAACTGCAGGAAGTGCTGGAAGACACCCGCCACGAGCAGGAAGACCTGGAGAAGGATCGCGATGGCGCTGAGGAGTTTGTCGAGGCCCGGTATCTGCGGGCGTACAAGCGACTCCGGAGCCGTGTTCGTGATGGTCGCGCCGTGGTACCGCTGGAGCGTGGCGCCGCAGCCGGATTCGCCGTGCCGCCGCAGCGCCAGCTTGAAATTCGTCAGCGCAATCGCATCATCGTCTGTGAGCACACCGGCCGCATCATTGTGGACGGCGATCTGTTCCGGGAGACGATGGCCAGCGTCTGACACGGCCTTCGCGGCCGCGATTGATAATGGCGTCGGTCGGACCGTCGCGCCGCGTTTACGCGCGGTGAGGAAAGTCCGAACACCATAGGGCACCGTGCTTCCTAACCGGAAGGCCTGGGCGTCGGTCCAGGACAGCAAGTGCAACAGAAAACAAACCAGCCGATGGCCCTCGGGCACAGGCGACGGGTGAAATGGTGGGGTAAGAGCCCACCGGCGCGCCGGGCGACCGGTGCGGCCAGGCAAACCTCACGGGGTGCAAGGCCAAGCAGCGCTGGCTCCCGGTCTCCGGGAATGAACGGCCCGTTCAACAGCGCGGGTAGGCCGCTTGAGGCTGTCGGTGACGGCAGTCCCAGATAGATGGCGGTCCAGGGCCGGACAGCGGAACCGGTTCCGGACAGAATTCGGCTTACAGGCCGACGCCTTCCGCGACACGAGGGGTGCCTCCGACGGGGCGCCCCTCTCCTTTTTCGGGCGATGGAGGGTGTGGCGGTGCGGGGCGGTCGCGGCGGGGCGGGCCGGTCGCGGCGGCGTGGGGCGCGGCGGTGCGGCGCGGGCCGGTCGCGGCGGCGTGGCGCGCGGCGGTGCGGCGGCCCGGGCGCGGCGAGTTGGTGCGGCTCGGCGGTGCGGGCCGGTTGCGGCGGCTTGTGCGGCGCGGCGACCTGGTGCGGGGCGGCGGGGCGCCCGTTCCCGGGAAGCTAGTTGCCGTCGTTGCCGGCTGGAGGCGGCGTGGCGGCCCCGGCATCCGCCGGAGGTGCGGTGGTGGCCGGCGGCAGCGTGGCGGCTGGCGGATTCTGCTGGGCCTGCTGCTGGATTACGGACTCGCGCGTCCCGGAATCGATGGCGAAGTTCGTCAGGATGCAGAGCACGATGAACGCCGTTGCCAGAATCCAGGTGGCCTTCTCAAGAAAGTCGGGAGCCTGGCGGCTGCCGAGAATCTGCGTGGTTGCACCGCCGGCTGCGATACCTGCCAGTCCGCCGCCCTTGCCGCTCTGAAGCAGCACGGAAAACGTCAGCAGGATGCCGATGATGGCGATGACAACGATGAGAATGGTGAAAAACGTCATTGCGATGATGCGATCCTGGATTCAGCCCGATAAAGTACGGCCTTTGATCGGCTTCCGGAATACGTGCTCGGTGCAGGGTGCGTGAAACCGCCGCGCGTGGTGGCAGCGTTTGCGGCGTAGGTCGTCGCGGGGGCTGGCGGCGGTGCAGGGTGCAAACCGTCGCGCGTGGTGGCAGCGGTGCGGCCGTAAGCCGTCGCGGGGCTGGCGGGGCGGGGGCTGGCGGCGGTGCAGGGTGCAAACCGTCGCGCGTGGTGGCAGCGGTGCGGCCGTAGGCTGTCGCGGGGACTGCCGGCGCGGGGGCTGGCGGCGCTGCGGCCCTAAGCCGTCGCCGGGGCTTCCGGCGTGGTGCCAATGCTGGGGCTTCCGGCGCAGCGCCGATGCTGAGGGACGGTGGCTTCGGGAGCGCCGGATGCGCCGCGCATTGTCGGTTTGGCGCCTACGTGGAATCCTGGCCCCATTTTCTACTACGGGGGCAATCGAGGGGGTCCGAAAGTGTAGTCAGGCCCCGTATTCCACGTCGGCCATTTTCGCGGCAACCCCTAAGTGGAATCAGGCGGCGATTTTCCATGTCTGCGCTGAAGCGCGAGCCCCCCGGAGGCAGACCAGCGCCGGCCCACCGCCTCAACGCGGCCGGCGACCGGCGGAGCCGGAAAGCTGCCCCCCGCGCCGGCAACCGGCGGAGCCGGAAAGCTGCCCCCCGGCGCGCGACCGGCGGAGCCGGACCACCGCCTCCCACCGCGCCGGCGGCCGGCGGAGCCGGCGAGCACGAGCCGGACATCAGCCCTCCGCCCGGCCAGCACTGCCACCCCAGACCCGCCGGGCGCGCACCAGATCCCGCCAAGCCCCCGCAGCAACCCCCGACGGCCGGCGACTGAGCGGGTGCGCCGACCCCTCAGCCGCGCAAACGCGCCGCCGCCATCAACAGGCCCGAAACGGTCTTCATGTCCTGCAACTCGCCACGGCCGGCCATTGCCACAACCTCATCCAGCGCGTGGATCTCCACCTCAAGAACCTCCCCTTCATCGAGCGCCTGGTGAGTGCGCTCCAGATCGGTGGCCAGGTAGATGTGAATGATCTCGTTGCTGTATCCGACAGCATTGTACAGTCCGCCCAGGTGCTCCAGTCGCCCGGCCCGATACCCGGTCTCCTCTTCAAGCTCGCGGGCCGCGACGGCTTCCGGCGCCTCCGGTCCGTCAAATTTTCCGGCCGGCAGCTCAAGAAACGTCTTGCCGGGGCCATAGCGATACTGCCGCACCATGACCACCCGCTCCGCATCAAGCATTGCCACGATTGCCGCAGCTCCGGGATGGTCGATCCATTCCCGCACGCCCGCTGAGCCATCCGGCATGCGCACGGCGTCCCGCTTCACATGCAACAGTTTGCCCCGGAAGATGTCCTCCGAGGCCTCGGTGATTTCTTTCAGTTCATGCATGGCTGACCTGGGCTATGGTGGCCATGGCGGCCATCGAGGCAGTTTCGGCCCGGAGTCTGGTGGGCCCAAGCGAGCAGACCTGGAATCCTGCTTCTTGCGCAAGGCCGATCTCCTCCTCGGAGAAGCCCCCCTCCGGCCCCACCGCAACGATCACATCCTGGTCCGGATGGGCCAAGAGCTGGGCCACCAGCCCCTGCTTGGGGTCCGCCGCCTCATGGCAGATCAGCCTTAGCGCATGCTCGGGGGCCCCGCCGATAAACTGGGACAGCGGCTCAGGGTCCACGATCCTGGTCAACCACGCCGAGCCGCTCTGCTTCATGGCCCCGACCAGGATGGATTCCGCACGGTCCAGTCGGAACCGGGTGCGCTCGGCACGCTCGGTGAGCAGGGGCACCACCGCATCGCCCCCCAACTCGGCGACCTTCTCCAGCATGGTCTCGAAACGACCGGCGTTCTTGAGCAGGGCCGCGCCGATGGTCACGCGCCGAGGAAGGGCCCGCGGCAGTGCCTCCCGTTCCACAATGCGTGCCCGGACCGCTTTTGCGGTGACATCATCCAGCGCACAGACAAACCGGTTGCCCAGTCCGTCCACCAGACACACGCCGTCTCCGGGCCGAAGGCGAAGAACGCGTCGCGCATGCTGCGCTTCCCGCTCCGGCAGGTCCACGCGGTCCCCGACTACCGGAGGGAAAACATGAAATGTGTGCTTGGGGATCACAGTCCGAAAGCCAGACCCAGGTGGACACGACCGTTTAGCAGCCCATGGTCCCGATTCACGGCATAACTGACATTGAGCAGGCCGGCACCGGTCTGTAGCTGCGCACCGAGCCCGAAGCCCGTATGGCGAGTGGTGTTCCCTTCCAGAGTGACGAAGCCATGGTCAATGAATGCATAGGTATAGGCAGCCCCTTCCAGGCGTCGCCGAATCTCGAGCAGGCTGCGGCCGACCGCCTCACCGCGAAAACGGTTTTCGTCGTAGCCGCGCAGCGAGGTCGCACCTCCCAGCCGGAAGAGGTCGGACGGCTCCACCTCCTGCGAGGAAACCACCCGCACGTCGGCCCCACCTGCCAACACGATGCGCCTTGCCACCGGGACATACACACGGGCGATGGCCTCCAGCCGGTCCTGGAGCCGCGCCTCAGAGACCCGAACCGTGTCGCCCTGCTGCACCCGCAAGCCGGAGGAGCGCTTGGTACCGCGCGTAGCTGAAATGTCCACCAGTTGACCGCTCGCCGGGCTGAGTGCGTCGTCGCGGGAATCGAAGCGCAGACCGAGTCCTGCCGCCCGCGTCCGGGAGCGGGGCACGCGCTGCCGTCCATTCTGAACGATGCCTCCTGCCGTACCCGGGCGGGAGGCCGTGCGTGTTGCGGTTCCAGTGAGTGTCACTTGCCCCAGACGCACAAGCAGGCGGCCGCGGTACTCCTGTCTGCTGAACGTGGAGTCCTCCTGGTAGCCGTCGAACTCGAGTTCGGCTCCGACAAGCGGGCCCAGCACGAACGGGTCGTGCAAACGCGCCGCGAAACTGCTGGATTGCCCCGGCAGTCGGTCCAGTTCGACCGCCACCGTGCGACCTCCGCCAAAGAGGTTGCGCAGCAGCAAGTGGCCTGAGCCGACTACGGTGCCGGAGGACGGTCCGGGCAGATACCCCAACGCCAGGTCAAACGAGCCCGGCGGACGATCCTCGAGCACCAGCTGTACGACGGCCGTCGAGTCCGAAGTCGGGAGTAGTATGGGGCCCTGCACATCCGCGAAAACCCCGGTCTGCATCAGCCGCGCCCGGATTTCGGCGATGTCGAACTCCGTTAGCACCATGCCCGGCTCCAGACGCGAGACGAGTCGCACGAATCGCTCCGAAGCCTGGCTTCGGCCACCAATGAGCAGGCCTTGCAACAGGGCCTGGCGACCCGGATTCACCGTCCAGACAGTACGCAACCGCCCGTCAGCCACGGAGAGGGAATCCATGCTCATGGAAGCCCCAATGCGGCCGGCTCGCTCGAGCCGTTCAAGCACGGAGTTCGCTACGCTGTCGGCGATGGCTTCGCTTAGCGGCCTCCCGGAAAGTCCTGATTCCGACCCGTCCACCACGAATGCGCCAAAGGTGTACCGCGGACCCTGGGTCACGTAGGCAACGGCATCGCCGAGAGAATCCACCTCGGCCTGCAGGAATCCCTGCCCGCGCAGCCAGGCCGCCAGTCCCTCCGGATCTCCAGGGCTGACCCCGGTCGGCCAGGTTGTCAGCGAATCCGGCTTGAGATGCACACGCCAGTCCTGGGCCTGCGCAGCGCCAGCCAGGAGCCAGCAGGCCACAAGCGCATATATTGCGGGCCCTCCGAACAGCCTCCTCCCCCCGTTGCATCCCGGATTCCTGGTCGCCTTTCTACTATGGCTGGCGCTCCTGCTGCCGATGCGGCCGCCGGACGCGGCTCCGGTCCCATCGCCCGCATTGCAGGCGGCACCGATCGGCGCCCTGGATACCACCCTGGTAGACACGGTTTCGGCGGGCGAGATTGTCATCCGGACTTTGCCGACCACGCTGGAGGGCCGGTCCGTGATCGAGTATCGACCGGTGAGACTGCCGGCCCGCGGATGGTGGCGGGATCGAAGTTTCTTCTGGCGGACGCCGGACACGGCCGAGGGCAACTATCGGTTCGAATTCCGGGCCCGCATGGAGGACGGCTCGGCCCGCACGGTGATGATTCGGGTCTACGTGGCAACGGCGGACTGAACGCGTGCTGAGCACTGCCGAGTTCCGCAGGCGCCTGCTTTCGTGGTTTCATGAGGTGCGCAGAGACCTTCCTTGGCGTCGCACGCGGGATCCCTATCGCATCTGGGTCTCGGAGATCATGCTGCAACAAACCAGGGTGGATCAGGCGACGCCCTACTACGAGCGGTTCATGCAGGCCTTCCCGACGGTGCGCGACCTGGCAGAAGCCGAGCTTGACGAGGTCCTGCTGAATTGGGAAGGCCTGGGCTACTACTCGCGTGCGCGCAACCTGCACGCCGCGGCTCGCAGCGTGGTTCGTGATCACGGGGGCAAACTCCCGCATTCGTACGATGGGCTCTCCGGCCTCCCCGGCATTGGAGACTATACGGCTTCCGCGGTGGCTTCCATTGCGTTTGGCGTACCCGAGGCAGTGCTGGACGGGAATGTGATTCGTGTGCTCTCTCGGTACGACGCCATCGCAGAGGACGTAACCCGCAGTCCGGTGCGGCGCGCCCTTCGGCAGCGCGCGCAGGAATTGCTCGACACCGACGATCCTGGTGCCTTCAATGAGGCCATCATGGAGTTGGGAGCCACTGTGTGCACCCCTCGCACCCCGAATTGCAAGCACTGCGCTGTGCGGGCCGGATGTGCGGCGCTGGCTCTGGATCAGGTGGAGGCATTCCCGGTCAAAAAGCGCCGGGCGCCCGTGCCGGAATACAGGGTGGCTGTGGGCGTGGTGCAGGACGCCTCGGGTCGCATGCTGATTCAGCGCAGGCCGGAAGAAGGCATGCTTGGCGGGCTGTGGGAGTTTCCCGGCGGGAAATGCGAGGATGCAGAAGCCCCGGAAGAGGCCTGTGTGCGTGAGCTTCGGGAGGAGTTGGGCATTGAAGTCCGTGTGGTCGATGAGATCGCCGTGATCCGCCACGCGTACTCGCATTTCCGGATTCGCCTCTGGGCGTTCCGGTGCCTGCTGCTTTCCGGGACGCCGGAGGCCAGGCTGGACCAGCCGCTCCGCTGGGTCACGGGAGACGAGCTCGGCGATTTTGCATTCCCCCGTGCCAATCGACGCCTGATAGAGATCCTCTCCGACTAGTATCTTGCGCCATGGACGGAGTGATCTACCTCATACTGTTCCTGGTCTTCTGGGTAGTGTCCAATCTGGCAGCCCGGCGCAAGGCCCCACCACAGGGAGAAGCACCGGGCGCGGACGGCCCCCAGCAGTCGGAAGAGCTGCAGCGTGCCCTGGCCGAAATCGGCGAGGCGCTGGGATTCCCGGGGCCTGGGCGGCCGCCGGAACGAGCACCTGAACGTGCTCCCGAGCCGGTGCGCGTCGAGCGTGGAGGCATCGCTACCGCCGGACCGGAGCGTGCGCGTGCGGAACCGGCGCTCACCAGCGACGAATTCCATAGGGTCGTGACCGGCCGCCCTGACTCCGAGGAGCGGTTCGAACGAGCCCGCTCTGAATGGAAGGGGGGCCAACAGCCGGTCAAGCCGGAATTCCGCTGGCCGACATCGAAGCCGAAGCCGCCCCCCCGCCGAGAAGATGCATTTGAGGCGATGGGTTCGGAATTCCGGGACCCGCTGGTGGGGCACGACCACATCGCCCGCGAGCCGTCCAAGCGGCTAGCGCCGACCCCCGCGGCCGAGGCGTTGCCGCTGAACTCGCCGGACGATCTGCGCAAGGCCATCATCCTGGCCGAGATTCTCGGGCCGCCGAAAGCGCTGCAGGGTCGCGGCCGGTAGGCCCGACGGCGCCAGCCCCAAAAAAAACATCAGCCCCCGGAGACAGGGTCCCCGGGGGCCGTGAATCAGGCAGCGGCCTCTTCCTCCGGACCTTTCTTGAAGGCCGCGGCGCCGATGGCACCGCCGATGGCACCGAAGAGAGCCGTCAGGACAATACCGATGACTCCGTTCACGCTGGCCAGGGTCATCTTGAGATACGATCCCACGCCGAACGGCGTGTTGATCTGTTCCTCGATCTGGTCGAGCTGCTCAGGCTGCATCTGGTCGCCAAAGTTGGCCAGCGACCACTCGGCCATCATGAGGTCATGGCGCACGCCCGCAGACATGAGCACAAAATTGAGCACGAAGGCTATCAACCAGCCCACCAGTGCCGCCTGCACACCGATCCCGGCGCCCTGGCCTCCCGAGAGCGTGAGTTCATGCGTCGACGTGTAGTGCCAGACGGCAACTACGGCTCCAGTCAACACGCCTGCGCAGCACAGGATGTTGATGAAGCCCAGGTAGGACGTGCTGAGGAGGCCGACGATCGCGCCTCCGAGGATGATCGATTGTTGTTTACTCGGCATATGGGAGGGTGTTGGGGGTTTGATTAATGATAGGTTGGGCGGCCCTCTGATTCCACGGGAGGCTCAGCGACGGATCGTGACGGCCTCACATCCACAAAGGCAAGGACCAGAAAGAGGCCGGCCACAAGGCCGAATACCAGCCCGGTGGCCATGCGGGTGCCTGGAGTGTTCGAAAACACGCCGAGCACATCGCCACCCCAGTCAATCAGCATGGGGATAAGGGCGAATCCGAGAATCCAGGGGCCCCGCTTTCCGAATCGAACCTGACGCTTCACTGCCAGATACGCCACCGCGGCTATCGGCAGGCCCCAGTAGATGCCAAAACAGCGATGGCACACGGCAAGCTGCACGCCATCCACATGCGGCGATCGTCCCGGCAGTTGATGGCACACAGCCGCGAAGCCCTGCATCAGATACCCTCGCACGCTCTCGCCTACAAACGGAGGAAGCATCATGAGGGTGACGATGAGGGCTCCCAGCCCGAAGGCCATGTACCAGCCGGCGTTGGGGGTCCGCATGCTCTTCAAAACGGACACGGAGGTGCCCCGGTTGCGGCGGAGGGCAAATTCTTGTCCCCACGTTCACAACCCCGCACCGTACCGCCCGTTAGGAGCCTTCAAGACGGCCAAAAAGCTGTAAACCCGCGGAACCCCGGGGGAAAATGGAATGTTTTAGCACTCTCGACAGGGGAGTGCTACGCCGTATATTTAGCACTCCCTCTGAGAGAGTGCCAGAAATTCCCACATCAATCTCAACTAGCGAGGTTCTTGCAATGGCAAGCATCAAGCCCCTTGGCGACCGCGTGGTGGTCAAACCCGTCCCGGCGGAGGAGAAGACGGCCAGCGGTCTGTTCATCCCCGACACCGCAAAGGAGAAGCCCCAGAAGGGCACCATCGTCGCAGTCGGCCCCGGCCGCGTCGAGAACGGCAACAAAATCGACATGACGGTCAAGGAGGGCGACACGGTCCTCTACGGCAAGTACTCGGGCACCGAGATCGAGCTGGACAACGACGACCTGCTCATCATGCGCGAGTCCGATATCCTCGGAATCGTTGGCTGATTTCCGCTCAGGAAGTCAAACGCCCCAGTCAAACAGAACTCAGTAGATAACCAGCTATGGCAAAGCAGATTACGTTCGATGCCGAGGCTCGCGGCGCGCTCAAGCGCGGTGTGGATGCCCTCGCGGACGCAGTTAAGGTGACGCTCGGTCCCAAGGGCCGCAACGTCATCATCGAGAAGAAATTCGGCGCCCCCACGGTCACCAAAGACGGTGTGACGGTTGCCAAAGAGATCGAACTCGAGGACAAGCTCGAGAACGTCGGCGCACAGATGGTCAAGGAAGTTGCTTCCAAGACCTCCGACGTTGCCGGTGACGGCACCACCACGGCCACCGTTCTGGCCCAGGCCATCATGACGGCCGGTCTGAAGAACGTCACCGCGGGTGCCAACCCGATGGACCTGAAGCGTGGCATCGACTCCGCTGTCGGCAGCATCGTGGAGAACCTGCGTTCGCAGAGCCGCGACATCGAAGGCAAGAGCGAGATTGCCCAGGTGGCCGCCATCTCCGCCAACAACGACTCCACGATCGGCGACTTGATCGCCGAGGCGTTCGAGCGCGTTGGCAAGGAGGGTGTGATCACCGTAGAGGAAGCCAAAGGCACCGAAACGCAGCTCGACGTGGTCGAGGGTATGCAGTTCGACCGCGGCTACCTCTCCCCGTACTTCGTTACGGACGCCGACAACATGGAGGCGGTCATGGAGGATGCTTACATCCTGATCCATGACAAGAAGATCTCCGCGATGAAGGACCTGCTTCCGGTCCTCGAGAAGGTCGCCCAGATGGGTCGCCCGCTCGTGATCATTGCCGAAGACGTGGAAGGCGAAGCACTCGCTACCCTCGTTGTGAACAAGCTCCGTGGCACGCTGAAAGTCGCAGCCGTCAAGGCTCCGGGCTTCGGCGATCGCCGCAAGGCCATGCTCGAAGACATCGCCATCCTGACGGGTGGCACGGTCGTCTCCGAAGAGAAGGGCTACCGCCTCGAGAACACGACGCTGGACTACCTCGGTCAGGCCAAGCGCGTGGTGATGGACAAGGACAACACCACCGTGGTCGACGGTGCCGGCGACGGCGCCCAGATCAAGGCCCGCGCCAACCAGATCAAGCAGCAGATCGAAACCACGACCAGCGACTACGATCGCGAGAAGCTCCAGGAGCGTCTGGCGAAGCTGGCCGGCGGTGTCGCAGTGCTGAAGATTGGTGCCGCGACCGAGCCCGAGATGAAGGAGAAGAAAGCACGCGTCGAGGACGCGCTGCACGCTACCCGCGCTGCCATCGAAGAAGGCATCGTGGCGGGCGGCGGTGTGGCCCTGATCCGCGCCATCTCCTCTCTGGACGGCATCTCCCTGGAGAATGACGACCAGAACATCGGCGCCGCGATCATTCGCCGTGCGCTCGAGGAGCCCCTTCGTCAGATTGCGGCCAACGCCGGTCTCGAAGGCTCGATCATCGTGCAGAAGGTGAAAGAGGGCAAAGCCGACTTCGGCTTCAACGCCCGCACCGAGGAGTACGGCAACCTGCTCGAGCAGGGCGTGATTGACCCCACCAAGGTCACCCGCACCGCTCTGGAGAACGCCGCTTCGGTCTCCGGCCTGCTGCTGACCACCGAGTCCGTGATCGCCGACAAGCCCGAGAAAGAGGCTGCCGGCCCGGCCATGCCTCCGGGAGGCGGCATGGGTGGCATGGACTTTTAGGTCCCGCCGCTTTGGCTTATGGAAGGGGCGAGGTCGCGATTGCGGCCTCGCCCTTTTCTGTTGCGCCCTGCCCTTACGAAACGGGGCTTATTTTGTGGTCAACAAGCCGGGTCAGCGTCATGGGACTTCTCGATCGGATCAAGTCGGCCACGAGTGCGCTCACCGGGTCGGGCGCGCAGGTATCGATTTCGCCCGATCCGCTGAGTTACGACACGCCCTTTACGATTCGCATTACAGCGGTCATAGGCGACAAGGACGTGCAGTGCAGCGGTGTCTACCTCCACATTGAAGGAACCGAGGACGTGCAGATTCCCAATGTGCGAGTCGCGTCCGGAGACTCGAGTACCACGCGTACCGTTTCCGCGTCCAATCGAACGTTCCGCATGGAGTACGCAATCGCGGAGGCTCAGGTGCTTCAGGCCGGGCGCTCGTACGAGTGGACCCAGGAGGTTCAGATTCCCGACGGAGCACCCCCGTTGTATCAGGGTCCACTGGCACGACATTCCCTGAAAGCGCTGGCGGGGATCGATTGCTTCGGGAACGATCCGGACTCGGGCTGGAAAGAACTCCACCCGTAGCAGCCGCCTTCGGTTCCTGGGCGGGCTCTCGAATCCGCACCGATCGTCGGAGCCCGACGTGGCTACCGAAACTCCGCGTTTATCCGCGCCAGTGCCTGCGCCCGATCCCTGGTGAGCCCAACGATCAGCTCAATGTTGACCATGCGCCACATCGTGCCCTCCCGGTTGCCGTACATCTCGCTATACAGCTGACGCTCTGCGTCCCTGAACGTGATCCAGTTCCGCTGGGCCTGACGGAGCGCGTCCTGTTCCGGCGGTTCGAGTCGGCTCATCAGGAGTTGATACTGCTCGTTCAACTCGGCATCCCACTCGGTGCCCGCCCTGTCCATGCAGATCATGAAGCCCGTGGTGGTCCAATTCTCCGCCTCGGCACAGGCTTCGGCTCTCCGGTCGATGGGGTGGTCGTCGGATTCTGCCGTTCCGCTTTCGGGGGTCTCCGCCGTGGACTCGGCAGCTCCACAGTCCGCCGCACTGCGCCGGGATTGCGAAATTGCTCGCGTAAACGAAACCACGCCATCGTAATCGGCCGCGAAACCGTCATCCGCCGGTGGTTCGAGGCCCAGCTCGACTACGACAAACACGCCCTCGTACGGTTCGTCGGTAACCTCCGCGTGGAAGGATGCGAGTCCCGCATCATGGTCAACCCAATAGGCCTCCTCCACCCCACAGGGCTGGAATACGTATGCCTCATGGCCCGAGGTGTAGTGTCCGGCGACGACAATCCGAAGGTCAGAGCTCTGTAGAACTTCGGCTTCCGGATACTCGTCAGGAATCAGCCCGGCATCCGGGCCCGGCGACTGAACTGGCGCGACGTCCGAAGCCGGAGTTTGGCAGCCCACCGTGACAAGCCACAACGCGATTAGTAATGCTGAAGCGGTGCGCATGGTCAGTCCCCCGCCACGAATGCGGCCGTGATGCGATTCTTGCCACCAGGGAGCCGGCTCAGGCGCATCGTGCCCCCCAGAAGTTCTGTGCGCTCCTGAAGCTGGAGGAGTTCGCCGCTTGTGCGCTGCGCCGTCCCGTCAAATATCACATGTAGCACCAGCATCTCCTTGGAGACCTGCGCCAACAGTGCAAGGCTGCTGAGCCCCTCTGCACGAAGTGCCTCGGCAATGCCCGCCTGCACGATGCGGTAGCAGGTGATTTCGGCTGCCGGGCTCAAAGACGGGCGCTCGTCCGGCAGTTCCAGGTCGACCTCTACCGATTCCAGTCCAGCCTGTCGATCGACCAGCCAGCTCATCGCATCGAACAAACCCTGCTCTTCCAGCACATTGGGCCGCAACAACATCGACAGGCTGCGCACCTGCTCCAGCGTGTCACCGACCAGCTTGATCTGATGGTCCAGGTCCTCACCGACGCCAATCGGCGCGTCCGAACGGGCCGCATGAAGACCCATTTTTGCGGCCGCGAGCATCTGAGCTATCTCCTCGTGAAGCTCCGCGGCGACATATCTACGCCGGCGTTCCTCCGTCTCCACCAACTCACGTGACATGAGTCGGAGCTTGTCGTTGGTCGCCCGCAGCTGATCAACGATTCGGGCTTGCCAGATGGCCAGTGAGAGCGTGTTGCTCAGTTCACGGGCGATGCGCACGTGGTGGTCCGTAAACGCGTGCGGCTCGATAAACGAAAACAGCAGGGCCCCGAAGAACTGACCGCGGGCCATGAGCGGGATGATGAAGCCTGAGCGGGCACCGAAACTGCGCACCCTCTGCACATACGTCGAATTCGTGGCCATGGCGTCCATGTCGGCCACCTGCACTTCCTGCCCGCGCGTGAGAAGCCCGTACAGCTGCAGTCCAATGACCTCCTCCACGTCGACCACTGGCAGCGCTGGATGCTTGAGATGGTCGTTGCCGGACGATGCGGCAAGGTGAAACTCTGCCGCCGAGGCGTCCTGCACATAGACCGTCACGCGACCCGGCGGCACCATTTCGGCCAGGCGTCCTACCGCGATTTCCGCGACTTCCCGCCACCCCTTGGCAGCCAACATGGCCTTCTCAATCGCACGGATGGCCTCCAGACGGCTGCTGGATTCCTCGAAGGCCAGCTGCGCCTCGCGCTGGGCCGTGATGTCCCGGCCCACCGACTGAAACTCAACCACGCGTCCTGACTCGTCTCGAATCGGCACGTCCACCCACTCGTTCCATGCTCGCGATCCGTCGGGCCGGACCACTTCGTGCTGGTACTCGACCACTCGGGGATTGGCCACGAGGTCTTCGAAATGCCCGCGAGCGGCCTCCCTGTGGTCAGGATTGACGAATCTCAGGAAGCTCGTTCCGACGGCCTTGTCGCGAGTGCAACCAAAATACCGACAATAGGCCTCGTTGACGTAGGTCAACGTGGTATCGGGCAGGCTGCGGGAAATGAACTCGTGCTGCGAGTCCAAAACCGCGCGGTACCGCCTGTTGTTGTGGAGAGCCGCCTCGCTGACAATCTGAAGTTGGTGGCTCAACTCCCGCGCACCGCGAAGCGCCTCATCGCGCTCTTCGAGCAGTCTGCGGTTGGTTGCCTCCAACTCCAGAAGACGCGCGGAAGCGTCCCCCTTCGATTCGAGAGCCTGGTTCACAAATGGGGAGGTGGAACCCCTAAGGATAAGAAATACATGCTTCTTTCGTGAATCGAGCCCGGCCGGAAAACCGGCGATCTTCCGGGTAAATGGGGAGTAGACGCACGCGTGTCCCAGCACACTCCGGCATACCTAGCACTCGGCTCCAACCAGGGAGATCGCGCCGCCTATCTGCAGGCTGCCGTGCGCGCCCTCGGATCGTCACAGGGGATCGAGGTTATCGCCTGCTCGCCCGTCTACGAATCTGCGGCCGTGACCATGGGCGATGCGCAGCCGCCCTATCTCAACGCGGTGCTTTCCGTGCACACTACGCTGTCTGCGGCAGGCCTCCTGCGACGCTGCCTTGACATTGAGGTAGCAAATGACCGGGTACGCTCCTCCGACGCGCGGTGGACCCAGCGCACGCTGGACATAGACGTGCTCCTCTACGGCACCGAGGAGATTCTGGAGTCCGGTCTGGTCGTGCCGCACCCGCGCATCGCAGAGCGGGAGTTCGTGCTCAGACCGCTTGCCGACCTTGCGCCCAACCTCTGGGTGCCAGGCCTGAATGCCACCGTGACGGGCCTGCTCGAGGGAGTCGAGGGTTCGGCGTCTCGCGTGACAGGCGTCGTCCTGTCTCCGGACTCCAGTGAGGCGCCGCAGGCCGAGCTGTGGCCCGGCGAGGGTCGGGGGTTGCAGGCGCGGGTAAGCGAGCGCTTGCCGTCTGAAATCCGCTACGTCGTTATCGAGGGGGTGATCGGAGCGGGCAAGAGCACGCTGACGCGGCTGCTGGCTCGTCGGTTCGGCGCGCGAGAGGTGATGGAGGAGTTCGACGAGAACCCCTTCCTCGCCAGGTTCTATGAGGACCGCCCCAGGTGGGCATTCCAGACGCAGTTCGCGTTCCTGGCAAGCCGCTTCCGCCAGCAGCAGGCCCTTGGAGGCCCGGACCTGTTCCACACAAGGGTCATCTCGGACTACATGTTCGACAAGGATCGCCTGTTTGCACAGCTCAATCTCTCGGGCGATGAGCTCCAGCTCTACGACACCATGTTCGGCATCATGCAGGCTTCCATCCCCAAGCCGGACCTGGTTGTCTACCTGCAGGCCTCAACGGACCGGCTCATGCGCATGATCGCGCGCCGCGGGCGCTCGTATGAGCGCGATATGGACCGCGCTTACATCGATTCGCTGAATCAGGCGTACGAGCAGTTCTTTTTCCGCTACAACGCGACCCCGCTTTTGATCGTCAATACCGAGCAGATCGACTTTGTGCACTCGGAGGAAGACCTCGAGGCCATCGTGCGACAGGTGGCGAAGGTCGGTTACGCGGGCACCACATACTTCAACCCGGTGCGCGTCTGATGTTCAAGATCGCCCTCATTGTTCTCCTGCTCTGGCTGGCCTACAAGATGTTCATGGCCGGACGATTCGTGCGCGGGGTCATGAAGAATGTGGAGGAAGTCATGAGCGCCGCTCAGAAGGGGTATGCCGAGTCCTCCGGGCCGGGGTACGCGTCGGGACAGACGGCGTCGGGGCCTTCCGCAGGCGCGCAGCACGATGCGGGGCGCGTCACCGTGCACCGCAAGCCGGGTGCGGGGCAGTCAGGCGGTGCGATCGAGGCAGAGGACGCCCGGTTCCAGGATCTGTAGGCCATCGCCCGTCAGCTCACCAACTCCTGCATGAACCGCTCTCCGAGGCTGCGGGCTTGATCCTCGGTCGTCGCTTCTGAATAGACCCTGATGATCGGCTCCGTGTTGGACTTGCGCATGTGCACCCAGCCCTCGTCGAAATCGATCTTGACGCCGTCGATGGTCGAGATGCGCTCTCCGGCGTAGCGCTCGGCCATGCGCTCAAGCAGCCCGTCCGGGTCCAGTTCGCCGATTTCGGTCTTTTGCTTGACGATGTGGTACGTGGGCAGCCCGGCACGAATGTCGCTCAATGAAGCGTTTTGATTGGCGAGATGCTGCAGAATCATGGCCGTTCCGACCAGCGCATCACGGCCGTAGTGCAGGTCAGGCAGGATGACGCCGCCGTTTCCTTCACCGCCCAGTACCGCATCGACCGCCTGCATCTTCTTGACGACGTTGATTTCGCCGACGGCTGAGCGGTAGACATCGTTTCCGTGGCGGGCAGCGACATCCTCGATGGCGCGCGAAGAAGAGAGGTTGGTCACAAACGGCCCGTTACGGAAGCCCCACAGGAAATCGGCGGCTACGACCTGAGTGAGCTCCTCGCTCAGATAGACGCCTCCGTCCTGAATGAGCGCGAGCCGGTCTGCGTCCGGATCGACCACAATGCCCAGATCTGCGCCGGATTCCCCGACTGCCGCGATGGTTTCGACCAGATTCTCCGGAAGCGGCTCTGCCACATGGGCAAATCGGCCGGTCGGTTCGCAGTTGAGACAGACAATCTGCTCGTCGCGCAGGCCGAGACGCCTCAGCAGTGCGGGGATGGCAACGCCTCCGACAGAGTTGATACCGTCTACCACTACCCTGAAATCCCGTCGGGCGATGGGCTCCGGATCTATGAACTCAAGGTCCAGGATGGCCTGTATGTGCTCGTCGAGGTACGAAGCCTGCGAGTAGGAGCCGATCCGATCCCAGGTTACGGTCGGCTCGACCTCCGCATCAGCAAGCCGGATGACCTCCTGACCCTCCTCTGGCGACAGGAATTCGCCTTTGCTGTTGAGCAGCTTCAGCGCGTTCCATTCGGCGGGATTGTGGGAGGCCGAGAGCACGATTCCTCCCCCGGCACCGAGTCCGATCACCGCCATTTCGACCGTGGGCGTCGTGGCCAATCCAAGGTCGACGACATCAATGCCGGCCGCCTCCAGCGTCGCAGACACGATGCGGGCACACAGACCACCGGTGACCCGAGCATCGCGGCCGATGACCACCTTGGCAGTGGTGGATTCGGCCTTCACCCACGCCGCATACGCCGACGAGAATCGCACCAGAACATCCGGGTCGAGCCCACTTCCGAAAATTCCTCTGATCCCGGAAATGGAGACCATCAATGTCCTGCTCATGGGGCGTATTGACCGTTTTCTGCCTGAGTGCATCCCAAGATAGACGGCCCCCGTAGCATTGCCTACCTTGTCACACTTCCTTCACCCACGAGGATATCATGAGCATCCTGTTAACGGTCATCGTCGGCTTTCTGGCCGGCACAGCCGCCAAGTACATTATGCCCGGCGAAGAGGGCGGCGGCTTCATCATGACCACGCTGCTTGGTATTGCGGGCGCGTTTGTAGGTCGCTTCCTCGGCGGCCTTCTTGGCATCGCTGCGACCAGCATGGTCGGGGGTTTCCTGACAGCCACCGGCGGCGCGATCGTGCTCTTGTTTGTGTACTCCAAACTCAGGCCCAGCCAGGCCTGACTCCGGCGATCCGCCGGAAGACGACGTGGCGGATCCTTCCAGTTCGGGTGAAAACCCGCTCCATTTCAGGCTGATTGAACCCACCATCGCCCTCCAGGGGGCGGTCGTGGTTTCGCATGGCTATGCCGAACACTCAGGACGCTACGGGCATGTAGCCCGGGCAATGGCCGACTCCGGGTTCGGCGTGCTGCTGTACGACCACCGGGGGTTTGGTCGCTCGCCAGGGCGCCCTGCGTTCATCGCCCGGATCTCTCGACTAGTTGAGGACCTGGGCCACATGCTCACTGCGGCGCGTTCCGCGTGGACGGATGTCCCGGTGGTGCTGTTTGGGCACAGCATGGGAGGACTGATTGCCACGCTCTACGCTCTGCGCAATCCGGGTGCAGTCGACGGCCTTATCCTGTCCAGTCCACTGCTCAAGAGCAGCGAGGCGGCTATCCTGCAGCGGTTCGCGACCGTGATCGGCGAGGTCGCACCTCGTCTTCCCACCATCAAGATGGACCGTTCGGCCATTTCGCGGGAGACCGATGTCGTCGAGCAGGCAAATGCCGATCCGCTCAACTACCACGGACGCATTCCCGCCAGGACCGGTGCCGAGTTTATCCGGGGAATGCGCGAGGTAGAGCGCGAGGGACACCGGCTCGACATGCCGCTACTGGTCTTCCACGGCACGGCAGACCGACTCACCGACCCGGACGGAAGTGCGGAGCTGTACGCGCGCGCCTCAACCGATCACAAGCAGCTGAGTCTGTTTGAGGGCGCCTACCACGAAACCTTCAATGACCTGGATCGGGATCGCGTTATCGAGGGTGTCGTGACCTGGATGACCGACCTCGCGGAGGATGTCGGCACTGAATCCGTAGCCTGAGCCTCGCGAGTCCTGAATCCGGGTCGGAGTTCGCGGCCTGCTTCCTACTCGATGGCAAACGTGACGGACACGTTGGCCCTGACTTCAAGCTCACCCGCCGCATAGGCGGCCGGATTGCCACCCGAGTCGGCCCGCATCGCGGCTTCCTGAAGCATCACCGGTTGCGGAGTCGGGAAGTAGACTCCGGATTCTGTGATCTGCATCACAAAGGACAGGCCCGCGCCCAGCGCCTCCGTCAAGAGCACGGCTTTCTCACGCGCATTTGCGGCGGCCAGGCGCAGAGCCTCCTGCCGGGCACCTTCGCGGTCACGCACATCGTAGGTGATGCCGCCCAGCCGGTTCGCACCCTGGCTGACTACGGTCGAAACGAGCGCCGGGAGCTTTTCCATGTCATCAATCTCCACCGACACCTGACGCGTGGCTTCGAACCCGCGCTCCTCCCAGTTTCGCGTCTGCTGGTTGTATTCACGGCGAGGCTGGAGCTGGAGCGTTTCAAGCTTGATGAACCGCTCCTCGATGCCGAGGCCCCGGACCGCGTTCATGGCCCTGGCTGCAGCGGCCTCGTTGGCATCGAAGGCGCGCTCGGCGTCGTCATTATGGGTGACGACGGCAAAGCGCACGACGGCAAAATCCGGCGTGACATGCACGATGCCCTCGCCCTGCACTGACACCGTGCGATTCTGTGCATTGGTGTCCAGTGGAGTGGCCGTCGCCGCCAGCAGCAGCACGGCGAGCAGGACCGGAATGTTCGATTTCATGGTCGTTGAGCGTGATGTGAGGATCTGCCGGGAGTGAATGCAAACGCTGCGCCGTGCTGAGGGCCGCGCCGCTCTGGGGGATGCGCCGCTCGGGGACGCCGCGCCGATCTGGGGGGGCGCGCCGCGCCGGGACCCGCGAGCGCTCCGCCCGCCCCCACCTACGGGTGAATGCGATCCAGCAGCCGCGGAAACGGAATCGCCTCGCGCAAATGGTGCAGGCCGCAAATCCAGGAGACGGTGCGCTCCAGGCCTATCCCGAACCCGGAGTGCGGCACACTGCCGAACTTGCGCAGGTCGAAGTACCAGTCGAATACCTCCTCCGGCAGCCCGTGAGCCTTCACCTGCGCCTGCAGGAACTCCAGATCGGTTGCCCGCTCTCCCCCGCCGACGATCTCGCCGTAGCCTTCCGGGGCAAGCACGTCCATGCCCAGCGCCAGCCGATCGTCCTCGGGATCGCGCTTCATGTAGAACGCCTTGAACTGGTGCGGGAACCGGTGAACGATGATCGGCCGGTCAAAATGCCAGGTAATCACTGTTTCGTCGGATCCACCGAAGTCCGTGCCCCACTCGAACGTGCGAGCCGATTCCTTCCAGTTCGGCAGGTTGCGCAGATCCTCCTCGATGTCCGCCTTGCGCTTGTGGATCTCGATCTCCCGCGCGTCCATCTTGCGTTTCTCCCACTTCTTGGCCTGACCGTAGCGCTTCTTGTTGTCGGCCAGCTCGATATCCAGCGCCGCGTCCTCCTCGCGCAGACTCTCCATGCGCGCGTCCATCATGTCGGCGGTCTCGTCCGAGTGCAGGATGTCCACGGCGCGGTCGTAGGAGATGCGTGGAAACGGTCCCTGCACCCGCTTGAGCGGCTCCTGATCACGCTCCAGGATCTCGAGCTCGGTCTGACAGTCGCGGAGCACATCGCCCACCAGACGCACCAACAGGCCTTCCGCGAGCTCCATGTTGTCGTCGAGATCGAAGAACGCCATCTCCGGCTCGATCATCCAGAACTCGGTGAGGTGGCGGCGGGTCTTGGACTTCTCGGCGCGAAAGGTCGGCCCGAAGGTGTAGATCTTGCCCATCGCCATCGCCATCGCCTCGCCGTGCAACTGACCGCTCTGAGTCAGATAGGCCGGGCGGCCGAAGTAATCGATCTCGAAGAGCGTGGACGTGCCCTCGACCGCATTGCCCGTCAGAATCGGCGCATCCATCTGCACGAAGCCCTGCTCCTGGAAGAACTGGTGCATCGAGTAGATGATGCGATTGCGCACCTTCATG
This sequence comes from Rhodothermales bacterium, assembly GCA_017643395.1. NCBI lineage: Bacteria > Pseudomonadati > Rhodothermota > Rhodothermia > Rhodothermales > Rhodothermales bacterium. The sequence continues at coordinate 102,388 of JAEPNP010000003.1, read as the reverse complement.
ACGGCCCACTGCTTGCGGCTGCGTAGCCACAGGTGGCGCTGGTTCATCAGGAACTCGACGCCGTGCTCCTTGGGCGTGATGGGATACTCCTCCGCCTTGCTGATCAGCGATACGGACGAGGCCTGCACCTCAAAGCCGCCGATCTGGCGCTCATCAGCCCGCACATTGCCGGTCACGGCGACAGCGCTCTCCTGGGTGGCATCCGAAGCCGCTTGCCAACTGGATGCATCCACGTCTTCCTCGCTGACCACGCACTGGGCCAACCCGGATCCATCACGGAGAATCAGAAAGAAAATCCCCTTTCCGCCGCGCTTGTTGTACAGCCACCCCTTGAGAGTGACTTCCTGCCCTACCTGCGATGAGAGGGCGTCGATGTAGGTGTGATCTACCGGCATACCTGTCGTGGTGGTTCTGCCGGAGAAAATAACCTGCGCGCGCGCGCCGGACTGCGAAGTCTAGTTGGACCCCTCGCGGATCTCGTTCTGCCAGTTGGCGAGTTTTCGTTCTCCGGAGACGGTGGAGTGCAGCAACTCGAAGAAGCCGTAACCGTCCCGGTCGGCAAAGACAAAGATGGCCTGTCCTTCTCCCGGAATGTTGTTGTACTGCCAGATCTCGTAAGGGCGGAAGCCGCGGTCAAAGAGGTGCGGCTCAATGTTCGTCGGTCGGCCGTACTTCAGCAGCGCACGTCCGCGGTCTGTCTTCCAACCCTCGTCAAAACTGGACGTGTAGCGGTCGTTGGCGAACTGTAGGCGCTGGTAGAACTCTTCCTGGAATTCGTTGATGGGCGTGTTCGTATTCGGATCACGCATCTGCCAGAATTGCATCAGGAAGCGCCGGCGCTCCTCCAGATCCTCGATACTGCGCATGCGGCTGCGCTCGGTGTCGGTGGCGATGGGCGTGATGTGCTCATACATCTTGTCCACCTCCTCCAGCGACATCGTCGCATACTGGCTGGTCTCGAAATCCGCTTCCAGGCCCGTCGTGACTACCTGCTCGATGTGCGGGTTGTAAACGAAGAACTTGCGGGAGCGCTCGACGATGGATTCGTTCTCTGCGTTCAGCAAGGCGACTCGCAGGAAGTACGATCCGCTCGGCAGTGTGGCCAGGTTGAAGCTGCCGATGAGCACATCGGGATCGCGGAGCGGACGCGTAGATCTGCGCTGCAGCCCCTCGATGGGCTGCGGCAGGTTGGCCTCGGCTATGTAAGCGAATACTGTGTACTCGTCACTCTGCGTAGAGAGGCGCTCGAGATTGTAGGCCTCGCCGTAGTAGTAGAGCTGGCTGAGCCCCGCCCCAAAGAGCTGGTTGGCGTTGGGCTTGACCACCAGGCCGTTCTTGTAGAACGCCTCGTCGCGGGAGTCGGCTCTGCGCACCTCACTCGCGAGCGTGAGGTCGGACAGCTCCACGAACTCCGAATCCGAGAAATTGGGTACCACGACATCGCGGCGAAGCATCATGGCCGGGCGCGCCTGCTCCCCGGGGATCGACACCTGGAGTTCGTACTCACCCGGCGGCACCGCCGCGCGGACCTGATGCAGGAATTGCTGACCCTGCTGAAGCGAAGTCGTATCCGCGATCATGAAGGACAGGTCCAGCGAGTCCGCCCAAACGGCCTCGGCCGGCGTGCCGGGCAGGAGCGCATCGCTCGCGCGCTGCACCTTCAGATCAACGGGCAGAACGGCAAGAAAGCCCTGTTCATGCTGGTTGAAGGGCAATGTCGCGGCCTCGAAGGCCAGGTAGAGCTCGATCATGGAAGACGACTCGTCATAGGCAAACGAGGCGTGGTCCAGATCCAGCTGAATCGGGAGTTCCTGGGCGCTGGCCGAGGCGGTGAGCGCAGAGGCCAGCAGAAGTGCCGAAAGGATTCGGGCCATCGATGTCGGGATCACAGGGGTCGAGGAAGCGGGCGCATTTCAGAGCGCCCCAGCGAATGATATACGCTGGACTTCATGGGTGGATTCTGCGATGCCCGGACGGTGCGCTGCGCCGCGTCAGTGGCTTCTTCGGGCGATGGGCGGCGCGGTCAGAGCCGGGAGACCAGCCAGGTGACGGCAGGCCAGGCCACCAGGAGGTCCAGTACGATGGGCTCGGGGAGTGCTGCCCGTCGCTGGACCACTGCCAGATAGAGCACGAGTCCAAGGGCTTCGACACTCCAGAGCACATTTCCGCTTCTGACGAATTGCGCGAGGCACAGCACCGCGCCCGCAATGATCAACGCCGAAGCAAGACTACGCACAGCGCGCTCGCCGGAGCGTGTGGCAAGAGAGGTGAGTCCGGCGGCGGCATCACCCTCGGAATCTGCGAGATCTGTCAGGACCACATTGGCCGCGACCGTGAGCCCGCGCACTGCCAGCAGCAGCACAACTGCTCGAGTGATTTCCCCGCCGGTTGCAAACGGCACGATGAGTACTGCGCCTGCGGCCCAGGCTGCCGCCACGAGTGACGGTTTGAGCCAGGCGCTCGCCTTGAGCCTTCGTCCGCCCAGCGGCACGGCGTGCAGGCCCGCCAGCACCGTCAGCGCTGCGGCAAAGAGCCATACAGCTCGAGGCAACTGAAGCAGCGCCCACAGGCTCAAGCCAATGGCGAGGATCAGCGCTGGAAACCGATACCAGCGATGGTCGCCGTGCCATGTCGCGCGTTCCGGTCGATTGGCTGCATCCTCCGGGGAGAACGGCCATGCTCGGTCCAGGAGATAGATCGCAAAGGAGCCGGCGGCTGCCAGTGTATAGGCGCTTCCCGGGATCTCGGTGCCCAGCAGAACGGCCGAAGCAGCTACCAATGCCACGGCGATCAGCGGGATCGGCAGGCCGGATGCGTCGAGTGCGGACGTCAGACCCGAATCATGCGTGCGCCGGGATGCGGCGCCCATCGCGCCTATTTGATAAGCGTCATCGTGCCTGTGGCCACATGCGTGGTCCGCACGGTGCGCGCTTCTACGCGGTAGATGTAGATACCGGAGGCCAACTCTGACGCATCAACCGGAATAAACAGGTTGGTGCCCGCGGAGAATTGCTGCGCAGGAATCGACAGCATTTCGCGTCCGAGGAGGTCCGTCACACGCACAGCAACTTCGGCCGCTTCCGGAAGGTCAAACTGGATGTTTGTATTCGGATTGAACGGATTGGGGTAGTTGCCGCGAAGCAGGAAGGTCTTCGGCGCGAGTTCGTCGATCGGCTCGATGGAGGTGACGACGTTGCCGAGCTTGGCATTGCCGGCAGCATCGAAGGCCGTCATGGAAATCGGGTAGGCTGGCGAATTCAGCAGGCCGCCGACGACTACGGAATAGGTAGCTCCAGCGTCTGTGAGGGCAAGCCGGAATACGTCGATCGTAGATCCTCCAGACGTGCGCAGGGCGAAGTTGTAGGAGTTCGGCGTATTCGGCAGATAGGGCGTAAAGTCTCCGAACGTGGCGCCTGCCAGTACTGTCACTTCCCCCGGATTGTCGAGGTCGTCAGACTGGTTGACGATGTCGATCGTCGGCAGGTCAGAGCCGCCCTGGAAAAAGAACGCCTCAAACCGGTCGTTACTGGTGGACTCCTTGGCGTTGGGAATGCTGTTCAGGGCATAGCTGCTCTGGGTGCTTCCGCCAAGGATGATGACGTAGGTGCCGTTCTCATCCAGCGTAGTCTGAAACGTTGCCACCGCGCCGCCCATGCCGGTGCCGTTGGGTGTCATCACAACGTCCAGCGTGCCGTCGGCCCGACTCACAAAGGGCGAGGCCGTGTGGTACGGAGCGTTGAGCAGAAACAGCTCACCGTTGAGGTAGACATCCGCCGGGTCAACCTGGGCGTCGGGCGCGTTATGGATCACCTGGAGGCGGGCCGTGCCGGTTGGGTTTACCGTGATGGTCACCGTGCCCTGATCGGCCAAAGACCCGTCCGAGGCTTCGTAGACGAACGTGTCGGTGCCGTTGAAGTCCGCATCGGGCGTGTACAGGAAGCTGCCGTCCGCCTGGAGACTGATGTCACCGTTGCTGGTGCCGGATACCAGGGAAGCCGTCAGGTTGTCGCCGTTTGGATCCGAGTCGTTCGCCAGCACGCCCGGCGCCGGCACGCCGAGAAAGTCGTCTTCGTCGACGTCATAGCTGTCGTCGGTGGCGGTCGGGGCCGTGTTGAGCGAGCCGATGGTGATCGTTACGGTCGCGTTGTTCGAGTCCTCCTGGCCATCGTTCGCTTTGAAGGCAAAACTGTCCCCTCCTGACTCGCCGTTGTTCGGCGTGTAGACCACCACGTTCCCGCTCTGGTTGATGCTCCCTTTGAGCGGCGTCGCGGTTATGGTATAGGTTAGCGGGTCGCTCTCTGCGTCCGTAGCCACCAGGGTGATGGTGACCGCCTGATTCGATTCCGTGGTCACGGACTGATTCTGGGCGACTGGAGCGTCGTTGACCGCCGTCACGGTGATGGTGACGGTGCCCGTGTTGGAGTTGATCGTGCCGTCGTTGGCCACGTAGGTAAAGGTGTCCGTCCCGGAGAAATCGGCGTCGGGCACGTATGCGAACGAGCCGTTGGAAGCCAGCGACACCGACCCGTTGTCCGGACTGGTTTCCAGGGAGGCAGTCAGCGAGTTTCCGTCGGCGTCCGTGTCGTTGGTGAGCACGCCGGGAGCGGGCACGCTCAAGGCGGCGTCTTCGCCTACTGTGTACGAGTCGTCATTCGCGATGGGCGAGTTGTTGCCCCCGCCGGTCGAGCCGACGACGATTGACACCGTAGCCGTGTTCGAGTCCTCGGTACCGTCGTTCGCCTTGTAGGTGAACGAGTCGGTGCCGGTGAAACCACTTCCCGGTGTGTACTGCACGGTGTTGCCGGAGACCGTGCCGAGCGTGCCGTTTCCCGGGGTGGCGACTACGCTGTACGTGAGGTTATCGGCGTCTGCGTCCGTCGCGGAGAAGGTGACCGTGACCGGCGTGTCCTGAGAGGTAGTGACGTTGACGTTGCTGGCAACTGGTGCGTTGTTGGAGCCGCCGCCACCACTGCCGGTGGCGTCAAACGTGAACGACGGCACGTCGGGTGTATGGGCCGGATTGCCGCTGTTCAGTCTGAAATCCGTCAGGGTGATCGTCGACGAGACCGCCGCGGTGGCCTTCAGTCTAACCAGAATCAGCGTGCCACTGCCGGTAAAGGCGTTGTTGGACGAGGTGAATCCGCCGATTCGCCCGTTCGCATCATTGGACGACACCGTAAAGTTTTGCACCAGCGTTCCACTGCTGTTGTGGAAGTTCGGGGAGCCTGCATCGGCTCGATCTGGAACCACCGCGGGATCCGAGCTGGTGATGGTCAACTGGAACGAGTTGACGCCTGCGCCCGCCTCGACGCCGGACAGAACAACCGGCACTTCGACTACGGTGCCAACACTCGTTGAAACGTCGGCAACGGTCACCGTTACCTGGGCATGGCTCCCGGAAACGCCGGCAATAGAGAGGAAGAGAGCGGCTGCAAGGCAGCGGAGGAAAGACGAGGAACCCCGTAGCAAGCGCATAGGCCGGCGAGTGTTGAAATGAATCGAGCGGGATGGGGCGACGCGGGTGCAATCGTTCGTGGTCCGCTCTTGTTCCTAGTACTCAGAACGCGCGACCACTACCCAATATGGGCCACGCATATATACCAGAAGCCCCGGCCCGCCGTTGGCGAACCGGGGCTCCGGAAGGTCTGGACGAAGCCGCTTATTTGATAAGCGTCATCGTGCCAACTTTCGCGTAGGTGGCCTGGGCGGACCGAGCCACCACGCGGTAGAGGTAGAGACCTGAGGCCAGCGATCCGGCCTGGACCTGAATGGCGCGGTCGGCCCCGGCAGACATTGCCTGCGTCGGGACGTTCAGCACCTGGCGGCCCAACATGTCGGTGATGGTCACCGTCACGTCGGCTGCCTCAGGCAGGTCAAACTGGATGCTCGTGCTCGGATTGAAGGGGTTCGGGTAGTTGCCCTTCAGCGCGAACTCGGTCGGCAGGTCAGCTTCGCCCTCATTGGACGTCACCGTGCCGCGCTCCAGCGTAATCTCGGCAGAGGTACCCGCAGTCCAGCGAGAGCCGTCCGTCGTGATCACGCGGTGATACAGCGTGACCGTGCCGCCTACGTTGACCATGCCGGGGTCGGCGTCGGTCACGAAGTCGTACAGTTCGGCCGCTTCGCCCACCGTGACACGGAAACCGTTGCCGTCGGAGAAGTCGTCAAACGATACGATGTCCGTGAAGCTCGCGTTCATCGACATCTGGTACAGGTAGTTGACCGTGTCACCGTTCGGGTCGTTGGCCGGCAGCCACGACACCGAGTAGAGGCGATCACCACTGTTGCCGATGATTTTCACGTCCGACGGGGCACGGACGGCCGTTCCGTTCGGCGCCGAGTTCGGGGCCGGCAGGATCTGACCACGCAGTTCACCCGGGCCATAGGCCGCGGAGTGCACATTAACGTACGCGCCGCTGTTCCAGATGGCGTCGGCGAGCGCCGCGTTGGTTGACAGGTCCACAACCGTGTTGAACGTGCCGCTACGGTTTCCAGCGTCGACAGACACCCCGGCCGTGAGGTCTTGCACCACACCGCCGTTCTGCCCGACAGGTGCGTTGTGCACGTGCGACGCAGCGAAATCGCCGGCAAGACCGGCAAAGTTACCCGTCATCGTGGCCACGCCGTTGGCGATGGTCACGTTCACCACGCCCGAACCGGGAGAAGCGACGAAGGGTACTTCATTGACGCCGGACAGCACGGCCTCGGCGGTTGCCGTCGAGGTGACGGTCACTGTTGCGACATTCGAATCATCCTCACCATCGTTGGCGGTAAAGGTGAACGTGTCGTCGCCCGTGAACGGGAAGTCCGGCGTGTAGGTCGCCACGTTGCCCGCCAGGGTCACGGAGCCGTTGGCCGGCTGAGTGACGCTGTAGGTAAGGGCAGCAGGACTGCTGTCCGGGTCTGTTGCGCTCAGCGTGACGTCCACGTCGGCGAAGTTGTTCGTCGATGCACTGGCATCGCTCGCAACCGGCGGCACGTTTGCAGCCACGAAGGTGACCGTGACAGAGCCGTCGCGATCAGCGTACACCGGCGTGCCGGCATTGAAGACAACGCTGTTCAGATCCAGGGTGCTTGTGCCAGCCGCTGCTGCCGTAGCAGCGATGCGGGCAATGACACCTGCGCCGTTGAGGGCGCCGCCACCGGAGTTGAACGCTCCAACCGTGATCGAGCCGGTAGCACCTCCACCACTGGAGTTAAACGTCCAGCCGGAAGCGTTGAGATCGCCAGCAGAAACGGCACCGAGGGTGACGACTGCGGGATCATAATCCAGATCGAAGTTGAAGGAGATGACGTTGTCACCAGCCGTGAAGGCGTCCTCTGCCGTGATCTCGATAACGAAATCAGGAGCGGTCGTCAGCACGTTGTGGTTCGACGCGTTGAGGAAACGATTAGAGGAAACCACGGCGGCGGAGAGGTCGGAGCCTGCAGCGACGGCGGGGTTGCCTGCGTTGAACGTCGTTCCGGTCAGCGTAATCGTGTCTGAGCCGGCGGCGACGAAATTAAATGTGAGAAAGAGCAGCGTGCCCGAGGTGGTAATGTCCGTGCCAGTCGAGAAGCCACCGATGGTGACGTCCGCCGTGGACGGAAAAGTACCGTTGTTGTTGTTCGTGAAGGCACTGGCGAGAGCGCCAGTGTAGTTCACGCTAGCAAGTGCAACGTTGCCGTTCGTGTTACCAACCGTCAGCTGGTAAGACTGAATGGCTGCACCACCCTCTACGCCGCTCAGGTCCACAGCTACGACTGCCGACTCACCGGGGCGCCCAGAGATGTCGTTGACTGCCACAGTGACCTGTGCCAGCGAGACATCGGCGCCCATCGCGACGAGCGCGATGGCAAGGGCGGCGGAACGCAGCCAGTTTGAGAGAACCTTTCGCATGGGATATATCGCTCTTCTTGGGTGTGTTGCCAGATGGGATCGACACCTCGGGGAGGGAGCCCTGAGGCCCCCTCCCCTCGGCTGTCAATACTATTTGATGAGCAGCATGCGGCCGTTGTCGACCTGCGTCTTGCTCTCCATCTGTGCAATGACCCGGTAGAAGTACGATCCAGAGGCAAGCTGCGAAGCGTTCAGCTGAATGGAACGCTTGGCGCCGGCCTGGACCGTCTGAACCGGCAGCACCATCACGCGACGACCCAGCATGTCGTACACCTCAACGGTGACCTCGGCGGATGCCGGCAGGTCGAAGGAGATGTTCGTGCTCGGGTTGAACGGGTTCGGGTAGTTGCCGAGAAGCGCGAAGTCCTCGGGCAGTTCGACTACGTCGATGCCTTCGAGCTCCGTTGCCGGGTTGTTGTTGACGGCACCCTGTCCCTTCAGAGCGAACTCGTTGCCCGCGTTCGTCAGCTCGATGCTGATGTTCGCCACAACGCCGTCGCTCGGGATGGCCTCGAGGCCGAAGCCTGCGATGCGGAGGGTTCCGTCCTCACCGATCATGTGCTTGACGGTCCATCCCTCGACTGCGCCGGTCACACCAGTCACCGTGGCGAGCTCGGTGTTGATCAGCGTTTCGAAGTTGAAGGACACGGCAGCGGCATTGTCGCCGGTGAGCGTCACAGGAATCGTGACCTTGGTGACCTGCATGGCTACCTCGCCGAAGGCGACGTCAGAGGCCGGGTTCGCGGCGAACTCTTTCTTCGAAGCTGCGCCCGGGGTCGGGTTCAGCCATGCGTCGAAGATCAGAGCCGCATCGAACGGCGTGACACTCGCATCGGTGTTGTAGTCAGCTGCAGTCGTCTGCTTGGCCGTCAGGGTCGCGAGACCCAGGAAGGCATCAAGCGCCAGGCTGGCAGATGCCGGGCTGGCACCACCGGAGCCGTCGACGTTACCGAGCACCGGGTTGACGGTGACATCGTACGTCGAAGACACTGCGCTGCCCAAGGCATCGGTAGCCGTGACCGTGATGGTCGCCGGGCCGGCGTCAGCCGTCACGGAGCCAGCAGTCAGCACGTAAGGCTGAACACCGGTCGTCGTCACCGTCGAGCCGGATGCAGCCGCCGTGGCGATGGCATCGTCGCTCGAAGCAGCGGTGTAGGTGAAGCCACCCGTGCCGCCGGCAAACTCACCGGAGACATCCTGGTCTACGGTGTTTCCGTTGGTTACCACCTGGTCAGTCAGCGTGCCACCAGCAGAGGCTGCCGGGTTGACCGTGACGGTAAAGGTGCTGGTCACCGCATCGCCCTCGGCATCGGTCGCCGTGAGCGTGATGGTGGCAGTACCCTGACCGACAAACGTCACCGTGATCACGCCGGTGGCGGCATCAACAGTCGCCGTCGCAACTGCCGTGTCGTCACTCGCAACCGTGTAGGTGTACGGAGTCGTACCGCCAGCGATTGCCGTCGAACCGTCGACGGTAGCGTCGGCGGCGCCAACGCTGACCGGGTCGAGGTTGGTCAACGCTGAACTGGAGAGCGCAGCATTAACCGTGGCCGTCACCGTAGCCGTGGCAGTGGTGCCGAAATCATCCGTAGCAACAACCGTGATGGTGCCACTTCCCGCGGCAACGCCTGTCACCGTGAGAATGTCACCGGCTGCCGCACCGGTCACTACACCGCTGTTGTTGTTGGTCACAGCGTACGTGTAGCTCTCCGAACCGCCGAAGAAGACGGTGGTGAGGTCCACGGTTTCACTGTTGCCAGCATTCAGCGTGAGTGCGGCCGGGTCGGTTGCCCCCATGTTCTGCTCGAGGCCGAACGTGAAGAGCACTCCGTTGGAGTTGACTGCGCCAACTGCATTTCTGGCCACTGCTACCGGCTCAGTAGACGACACCGCGAAGTTGTCGTTGTCGCCAGCCGTCGGGGCAGCTGCAATCCAGAAGTTGGTTGTCGCGCCGTCCTGCCGGCGAATTGCGCGCATGCGCTCGACATCCTCCTGGTCGAAGGCGGAGTAGCCTTCGGCCTGGAATTCCACGTCGTAGTCCACTGACGGCGATACCGTCGGAGCGGACTCAATATTCCAGTGGAAATCCGGGTAGCGGCCGATCGAGAGCGCGTTGCCCTGCGAATCGGTGGTGGAGATCGGCAAGCCGTTCGAGCCACCAGGTGAAGAGGCCACGTAGCCTACTGTCAGCTGGATGTCGTCGGCGCCGCCATTCAGGTCACCAATGTCGTTGGCCGGGTCGTTGAAGGTGATTGCGAACGGGCGGTAGTTGCCTGCTGCATCACCGAGAGGAAACTCAACGCGGTTCGGGTTCGTGCCGCTCGTTTCGATGCCCTTCTGGACGTTGCCGAAGATAACACCGTCCGTACGGGTGTAGCCCTGGGCGCCGGTGCCACCGTGATCAAGTGTCACCGTGTTGGTGCCGGTGATCAGCGGGCCATCGGTCAGCACAAGCGTACCACCTTCCATGTCGAGGTCGGAATCGATGGTAACGCCGGCGGCGTTGTTGATCCCGAGCGCGCCAGGCGTGGTGCCTCCCGCAGCAACGGTGATGGACTGAGCAGCCGAGCCGGCCATGATGATCAGCTCTGTAGCACTCGTCACGAACGAGCCGGTATCCTCAATGGAGAGGTCGCCGGTGACCGTAAGTGAGCCACCACCCGCGACAGTCAATGCAGCGTCAACAGCCAAGTCGACCGTCGTGCGGGCTTCGTGCATGGTCAGCGCGCTATTCACATCCATCGTCAATGGAGCTGCATACGCGTTGGGCCACTCGTTGTCGGTAAGCGGGGTGAGGCCGTTGAAGACCACATTCCAGTCACCGGCAAGGGTGAAGGAATCCCCAGCCTCGACATCTGCATCGTTCTCGTAGGTGATCGTACCGCCACTCGTCAGAGTGAAGGTCTGATCCGAGTCATCGAACGGATCGATGTCGATGCCACCGTCAAGGATGATGGCGTCGGCCGTAAGGCTGACTCCGTCGAGGAAGGCGAAGTCGGTGTTGTCCGTCTCGAAGGTCGCCACGGCAGACGGAAGTTCATTTCCGGCCGTAGTGGCTGCTCCACCGTCGTACTCCACCTTCATTCCTGTTCCCAGGGTCGGGGCGTCGTCGAACAGAGCAAGCACGCCTGTTGCGGAGACGATAATCGTCGATCCGTTACCGAAGGTCACGGTCGAGTTGGTCGTGGCCGCGTTGGCATCGTCCGTAGTGACCGACGGAGACACATCCAGGTTCGCAGTACCGGTGATGGTCAGTCCGTTGCCCGGATCCACCGTCATGTCGATGAGACCGTCCACCTGGACGTTCTTCAGCGAGACGTTGACGTCATCGGAGTCGAAGGCGGTAGCCGCGCTGAAGTGCACCTCGCCGTCGCCCATCGTGATGGCGCCGCCTGTAGCGACGTTGTAGTCAAAGTCACCACCTGCGATGTCAAGGGTCTCATCACCGATTGCAAGCGAACCTGCCTCCATAGTGAAGTCACCGTTGACCGTGAACGTGCGGTTCGTGATCGGCGCAGTGGTGTCGTCGGTTACAATCGTCGTAGTGGACGAGGAGTTGACCGTGAAGTTGTCGACGTCGGTATCCGACTCGAGCGTCAGGGTCGTTCCTGTCGTGGCGAACGTACCGTTGGTGAAGTCTGCATCGAACTGGGCATCGCCGGAAAGCGTCAGCGTGAATCCGCCGAGGTCCAGCGCGTCGTCAACGTTCAGCAAACCGGAAACGGTGGCGTTCGACAGCAGCTCGTCCACGCCGGTCAGGGTCAGGTTGGGAATCGTGTTCCCGTTGACGTCGATGTCGCCACCGCCGTCCACGTTGACCGTACCCGTAGTACCCAGCGAAGCGTCTGCATCGGCCTCGAAGTTTCCGCCGACTTCAAGCGTGCGGCCGCCCAGATCAAGAGTGGCCGCTCCGGCGCCACCGTCTCCAACGTCGACCGTGCCGTCCGAGTCTGCATCGACACCATTCAGCGTCAATGATGCACCCTCGTCGATGTCGATGGAATCGATGTCGCGAATCTCATCATCGCCGGAGAGCGTCAGGGCGCCTTCGGTGACGGTGATTGCGCCGTCGATTTCCGGGTTGTTCGTGCCGTCGTCCGCCATATCCAGGTTGAGCGTACCGTCGGTGACGGTGACCGCTGCGGTCTCCTGGATTTCGTTGAGCGAGACCACTGCGTCGTTGTCAACCGTTACCGCTCCAAACACAGCGTCGCCGGCATCGTCATCGGTCGTGCCGTTCACAGTGTGATTGGAGTCGAAGGTCGTCGCAACCGTCAGAGAGCCTTCGAGCGAGGAGGTCGCATCACCGTCAACGGTGAAGCTACCAGCGCCAGACACCACGACGCCGCTGGCGACTGTGAAGGCACCAGCCTGCGTCCAGGCTCCGGTGATGGTGGCCGGGTCACTGAAGGTGGAGGTTCCGTCCACGTCGAACGTGTCGCCGCCGTTCACAGTGAAGCCATCAGCTGCCGCGTTGAGGGAGAAGTTGCCCGCAACGCCGACGTTGGCGTCGATGACGACGATTCCGTCAGTGACGGTGAAGTTGCCAGACAGGTCCGCAGCGTCGTCAATGGTCAGCGTCGCGCCGGAAGTCATGTTGACCGTCGCGGACTTGGTCTGACCGTCAGAGAACTCCCCGGAGGTCGTTCCTGCCGCGCCGAAGTAAACCACATCCCAGGAACCGGCGAGCGTACCGTTAACGGTCAGGGTTCCGGTAGACGGGTTGCGCGTGATCGTAGCCGACGAACCGGTCATGTTGACCGTGTCGCCGGTGTCGACCACGAACGTTCCGTTGTTCAGTGCCAGGTCGCCGGTGATGTCGATGTCATTCCGCACGGTAACCGTGGCGGTTCCGTTTACGCGGATGTTTGAAATCGACGGATCCGTAGTCGGAGCACCCGTGACAGTGATGTCCTGAGCACCGCCGTTAAACGCAACAGCGCCTGCGGTGGACGAGGTGGTAATCTGGGCCTCGTCCTCCAGCGTCAGGCCACCGGCACCGATGGTGACGGTGTTGTCGCCCAAGGCGAGTGTCGCGTCGTTATTGACGTCTACGCCGTTGTCGCTGACGGTGAAGCCTTCCGAAACGGTAACGGTGCGGCCGGAGCCGTCAGCCGTGAAGCCGTCCACCGTGGTGTTCGGACCCGGCGAGAAGGTCGCCCCGCCCGAAGGAATGTTGATTGTCACATCCCCGGCGTCGGTGAGCGTACCACCCGTGAAGTCACCGCCAAGCGTGAAGTCCGCGTCGTCCAGATCCAGGATGCCGGCCGGAATCGCGATGGTCGCGCTTCCTACCGTCAGACTGGTGCCTGTACCGGTTCCGTCGAAGGTGCCGTTAACCGTGAAGGCTCCGCCGATGTCGGATGCGGCGAATGCAGCGGCCGAAACCGTGCTACCCGCGTTGATCGTGGCTGCGCCATCGACGTCGAAGGTCGAATCCAGGGTGACGGCACCAGAGAAGGTGGCCGTTCCCTCAACGCCGAGCGCACCGGTGACCGTTCCGCCGTCGGTGGTGAAGTTACCACTGTCCACATCAAGAGCGCCGTCAATCGTGGCGTCCGAGATTGTGGCATTGCCGTCCACGTTGATCGTGTCGTCGCCATCACCGTAGGTGAAGTCGTCGCCGGTGACGGTGAGGCCGTCCAGTTCGTGCGTGCCTGCGCCGTCGTTGATCGTGATGTCGTCGCCGGAAACCGTCAGGGTTCCACCGACATCCAGAACGGTAGCGTGTGTTACGGGGCCGTCGGCCTGGAGATCAACGTTGCCGGTCGCCACCAGGTCAGTGGTAGTGATGGCACGTGCAGCAGACAGAGTGAGTCCGCCGACCGTTTCCAGGTCGTCGATCGCAGCCGTGCCGGCCGTAATGGCCAGCGTTCCGCCGCCCCAGTAGCCGAGGTCGGTGAATGCGCCGGCGAAGGAAGCGGTGACCGTGTTGCTCGCGCCTACTGCGATACCCTCATCCTGGATGGCATCGCCCGTGTTGTTGTTGAAGTTCGAGGCCGCGTTGGTCACATCACCACTGAAGCCCGTGGTGGCGTTGATTGTGAACAGTGCGTCGTCCGCGTTGTCAATAGCGAGGGCGTGCGTGACATCTTCGTCGGCGTCGTCATCGTCGACCACTGTCTGCTCCGTGATCGAGCCGTTGATTACGAACGTACCGTTGTTGTCAATCGTCGCGTAGACGGACTCGTCGGTATCGAGTGCCGTTCCGTCCTCACCCGTATTGTCGATGCTTTCCAGGACGATGTTGTCAATCGTCATGGACGCTCCGGCCGCGTTGGAGATACGGACCCCATCAGCGTCGATATCGCCAACGGTCAGCGTGCTCGACATGGTGAACGTGCCATCTGTCTGAACGAGGTTATTTCCGTTCAGGTCGACGTCTCCCGTGGTGACGTCGCCGGATCCATCGTGGTCGAAGTTGCCGCCGGTGACGGAAACCGCGCCGTTGAAGTCCACGTCGTCGTCGCCGTCGATCGTAATCGAGAGGGCAGTAACGGTGCCGTTTGCCGTGAAGCTACCGGCATCGGCCGTGCCTTCGATGGACAGGTCGGCGGACAGGGTCATGTTGCCCGTGACCGTTACATCCGATGCCCCGGTGACGTCGAAGTCCCCACCACTCACGGTGGAGTTGAACGCCACATCGCCTGCGCCGTCGATGTCGATGGCGGTGCCGCCGACGGACTGCTGGAAGGTTACCGCTGCATCACCGTTCAGGTCGACGGCTCCTGCGGTAATCGCCTGGTCAACCGTCAGCGATCCGCTGTCGAACGCTGCGTCGGTCGAGAGCGTACCCCCGCCGAGGGCACCATCGGAAGGCAGTTCCAGACCAGTGGTGATCGTCGCAGGACTGCCACCGGTGTTCGTCGGGTCATAGCGAACGGAACCGTCTCCGAGGTAAACAAAGTTGTTACCCGAAACGGAACCGTCATTGACTTCAACCGAAACACCTGCGGCCAGCTCAAGGATGCCGGAGGCTACGGTAAGGGCGCCGTCGGTCAGGCGGACATCGCCACCCGTGACCCGAAACTTCCCGTTACCGCCGGAGAGGCTCTGATCTTCGTCAATGTTCAGGTCTTCGATGAAGACAATCGTATTGCCCCCGGAGGCCTGAACCTGGAAAGTGAGGTTCTCAATACCGGCATTGGATGCCTCGGGATCGATGTCCTCGTTATAGGTGCCGGCGAGGATGACGATCGTATCGCCGTCGCTGGCTTCGCTGATGCCTTTGTCGATGGTCGCGAAGGGACCGACGCCTGCACCGGCGTTGTTAATCTGGCTACCGTCGTTGTTGTCGTCCCCTTCCGTCGAGTTGACGTACCAGGTCGACTGCGCCGACGAGTCCTGGGGTCCAGTGAACGCCGCGAGCACGAACACCATCACCAAGGAACCAAGAAGCTGTAGCAATTTCTTGCTGTCCATGGACTGAGCCTCTCCTTGAGTTATTAGGATTGTTGACTAGAGGGTTGAGAACCGAAAGGCGAGGGGCCGTCCAGCGCTCAGATTCGTTGAGCAACAGCAATGGCGACCAGCATCAGACGCACTGGTCGCCAACACGCTAAGCGGTAGGCGATTGCTCAGCAAAGGGGTAGAAGTTCGAAGTGGGTGAGCTTCCGTTGTGGGAGGGATACACCGGAAAAAGCCGACGCACCCAATGCCTGATTCGCCTTTTTTGGAAGCGCGAATTAGGCATTCACGCGAAAATGGGGCGTGGCATGAGTCATTGTCAACTCCTGCGGTGTATAGCGAGCAGTGGACATCGTCCGTATCTGCCGCAGATTGAACTGCACCGGCCGATAGCACACTATCTTCACGTTATAAACAGGCCTCCATGCTCCGTCGCCTCTGCCAGGCAACCGTTTTCTTTCTCCTTTGCGTGCCCTCAGCGGCCTCGGGCCAGGCGTGTGACATTTTCGTAAACGCGTCGGACGGGGACGACGGCAACCCCGGATCCCGGGTGGCTCCCCTCCGCTCGTTTGAGCTGGCCTATCGCAACGCACCCGCTGGCGGCCGCGTGTGCGTTTCGGCCGGCGAGTATTTCGTGGGGGACGATGCGGACGGAATCAGCCTGGACATCCCGGGCAAGTCAGTCACCTTCCAGCTCGACGCTTTTGCTGGAGCGACAGAGGTCCGCTTCTCCGAGAAGTTTGTGCGCTTTGCCTCCGGCTCGGGCACGCTGGACTTTGAGCCCGGCAGCGCAAGCGCGCTTGTCTTCGGCGCAGGCGTCGCGAACACGGACAATCCGACCGCACCCGAACTGGAGAACGCGCTGCACTCGGTCTACTTCGATGCGTCCATCGTCGACTTCACCGGACTGACCGTCACGCTGGGCGCGTCCGTCGGCGTTCCGGGTCGCGTGAATCCCGCCAACTCCTCCAAGGTCGCTCCCGATTCGGCACGCGTGCGCTTCCAGGGCAACACGCTTACAGGCAGCATCCAGTACACGCCGGCCCCACGGGTCGTCGAGTTCGGCGGCGGCCAGCAGTATCGCCTGCCCACAGACCTGAGTGATCACAGACTTCTCTTCTCGGGCGATGTGATTGTCGCCGAGTCCATCGATCTGCCACGCGGGTCCATCGAGTTTGTGCGCTCGGGAGAGGTGCTGTTCCAGGACCGGGTGACCATCACGAACTCCGACAGCCCCATTCGGAGCACCGCCGACTTCGCCGGGCTGGCGAACATGCCGGAGGTACACATCGCAGGCGCCTTCCCTCCGCCCGCCGCGATCCTCCACCGGGGCGGTACACTTTTTATCGGTGCCCTGAGACTGGGCGAAGGCGCCGCGCCCGCAACCAGTCGCATCGAAAACGCGGGTGACCTGACGATCCGCGACATCGCATCCGGGCAGCCATGGAAAGCGGACATCGTCAATCTTACGGGCTCGCTCCTGTTTGGCCCCGGCGGATCGCAGCCGCTTCAGTTTGACGGCGCACTGTCCAACGCACAGGTCGCACGGCTGTCCAGCGTGCACTTTGCGGGCACCGACCTGCCGACGGCGCTCAACAACACCGGCGCACTGCTCCACAATGGACTGACCCTGGCCGACGCCTCGGACACGTACCTGAACAGCGGTACAATCTCCTCTGCGTCGGCACCGCTGGTTCTGGGCGATGGGGTCTCGCTGTCGGGGGGCGGAGCGACCAGCACTACCGAACTGCGCGCCGGCTCACGGCTCGACGCGGCAGAAGCCACAGCGCTCCTCGTTACGGGAGACGCCTCGCTGACCGGCTCCCAACTCGCCATCACCGACTCGCTTGTTGTCGACGCCGCGGTCACCCTCGATGCTTCCACAACCGCCCTTGATGTGCGCGGATTGGTCCGAGTCGACGGCACCCTGTCCGGCACCGACACCCTCCTCGTCGGCGGCCACCTGCTGGGTTCAGGGTCCGCCACCGGATTCACCCTGCTTCGCCTCGACGGAGGGCTCCGGCAATCCGTCAGCGGCCTTGCTTCCTGGCCTTCACTCGAACTGGCCGGTGCAGGCATCGATGCCCCGGAGGGCCTCACGGTGTCCGGCCAAACCAGCGTCACGGCCGGGGAGCATGTGGTCGGCACCGAACTGCGCACGGGCGATTTGCTGGTCAGTGGCGGCACCCTGCAGCTCGAGTCGGCCGCTTCGCTGGATGCCGCATCGCACATTACCCTCGTATCCGGCCGCCTGGTAGGCTCGGGCGGGACCGTTATCCGTTTCGGCGGTGATCTCCTTGGCGATGGGGCCGTGTGGCAGATTCCGGACGCGGTGCTGGTCGCATCACCTGGCGCGACCCGCAGGCTCGGGCTGTCCGGCGGCATTATGGCCGAGTCCCTTTCGCTGACCGGCGCAAGCGTGACGCTAACGCAGCCGCTCGAACTGATCGAAACGCTGACGCTTCCGGCCACGAGCTCCCTGACGCTGGAATCCACGCTGACGCTGTACGCGAATCTTCTGTCTGAGGGCGGCACGCTGGACTGGCTCGGAGCTGGCGACCTGGTCTGGAGCGGGACCTCCCGGATATCAGGCCTGTCCACGCTTCCCCCATCGATTGTGCGGGGCGCGCTGGAGTTTACTGAGGACGTATCGGTGTCCGGATTGCTGAACCAGGAGGCAACCGGTCGCCTGACCATTCCGGCCGGCACCGCGCTGACGGTTCAAGGCATAACGAGACTCCATGGTGAGGTCACGGTGCTCGGGTCGCTCGATCTGACGGGCGCAGCCGACCTGGCCGACGCTTCTTTGTCCATGGAATCCGGCACGTTGGTTCTGTCAGGGGCAGGGCAAGCGCTGGTGCTCCCGCCGCAGGTTGTGGGGGCCAACCTCATCGCTCGCGGAGCACAGGTGAGCATAAACTCAGATTCCGTGCTCCGGCTTCTGGGCACAGCTGACATCTCGGGCGTGCTTGAACTCGGCAGCGCCCGGATTCAGCACGCCGGTGCCTGGATGTCGGTTACAGGCACGTATGCCGGAAGCATTTCGGTGACGGACCAGGCCGCGCTCGATTTCGGACTGCGAGGAAATGGCGTTTATGGGGACCTGACACTGTCCATGGGCGACGAGTCGCGCGATGTGGTATTGGAGAGCCCAGCCCTGAACCTGGCTGGCACGCTGAACCTGGAAACCGGCGGCATTAACCTGAATGGCGGCGCACTGCAGTTTGTCGGCAATGCGGCTGGATTGGCGTTGAACGTGTCCGACGAAGCGCCGGGTAATGGGACTCCGGACGGCGTGCGCATTGCGGGGGGCACCGTCAATGCCGCCGGTACGCCGTTCGACCTCTCATGGTCGGGCGACGTCACCAGCCTGTACACACCCGGAACCGAGTTGACCTGGGGCCCCATCCGCGACCTTTCGGTGGACCTGAGCGACGCGGCCAACGACCCGGCCGTGTTCGGGCTCAGCCTTGGTGCTCCCATCGAGATCTCCGGAGCACTATCGGTGACCACCGGGGCCCTGGTCCGTCTGGAGTCGGGAGCATCCCTGCGGTCCACGGGAGCACACGCGCATTTCCTCGGAGGGCGCACCGAAGGCAACGGCGAAATTCGTCTGGTCGGAGCGACATCTGTGCAGTGTGACGCCGACGGCCGCGTGGAACGGCTGGTGCTTGAGGATGGGGCGGGTACGCTGCTGGAGCTGGCGCACGTGTCGAACCTTACCATCACCGGGGGCTCGGTCACGCTGGGATCCAGCGGCCGTCCCGGCGGCCTGCTGATTGAAGAATCAGTTGTCGCAACCGACGCCGCAATCGCGATCGCTGACCGTGTGGAGCTCGCCGCCGGCGCCTCGTTGACCGGCACGGCATCCAACTGGACCATCGGAACCGATCACGCGCTGTACGCCCGCGCGGGGGCATCGCTCACGACCGATGCGGCAAGCATCTGGCAACTCGGCGCCGGCACCACCCCTCCAGAGATCATAGACGGCGGTTTTGTCGTCCTGACCGGCGACGCCACTCTCGGCCTCGCCTCTCCCCTGCCCCGCCTCCGTGTGGCGCCTGAAAGCGAAACCGCATCGGATGACGTGGTCCTGGCAACGGACCTGGTGATCACTGACGAGTTGGTCGTGGTGGACGGCGACATCTTCATGGACCGGTTCTCCGTTACTCTGGACGGTGCTTCGGCCCTGCTGGACGCGGATGGCGAGGCATTGGACGGCGACGCGGACGCCTTTTTCGGTGATTTCGCGGGCACGGGTGGCGACCTCATTCTCAAGGGGCCTTCCAACATCCAGTTGGGTAATTCGGTGGAGGTGTCGTCCGCCAACCTGCGCGTGCGATCAAATCAGGACACCGACGTGGTGCGCATACGCTCGGTGAACGGTCCGCACGAAGTGGTGGTCACCAACAAGCAATTCTCTCTCGAGCGAGGGGTCCTGGACATCGGCCTCAACGACATCGTGCTCGAAGGCTCGACGGCGGATGTCTTTCTGTCTTCTGGTGGGCGGTTGGTGGGCACGTCTGCACCGCAGCTCCCCGCACTGGCCGCCCACCTGGGTGATGCCGCGCTCTTTCCTCTCAACGACGACCATTTCGGCGAACTGGTGCTCGGAGCCGGAAACGCAACGGTCGCGCTCAGCGCCTCGGTGACCCTCGACAACGTTCGGCTGCGGGGCAACCTTCGGCTGCCGAACAACGGACGCACGCTTACGGTGGCCAACAGATTGGCGGCCGGGCGCGGAGGGTCACAGTTTCTGGCCGCCGCAGACGGCCAGCTCCAGATTGGTGCCGGGGCCATGATCGTAATGCAGGGTCGTGGCGGTCTTGCGGGGCGCCCGGAGTTCCTGGGTGCGTACGAGGTGCACTATGACCTGCACGACGGTTCAATCAGTGGTCGTGCCAGTGGAGCCGTTGCGGGCTCCTTCAGTCCCGGCGTGGAGATCACCGCAGGGTTTGGCGAACTGCGTCGGCTAAGCGTGCTGGCCTCGCCGGGCATTCAGTTTCGCAACATCACGGCGCTCCGCATCACGGACGCGCTGATCGTCTGGGCGGGAACGGCAGACTTTGGGGGAGCCATCACCGCCAGCGGAAGCGTCATCTCCGCGTCGCTGGATGCGACGAGTCGAGCGGTTCTGCGCACCGGTGGGGGTTACGCGACCTCATCGCCCATCAACCTGCTGCTGTCAGCGCCGTTTGGGGACTTGACACTGGCTCCGGATCTCTTCCCCGCTGGAGCGTCGGTGGACTCGCTTGCCGTACGAGCCGGGTCCGGCGCCGCTTCTCGCATTCTCATGGCGGGGGATCGATCGGTAGGGGCGGCTACCATTTCCCTGCACGGCGCGGACGACTCGTTCAACCTGAACGGAGCCATGCTCACAACCGAGCGGTCCCTGGAATTGCTGGGGGCCGGGATGGTGACCTCAGGACCGCTGGCCCAGCTCAGCAGCGGTGAAGCATTCACGCTCGCAGCGGAGGCATCCGTGGGCGGGTCGGTGGCGCTGGAATCCGGCGGACTGGCAAACCTGGCAGGAGTCTTCTCCGGGCTATCGGTGACGGCCGGATCAGACCTGATCGTAGACGGCGATCTTGGCTCCTCCACGTCGCTCTTCTTTACCGGGGCGGATCAATCACTGGAGTTGAACGCGGGGCCCGAAGCCGTGGCCGCGCTCTCCATGAGTCAGGATTCGGACGATGGCGTGGTCAGGCTTTCAGGCGCCGACCTTTCGGTCACCGGATCGGTGGTGCTTGAACGTGGCGTCTTTGACACAGGGAGCCGGACGCTCCGACTCCCCTCCAGCCCCGGCGGAATCGCTCGCGGTCCCGGAGCGACCAGCTTCATCCGGGGGGCGGCGTCGACCACGCTGCCGGCCGGCTTCTCCGGCTCGTACCCCTTTCACCTGGGCGGTGCGGTATATCGGCCGCTAACCCTCGGCCTGACCGGGCTCCTGACTCAATCCACGTTCCGAACGGAGCTTTCGGAGGATCCGGTGCAGTCTGCATTGGGGCTGCCTGGATTCACTGGCGCGGTAGATCTGGCTCCATTCACGTGGCGCGTGACGAGTTCGGTCAACTTTGTGGCCTCGCAGCCCTATACCGTCACGGTTTCCGTTCCGGAGTCGGACCTGAATGGTTCTGCCTCCGGAGTGCTGCTGCGTCAGGAGCGGCTGCTGACTCCCCAAACTCGCGCCGCCACCGGCACCGTTGCGGACGGCCGTTTGACCGCTGAGTCGTTTTCGCTCAGCGGCGGACTCAGTCAAACCGGGTCCATGTTCTCGATCGGGCTTTCCGAGCTCCAGGGGCGCACGAACACAGCCCTTCAGGTGGTGAATGCCGACATGCGTCTCGGCGGCGGAGATACGGAATTCGACGTTTCCGGCTTTCCGGCGGCGAAGCTTAGACGGATGCAGGCGACGGCCTCAGCGGCCGTGTACCCCGGCGATCGTTCGGCCTTCGAAGCATCCACTGCGCAGAGCAGCGTCGGCGTGCCCCTGACCGACGAACGCCTGACCGTGCTGGTCTCCGCGATCGGCGAACGCCTGATAGCCGTGCCGGACGTGCGGGCCGAGGCGCTCTTTCCGGCGCGCATCCAGCCGTGGGTGGTCAACGCCTCCGCGGACGCCGCGGATGTAGAGTTTGAAATCAACGGAGACAGGACCAGCGTGGAGGCCTTCTCTGGAGCGGTGCCGGGCGCTTTCCTGGCGGGAGTGGTGGACGTCGTCGTGCGCGATGGAAGCGGTGCGCCGATCGTTGCGCATCGATATGACCAGACCCCGCTGGCGGGCTCTACCGTTGGATACGTGCTTACCGGCTCTGCGTCTTCCCAGACTCCTGGCTTTGGCCTACAGATCTGGGCCGTGCATCCGGACGGGCGCATTGATCTGGGAGAGGTGACCACGAGCAGCGACCCCGGGTCCGAGCTGCCGGAACGCTTTCTGCTCCACGGCAACTATCCAAACCCGTTCAACCCTGTTACGCAGTTCGTATTTGATCTGCCTTATGCGGCGGACGTTCGGATCGAGGTGTTTGACCTTACCGGAAGGCGTGTGGCGCTGCTGTCCGAAAGCCTTCAGGCAGGCGAGCAGCATACCATCCAGTTTGACGGCGCGCGACTGCCGTCGGCCGTATACCTGTATCGGGCGACTGCTCAGGGAGCAGCCCGGAGTGAGTCTGCTACGGGCAGGATGGTGCTGCTCAAGTAGGGCTGACCTACATCCCGATCCCAATCCCCGGCTTGAGCAGGTTCGGGCTCACCGCAAGCGTTTCCCGCCGTACCAGACCGAAGTCTACGCCGTCGTAGTCGCGGCGCTCTACCACCACGGCCTGGCCGTCCAGTTCTACGATGTTGTAGGTGTTGGCATCCTTGTCCGGGCCGCGACCCCTCGTGGAGGTCGCTGTCCCGGCGTGTACCATGATGGGACCTTCGTTGCTACGGATGTTCTGCGCCACGTGCAGGTGGCCTCCCAGCACAACCTGCACGCGCCTGTTTGCCGCTGCGGCCAGCAATTCCCGTCCGCCGCGGCAGACATCAGACCTCTGTGCGTGAGGCATGGGGGCGAGGGGATGGTGGGCCACCAGCACACGCACGTCCGGGGCGCCTTCGAACGCATCGTCCACCAGAGCAATCTGGCGCTGGGTCACCTTGCCACCCTTGACGGTGGCGCCGTGCGCCGTGTTCAGACCCAAAACCCAGCACTCCGACATCTTGACAAGCGGCGCCAGGTCATCTGAAATCACGTCCTGAAACCGGCTGACCGGAGTCCGCAGGCGCCGGCCCGGCCACCACATTGGCCAGACGTCGTGATTGCCCGGCACTACCAGCACCGGGGTCTTGAACGACCGCACGAACTGCTGGGCGTCCCGGTACTGCCAGGAATACGCGCGCTGCGTGAGGTCTCCGCTGATGACCACGAGATCCGGCTCCCGGTCCTCGACGTCCAGC
Organism: Rhodothermales bacterium; assembly: GCA_017643395.1. NCBI lineage: Bacteria > Pseudomonadati > Rhodothermota > Rhodothermia > Rhodothermales > Rhodothermales bacterium. The sequence goes on along the minus strand of JAEPNP010000003.1, from coordinate 79,161 downwards.
ACCAGCGCCTCGACCACGCCCCTGTGGGCGATCCTGCCGAAATGAACGTCCGAGATGTGCGCAAGTCGGGTCAAGATGACCCTACAGCAGCATGCTCGCCGGCTCTTCCAGGTACTGGCGCACGGTGGCGAGGAATTCGGATCCGGTAGCACCGTCCACCACGCGGTGGTCACACGACATCGTGAGCTTCATGCGCTTGCCAGGCACCACGGCGCCATCGACCACGACCGGCGTATCACGAATGGCTCCGATGGCCATGATGCACGCATTGGGCGGGTTGATGATAGCGGTGAACTCCTCGATGCCGAACATGCCGAGGTTGGAGGTCGAGAAGGTCGACCCACTGTACTCCTCGGGCTGCAGCTGCTTCTCGCGCGCGCGGCCGGCCAGTTCGCGCGTCTCCGCGGCGATCTGCGCCAGTCCCTTGCGGTCAGCGTGGCGGATGACCGGCGTGATGAGCCCATCGTCAATGGCCACCGCGATCGCGACATGCACGTCGTTGTGGTGATGGATCTCGCCCTGGTCTTCCATCCAGGACGAATTGACCCACTTGTGCTGGCGCAGCGCGAGCGCGCAGGACTTGGTGATCAGGTCATTGAACGACACCTTGGCCTTGCCCTGCGCCTCACTGATGGCGTTGAGCTGCTTGCGGAAGCTCACTGCCTTGGCCATGTCCACGTCCACCGTGAGGTAGAAGTGCGGGCTGGTGAACTTGCTCTCGCCCAGCCGGCGGGCGATGGCCTTGCGCATCTGGCTGATGGGCGCGGCGTCGTAGGCGCCTTCGCTCGAGGCGGCAGGCTCCGGGGCCGGCGCGGGCTTGCGGGCCGGTGCCGGCTCGGGCTTGCGCTCGGGAGCCGGAGCTGCGGCGGGGCGGGCTTTGGGCGCGTCTCCGGCAATGGCGGCTTCCACGTCGCGTTTGATGACGCGTCCGTCCGGGCCGGATCCGGCCAGCGCAGCCAGGTCGATGCCGTGCTCGCCAGCCATGCGCCGCGCCAACGGCGATGCCTTCACGCGGCCATTGTCGGAAGTCGGGGCGGGAGCGGCGGCCTCTGGTGCAGCCTCAGCCTCTTCGGCCGGCGCTTCATCAGCAGGCTCCGCGGTCGGTGCCGGGCCCGCGGCCCCATCGCCCGAGTATTTCGACAGAATGGCAGTGGGATCCTCTCCCTCCTTCCCGAGCACGGCAATCAGCGCGCCGATGGGCACCGAAGAGCCTTCTTCGATCACCCGCTTCAGAAGTACGCCGTCGTCATAGACCTCCAGGTCCATGGTGGCTTTGTCGGTCTCGACCTGGGCAATCACATCGCCCGCCGACACTTTCTGTCCTTCCTCCGCAAGCCATGCCACGAGCACACCCTCTTCCATGGTGTCGCTCATCTTGGGCATTTCAACCGCTATTGCCATTGCTGTAGTGGGTAGTGGGTGTGGGTTCAGCCGGTCCTAGACGTACATCACGGCCTTGCAGGCCTCATACGCATCGTCCTCCTGGGGCATATAGTACTCCATGAGGTTTTTGGCGTACGGCGCCGGCGTGTCCTTGGCTGTGATGCGCTTGATCGGCGCGTCCAGGTAGTCGAACGCGGCCTCCTGGATCCGGTACGTCATCTCACTGGAGATGCTGGCGTACGGATTGGACTCGTCGATGATGACGCACCGGTTGGTCTTCTTGATGGACGTCAGAATGGCGTCCATGTCCAGCGGACGGATGGTGCGCGGGTCGATGACCTCGGCGTTGTACCCATCGGCCTCGAGCCGCTCGGCCACTTTCATGGCGATGTGGTAGCTCTTGGAGTGACCGATGATGGTAACGTCATCCCCTTCACGGGCGATGCGCGCTTTGCCGAGGGGGATCACGTAGTCCTCCTCATCGGACACCTCGCCCTTCATGCCGAACATCACCTCCGACTCCAGGAACACCACGGGGTTGTCGTCCCGAATGGCGGCCTTGAGCAGGCCCTTGGCGTCATCCGGATTCGACGGTGCCACCACTTTCAGGCCCGGAATCGTGGCATAGATCGATTCGGTGGACGTGTTGTGCGTAGCGGCCAACTGGCCGGCTGCACCGTTCGGGCCACGGAAGACGATCGGCACGCGGAACTGACCACCAGACATGTACCGGATCTTGGCCGCGTTGTTGATGATCTGGTCGATCGCGACGAACGAGAAGTTGAACGTCATGAACTCGATGATCGGCCGCAGACCATTCATGGCCGCGCCGATACCGAGTCCTGCGAATCCGTTCTCGGAAATCGGGGTGTCGATGACACGCTTGGGACCGAACTGGTCCAGCATGCCCTCGGAGACCTTGTAGGCTCCGTTGTATTCCGCCACTTCCTCGCCCATGAGGAAGATGTTCTCGTCGCGCTCCATCTCTTCCACCATGGCGGCGCGGAGGGCTTCGCGGAACTGAAGAACTGCCATTGCTACTCTCTCTTGATTCTGGTTCGCGCTAGCGGCCGATGTACGGGTAGTCGTCCTCTTCGTAGATGTCCTCGTAAATCGTCGAGAGATCCGGGAACGGGCTGTTCTCCGAGAACTCGACGGACGCGAGCACTTCTTCCTTGACGTCCTCGTCGATCGCGTCCAGCGCGTCTGCGTCGGACATCTTCTTTTCGATGAGGTAGGCCTTCAGGCGAATGATGGGGTCTTCGTTCTTCTTGTCCTCCAGCTCCTCCTTCGTGCGATACTTCTGCGGGTCCGACATGGAGTGGCCGCGGTACCGGTAGGTGCGGATTTCGAGGAACGACGGCTTGAAGTCGCGTGCCATGGCCACGTGGTCCTGCATGGCCTTCGTGACGGCGAACACATCCATGCCGTTGACCAGGGAGGACGGCAGGCCGTATCCGACGGCCCAGCGCGTGAATTCGGTCTCCGAGAACGCACGATGCACCGCGGTGCCCATCGCATACTGGTTGTTCTCGACGGCGAGAATGACGGGCAGGTCGTAGAGACCGGCAAGGTTCGTCGCCTCGTGCACGGCACCCTGGCCGTGGGCGCCATCGCCATAAAAGCCGATGGATACGCCGCCTGTTTCGCGGTACTTGTGACCGAAGCCGATGCCGACCGCGAGCGGTACGTGCGCACCAACGATGCCGTGACCGCCGAATAGCCCTTTTTCCTTCGAGAAGTAGTGCATCGAGCCGCCTTTGCCGCGCGAGCAGCCGTCGATCTTGCCGAAGAGCTCGGCCATGCACTCGTTGGCACTCATGCCCAGCGCCAGACCGTGCCCGTGGTCGCGGTAGGCCGTGATCACGGAATCCTTGCCGATCTCGATAGCCGTCGCGGTACCCGTGGAGACCGCCTCCTGGCCGATGTAGAGATGCAGGAATCCGGCGATTTTCTGCTTGCCGTACATCTGCGCGGCTCGCTCCTCAAAGCGGCGCTGCAGCAGCATGTTGCGATACATCGCGAGCACATCGTCGGCAGAGAGTCCGACGTCCTCGTGTGTGTATTTCCCCGCGGGGTATGCGTTGAACGTGCTCTTGAGGCTGATCGCCTTGTCGGGGAAGTTCTCCTGACTTGCTGCGGCCTGTCCGTTGGTGGCTTTCTTGGCCGTGGACCGGCGGCGCGTCGTGGTCTTTTTGGTTTCCGCCATTAACTCGTCGTCTGTGGTGGGTTGCCTGTCCGTTCCCGGGCTCAGGGATGCATCGGACAGCACGGAATTATAGGCCTTCAAGGCGACATTTCCGGGGTGTTTACCGGTTCTTAACTGCCGCCCGGCGCGCGTGATCGCCGGAAGCGCTTCCTGCCCGCCGGCAGGCTTCGTGGGTTGGGCGAAGGCCGTATACTCGTGACGAACCCCCTGACTCGACCTGTGTCCCGACACGACAAAGCCGCGCCTCCTCCCGGCTCTCCGCTGGATGTCGAAGCCCTTCTTTCGGGCGATGAGGCCGCGTTCGAATTGCTGGTGCGACAGGAGTCACCGCGGCTGTTTCGCGTGATCAATCGGGTGGTGAATGACGAAGACGAGGCGGCCAGCCTGATGCAGGAGACGTTTCTGCAGGCGTATCAGCGGCTGCACACGTTTCGTCGGGAGTCGAAGTTCACCACCTGGCTGTACGCCATCGGCATCAACCTGGCGCGGGCCTCGCTGCGCAAGACACGAAGGTTGTCGCCCCTGGACGAGGACGCGGTCGAACGCATGCAGCCGGAATTCAACGGGGGCATGTATAGAGACCCCGTCGAAACCTGGAACCCGCAGCGCCTTGCCGAGCTGTCACAGCGGCGTGAACTGGTGCACCAGGCCATCGCCCAATTGCCGGACGACTACCGGACTGTGATTACGCTGCGGGACATCGAGGAGATCAAGACCGAAGAGGTCGCGCGTATCCTCGACATTTCGAACGGGGCGGTTCGGGTGCGCCTGCATCGCGCGCGACAGGCTTTGCGCAAACTTCTGGATCGACACCTTCGGGATCAGTAACCGGCCGGGCGCTAGAGGCACTAACGGGTATGAACAAGCTGCTTCAGAGGATTTTCGGACCGATCATGCACCGCATGATGGGACCGCCCAGTTGCCAGGAGCTGAATACATTCCTGACCGACTATCTGGAGGGTGAACTGCCGGAAGACACGGCGACGAAGTACCGCAAGCATCTGGAGAAATGCCCGCCCTGCGGGGCGTACTTCGATCAGTACCAGCAGACGATCGATCTGGCGCGGGAGTGTCGGGATGCGGAGTTGCCGCCGGATCTGGTGGAGCATACGCTGGAGTTCTTGCGGGCGAATCGGGGTTGAGGGTTTGGGGCGTGTGAGTCCCGGGGCGCGCGAGGGCGTCCCTACGGTCGGCACCTGTCTTGCCGCTCGGCGTAGGACGCGGCCAAAACCCCTCGACTGCCCGTGACCGCTGACGCTGTCGTCATCATCCCTACCTACAACGAAGCGAAGAACATCGCTTCGGCGCTGACCCAGGTGCTGGATCTGCCGGGCATCGACATCCTGGTAGTGGACGACTCCTCGACGGACGGTACGGCGGAGATTGTGGCTTCTGTGCGCAGTCGGGCCCCCGAGCGGATTCATGTGCTGTCGCGGCCGGGCAAGCAAGGCCTCGGCACAGCCTATTTGGCCGGCTTCGAGTTCGCGCTGGAGAAGGGCTACACCTATGTGTGCGAGATGGACGCCGACCTCTCCCACCAGCCTGCGGACCTGCCGTCCCTGATCGCGCCAATCCGGGCCGGAAACGCGGATCTGGTGGTCGGCTCGCGTTACGTGCAGGGTGTGAGGGTGATCAACTGGCCCCTCTCCCGCCTCATTCTCTCCTACGGCGCGGGCATCTACACGCGTATGATCACCCGGCTGCCCGTCGCAGACGTAACGGCCGGCTTCAAGTGCTATCACCGCAAGGTGCTGGAGGCCATCCCCTTCGACAAAGTGCGCTCGAACGGCTACTCCTTCCAGATCGAGATGAAGTACTGGGCCTGGAAACTCGGATTCCGGCTGAAGGAAGTGCCGATCATCTTCATCGAGCGCACCGAAGGGGATTCGAAGATGAGCCGGGCGATTGTGGTGGAGGCGATGTGGAAGGTCTGGGAACTGCGCCTGCGCTCCCTGACCGGGCGGATGAAGGCGCTGCCGCAGTGAGGCGGGCTCTGATTTTGGCAGCGGCGTTCGTGGCGACCTTCCAACCGGCCAATGGGCAGTCGGCGGTCGAAGAGGCGTTGCGTTTCTATCCGCTCGAGTTGGGAGCCGTCTGGCAATACTCGGGCGGACTACAGGGCATGCCGCCTACGCTGTCGACCTACGAGGTGATCGGTGACTCTGCCCTCAGCAATGGGCAAACGTATCGCGTCATAAGACACGACTGGCGGAGCCAGGCTGGGCGCGGAAGCGGGATCGTTTTTGAGCGAGTCGACTCCGTTCAGGCCCTCGTCTGGCGGTACTCGCCTTCGGAACAGACGGAAAGCGTGCGGTTTGCGCTCGCGCCAGTGTGGGGGGATTCCACGCGCGGCTCCCATGTCTGCCAGGTCGATCGTGAGTGGAACGGACGCAGGGCCCAAATCTGCAGACTCTCCGGCAACCCGCGCGTTGACGACGACTGGTATCTCTCTGAGGAGGTCGGGCTCTACCGCCACTGGTTCGCAGACGCCGGCGTGGTGGTTCAGGACCTGGTCTACTTCCGGAGCAGCCAGCTGGGGTGGGGTACACCAGTCTCCGTGGAGACGGCGGAAATCCCTCGGGACCTGGCCGTATCCCTGTTTCCGAATCCAACCACCGGCCACGTCACAGTTAACGTGCGGTTACCAGGCGCCGAAACGTGGTCGGTTCGGGTACTAGACCTCTTGGGGCGCCTCGTCTGGTCTGGCAGCCCGACAAGTGGACTGCCTGCGGACGATCACCTGACCCTGGAATTGGACCTCCCGTCCGGCGTCTACCTGGTCCGGGCGGTTTCCTCATCGGGTGCGCACACCCGGCCCCTCGTGATTCGCCGATAGGCGTGTGCGGCCCGGCGGGCGCCGTGGGCGGCAGGCCAACGAAAGGTCCCGCCCAATAGTTGGACCTGAGGCAGCGCTAGGCTGTTTTCGGCCTAAAAAGTTCCATTGGGGGGGCTTTCTCAACCTTAGGAGGCCGTTTTCGGCCTTAGAGGTTCCATTCGGGGGGCTTTCTCAACTTTAGCAGGCCGTTTTCGGCCTAAAAGGTTCCATTCGGGGGGCTTTGTGAACTTTAGCAGGCTGTTTCCGGCCTGGCGAGCGCGATTTGGCGCAATCCGCCAGATTCGGAGGCCGCGCCGCAATGAGCTGCCCCGGGGCGCTTGCCAATCCGCGGCCCCCGGCCCCACCGCCCACGCCCCACGGCTCCACGGCCCACGCCCCCACAGCCCAGCGCCTCCGGAACCGCTCCGATTTCACCCTTCCGCCACGTTTTGGCTGAAACGATGCGCCTAATTTGCGCGCAGCAATCACACGTCTCCAAGCGATGTACAAGGACCTGACTCCCCCCTCCGACGGAAACAAGATTACCATGGGCGATGGCGGCCTGCAGGTCCCGGACCGCCCCGTCATTCCGTTCATCGAGGGAGACGGCATCGGCCCCGACATCTGGGCAGCGGCCCAGCATGTCCTGGACAGCGCGGTGCAGAAGGCCTACGGGTCCGACCGTGAGATCGTATGGTTTGAGGTGTTCGCCGGCCAGAAGGCCATGGACAACTACGGCGAATGGCTGCCGCAGGACACGCTCACGGCCGTCGAGGACTACCTGGTCGCCATCAAGGGCCCGCTGACCACCCCGGTCGGCGGAGGCATCCGCTCCCTGAACGTGGCCCTGCGCCAGAAGCTCGACCTCTTCGCTTGCGTGCGGCCTGTACGCTGGTTCGAGGGTGTGCCCTCTCCAGTAAAGGCACCGCAGGACGTCAACATGATCATCTTCCGGGAGAACTCGGAGGACATCTACGCTGGCATCGAATTCCAGGACGGCTCCGAGGACACCGAGAAGTTCAAGGCGCTCTTGAAAGAAGCCTTCCCGGATCGCTTCGGCAAGATCCGCTTCCCGGAAACCAGCGGCATCGGCATCAAGCCGGTCTCCAAGGAGGGCACGGGGCGCATCGTGCGTGCCGCCATCCGGCATGCCATGGAGACAGGCGCCGACAGCGTCACGCTGGTCCACAAGGGCAACATCATGAAGTTCACCGAGGGCGGATTCCGCGACTGGGGCTACCAGTTGGCTCAGGAGGCATTCGGCGCGACCGTGATTGGCGATGGCCCCTGGTGCCAGATCCCGGACGGCCCCGTGGTGAAGGACGTGATCGCAGACGCCTTCCTGCAGCAGATTCTGACCCGGCCGCGCGAGTACGGCGTGATCGCCACCATGAACCTGAACGGCGATTACATCTCGGATGCGCTGGCGGCACAGGTGGGCGGCATCGGCATCGCGCCAGGTGCCAACATCAACTACGACACGGGCCTTGCCATCTTCGAAGCCACGCACGGTACGGCGCCGAAATACGCAGGCCAGGACAAGGTGAACCCGAGTTCGGTCATTCTCTCCGGCGAGATGATGCTGCGCTTCATGGGCTGGAATGAGGCCGCGAATCTCATCGTGGCGGCCATGGAGAAGACCATCTCCCAGAAGCGGGTTACATACGACTTCCACCGCCTGATGGAGGGCGCCACGCTGCTGAAGTGCTCCGAGTTCGGCAACGCGCTGGTCGAGAACATGGGATAAACCCGTTCGGTCACCCACCGAAGACCGTGGTCGGGTTATTTCTGCGAGCCGACAGCCGATCCCTTCGGTATGTCGGCTCGCCCTTTTCTGGTTCTCGCCCTGTTGCCGTTCCTGTCGGGAACGTGTGAGGCCCCTGGTCACTCGGACCGGGCGGGCTCGCCTGCCACGCGCGCGGCGCTCTTCGACCTGGTCTCGGCGTGGACCCTCATTCGGGAAGCGCGATCGCCGGCCAAGGAAGCCGCGCTGGCCGTCAATGTCGAGCATGACATGGGCCGTCTCCGCGACACGGTCATCGGTGCACAGACCGAAGAGGACCTCTTCTACGCCCTGTCGCGCGTGAGCAACGTGCGGCGGGATGGGCATCTGCAGGTCCGTCCCGTTCCCGGAGGCCTTAGGCCGGCCGTTCCTCCGGGCGCTCCCGATGCGAACCCGCGCTTTGCTCCTCTGGAGATCCACCCCGACTTCAGCAACTGGCCGAATCCCGCATTCTTTGTCGCCAGTGCGCACGACAGTCTTGGCATCAAACCCGGCACCTCTGTGCTGTCGGTGTTCGACGACTCGGTCGGCGCCTACGTGAACCGGGTCACACCGTTCATCGCCCACAGCACGCGCGAGAATCTTATGTGGCGCATCGCGGAGTTGATGACGCTGCAATCCAGCACCATCCCTCCTCAACTACAGGCTGCCGAACTGCACTTGAACCTGGCGGGACACTCCGTTCAGGTCCCCTACAGCCTGGCAGAGCAGCCCCTGCGCCGCGAGGACCCTGCCCGACACTACCCCGGAGCGCTGACCGAACTCTCCCGAGCCAGCTTTGACCTCATGACCAGGGACTCGCTGGTCATCCTGAAATGGCGGGGCTTCGGCGACAAGTTTCCGGAGGATCTGCAGTACCTGATGGAGTTTGCGGGCGATGAGGACCTGCTTGACCACACGGTCGTGCTGGACGTGACCGAGAGCACCGGCGGACGCGGGTCGGTGGAACTGCTGCGACGACTCACCGGTCGCGAGTTCATCGCCACATGGTCCACCCTGCGCGTGTCGGATGTGCGTCCTCGCCACCTGAGTGCGGAGCTGAGCGAGTGGCTGGAAGTGTCCTACGGCGGCGCATCGATCGGCGAAATCGTGGGACCGGTGCCCTTCAAGCTGCGACACGCCGGAGCGGACAGTCTGCTCACAGTGACCCCGTCACCCGAGCGGTTCCGCGGCGGACTGGTGGTCATTTCCGGAAGCCGCGCAGGCTCCCAGGTGGACCAGCTGGTCGCCATGGTGGCGGACAACGGCCTCGGCCGTGTCGTAGGCATGCCGACCGGGGGCTTCAGCAACTCGTGGGAGTGGCATGAGACCCTGCTCTGGCCGGGTACCTCGGACCCCGTGGTGGAATACGGCTGGTCCATCGGACACACACTTCGGCCGGACGGATCCATCCTCGAGGGCAACCCGGCGCAGCCCGACGTCTACCTGGCGTACACGGCACAAAACCATAAGACGTACCTGCAGCAGGCGTTGGAGCTTGCGCTGCAACCCCTGCCTGAGCAGGACTAGCCTATCGCACGATCAGCCCGGGCGGAATGCTCTCCGGCACCACCAGGTTGATGAAAAAGATCAGCGCTGCGGCACCGTTCTGGTCCTCTCCGACCACCATCAGGTCCACGTCACCGTCGCCATTGTAGTCTCCGGCTGCGATCTCCGAGAACAGAAGGCCCGACAGGCGGAATTCCTCCGCAAAGCGCAGGTTGTTCTCGTTGCGATACACCAGGGCAAAGCGTTCACCGAATGGATTCTCAGCCCCGGACAACAGGATGTCGAGATCGCCGTCCAGGTCATAGTCCAGCCATCGTGAAGACCCGAACGCTATCTGACCGAGATCGCGTTCGGCGCCGATGCTGGTCATGGTCCCGCCATCATTGCGATACACAAGCGTACGGCCACGGTACAGGTCAGGCGACAGCTCGCCACCGTTTATCACCAGGTCGGGATCCCCATCGCCGTCGTAGTCGCCCCAGTCCATGGATCCGAAGAGCAGCCCCGGGAGACCCAGATCAATCTCCGTGAAGGCACCGCCGTCATTACGATAGGCCCAGACGCCTACCTCACCATCGTCAGTCTGGCCGGAGACCACCGCATCCGGGTCGCCGTCCGAGTCGAGGTCCACCCAGGCCACATCGGCCATGCGAACACCCGTGAAGGCATCCGTCGCGATCTCGAACCCGTTGGGGAAGTTGTTGCGCACGACGGCCGCAATGGAGGACCACGGCGCCCCGAGACTGGTCGCGCCGGCCAGCAGGAGATCCGGGTCACCGTCGCCGTCAAAGTCGGCCCAGTCGCCATCGCCCAACTGCACATCCGGAAAGTCTCCGGAAATGAAGCGGTTCTGTGTGACGATGTCTGCCGCGTTGTCGTAGATCTCGGAAACCAGTTCCTGGTTGCCGTCGACGTCCTGGAAGAATCCGGCCAGGAAGAGGTCCAGATCCCCGTCCACGTCATAGTCCACCCAGGAAACGTGGCTCTCGCTGACATCCCGGAGGATGGCGTCGATGCGCTTGAGGAATTTGAACGGCTGGTCTACGTCGCCGACAGCAAACAAGCTGTCGACCGACTCATAGATCAGCGTTTCGCCCACCTGGCCAGTACGACCCGAAATCGCGAGGTCCAGATCGCCGTCCGCGTCATAGTCCGCAAGCGCCAGCTGCCCGGAGAGGAGTGGGCGGACCGGCATGTTGAGCTTCAGCGGGGCGGCCACCGACGTACCTCCGAACTCCAGGGATCGGCGCTCGGTCGCCGTGCGCACCGCAAAGGGCGTCTCGGCGGTCACCGTCCAGAAGTAGGTCTGCTGCTGGAACAGAAACGAGGGGTCCACGGAGTGGGCCGTGCCCGTCAGCCCGGTGATGAGGGTGTCCACGCCCGGGCCGGCAATGGACAGGTTATACGTGACCGATTGGCCGGAGGGCTCGACCAACGGATCCCATGAGAACTGGATATCGCCTTCGGAGAGCTCGATCCGCCGCTCATCTGCCGGCGCGCGGAGCGCGAACGTGCCCGGGGAAAAGCCCATCGAGCCACCCTCTGCCAGGACTACCTCACGACCGCCAGGAACCGAGTAGTAGCGGTCGGTGCGCCCCGAAGTCCATCGCACGATCACCGAATCCGGCGCCGCCGCAGCGCCGAGCCCGAAATGCACCACCAGCCCGTCATGCTGGCTGGCGTGCGCAGTTCCTGCAGCGACCTGTCCGGCCTGAGCCGAGCCATCGGTCCACGTGGTGACCAATGCGCCAATGCCCTGGTTCGGGAGTCCATCGGCAGTAAATCCGCGCAGCCGTACTCGCACCCAGTTGTTGGAGCCCCCGTCGTTGTGAAACAGGCGGTCCCCATCGCCGGAAGCGAGATACACGTCCACCCAGCCGTCCCCGTTCAGGTCGCCGACGACCGGCACGCTATTCAGCGAGGGCGCGCCGACCGGCAAGCCGACCGTGGCGTCCACAAACGTTCCCTCCACATTGCGCAAGAGGTGTACAGAAGGACCTGAAAGGTCCCCGGCATCGCGGTTGGTCACCAATAGATCCACCCAACCGTCGTTGTCGAAGTCGGCGGCGGCAAGGCCCCAGGCCTGGTCTGCTGTGCCGCCGGCAACGCCGGCCGAAAGCACGGAACTGAACTGCCCGTTGCCATCGTTCCGGTACAAGACGTCACTCGCCGTGCTCAGCTCGCCCGGAGGCTCGGCCATGGCATTGGCTGCGAACACGTCCAGATCGCCGTCACGATCGTAGTCCAGAAATACCGCGCCGACGGCCAGACGGCCGTTCGTGGCAGGGATTACATCGCCCGCCACCTGGAAGGTCCCAAACCCCTGGTTGCGCAGGAAGCGGTCCAGCGAGTTGTCTTCGTCGCAGGCGCTTTGGTAGAGATCCTGGTCTCCGTCGCCATCCCAGTCGGCGGCGGAGAGGCCACAGCCTGATGAGAAGAACGCCCAGGTGCGCTGCTGAAACGGAGCTGCCAGATTGTTGAGCATCACCCGAGTCGATCGCTCGCCGGTGAATGCCAGATCCGGCTCGCCGTCATTGTCGGCAGACATCCAGACCGCTCCCCGATAGGCCCCGATCTCATCGAGGCCCTTGAATCGGTCCGTGCGCGCGAAGAACCATCGACCGAGGTTGCGATAGAGGCTGGGGGACCCGGCCGCGTTGATCAGTAGCAGATCCGTGTGGCCGTCCAGGTTGTAGTCGGCCCAGATGCCGCCTTCGGTGCGTATGGCGAGGTCGCTGATGCCGGATGGGCCCACCAGGTTCTCAAAGCGCCCCCAGGGACGCTGCGTCTGCAGCAGCCCTTCCCGGTAGACGTCCATCAGCCCGTCTCCGTTGTAGTCGACGATCGAGCCGCCTTGCACCGTGCGTGCCACAAGGCTCACCCGTGTGTCCAGCAGAAACGTCTGTTCCGTAAAGCTCTGACCAAGCGCCGACCAGACCGGCAGCAGCAGCGCCACGAGCGCCAGGAGCCGCGTCAAGCGACGGCCTCCTGCACCACGGACCCGAACAGTTCGTCGTAGCGCTTCACGTGTCGACTCCACTCCAGGTGCTCCGGCACCCGGCGCAGTGTCGATACGGGCAGGGGTCGCTCCTCGCCTTTCAGGATGCGACTCATGATGGCAAACAGCTCCTCTTCGTCGTTGTAAAGCACCGGTGCGTGAAGCAGCGGACTGTGAAGCGACTCCGGAATCAGCTCCGGATAGGACAGTTTGTTCGGAAGCAGGGGATGGCATCCGCAATAAATGGCCTCCATGATGGAGATGCCGAAGAACTCATGGATGGCTGTCGACACCACGAGATCGGCACGGTGGAGAAGTTTACTGTATTCGTCGAAGTCCTCCGCGTAGCCATAGTGGAGGATGCGCTCGGCATAGCGCTCAAAGGCCCGCTCGAACTCCACGGGTTGCTCGTTGAACCGTTCTCCGGCAAGGATCAGCCGGAATGTGTGACCGGCGTCATCCAGCCGGTTCATGAGACGGAAGAACGCCTCGGGATTCTTGTCGTGCTCCCAGCGCTGGTTCCACAGCACAATTGGCGGCCGCATGCCGGGGCCCCAGGGGTGCGCGGAGTAGGCGCTTTGGTATTGATCGTGACCCTCGAGATCCATCCCGAGGTGCAGCACGCTGCACTTTTCCCGGATCTGCTGCACCGTGTGCAGATGCGTGTAGTCGGGAAACATGCGCAGCAGCACCGGCAGGGCCTCCATGAACTCGTCGTAGTGATACTGCGAGTTGAAGACGATGCGGTCCGCGGCCAGGCAGGACAGGTAGTTGATATACCCGTAGGTATGGTCGCGGTCCTGGCCCTCCGGCAGCGGATACGTCAGCTGGTTCTCGTGCATGTAAAGCAGCACGGGCACCTCGCCGAATCGCGCCCGCGCCAGCGCCATGAACGCGGGCACGTTCACCATGCTGGACGCAAAAATGAGGTCGGGCTTCTCGGCGCCATCGTACAGAAGCCCCGCTTTCCGAGCCATGGTGACTGCGCCTCCATGCATGCGCCACTTCCAGAAACGCGCCGCCATGGTGACGGTCTGGAACTCATGGCTGGAGTGCCGGACCAGGTGATCCAGAAAGTTCTTGTGTGAGCCGCCGTACCACGGCTCCAGCGCAAGGATCTTCACAGTAGCTAGAGCTCCTCGGGGTCGGGGACGTCTTCTTCAGGTGCAGCCACTTCCGGGCCATCACCCGCCAGGTAGCGTTGCAGTGCCTCCTCCTCCTCGTCGGAGGACGGTCGGACAATGGAAATGGCCCGCACCTGCAGGTTGGCCCGCAAGGTGGTGTCGCGGACCTCCTCGGCGGAAATCAGGAGTTTCTGACCCGGAGAAAGTGACACTTTCCGGGTTGCCATCTCTATTGCTACGGGCTTGGTGGAACTGTTCTTGATCCACATGCCCTTGCGTTTGCGCGTCGCCATAGAATTTCAGTGCGCTCGGTTCGGAAGTATACGGGGTTTTTGAGGGCCGCCGCCGGACGGGATGGGGTGCGTTCGGCAATGAGTCGGCATTTCAACGATTCTCCGAAGGCGCTCCTCTCGCGGGCGGCCCGTGATTTGAACGCACTGCTGTTCCCGGACCGCTGCCTCGGGTGCGGGGAGCGGCCCGATCTCACCCCGTGGCTCTGCAGTGGCTGTCGGCTGTCCCTGCCGGTTGCGGACCCTTTGGCCGTGGCCGGGCGGGCCGACCTCTTCGAGCCCGGCCTCGTCGGGGTGCAGGCGGCCTGGTACACCGAACCGGATTCGCCGGTGCGCCGTCTCGTTCACGGGGTCAAGTATCGGTTCAATCCGGATCTGGCCTCGTGGCTGGGTGAAGAGAGCGTTCGCGAAACGATCCGCCCGGCGGCCGATCTGATCGTTCCCCTTCCGCTTCACCGAGTGCGCCTGAGGGAGCGGGGGTTCAATCAGGCCGCGCTGATTGGCACAGGGGTGTCCCGGGCCCTGGCCCTGCCCATGCGCGATGTACTCACCCGCACTCGTCCCTCGGGCTCGCAGACTCGGAAGTCGGCTGCTGGGCGGCGCGACCTGGAGGCCGGGACATTTCGGGCCCGTGAGTCGGTTGAGGGTTGCCGGGTCTTGCTGGTCGATGATGTGCTCACGACCGGATCTACGCTTCGAACGGCCGCCGCGGCCCTGGTGGCCGCCGGGGCGTGTGAGGTTCGAGGACTGGTGGTGGCGGCGTCCAGGCGGCCGGGGTGTCCGTGAGTGGGGTCGGGGCGCGGCCGGGAGGGCGGCCGGGGTGCCCTGGGCGATCACATGCGGCCGTCTGGGGCTGCACCCTACGTGGAATTCGGCCCCGATATTCCATCTTTGGGGGCTGCCGGAAACGGCCCTAACGTGGAATCATGCCTCGATATTCGACTTGGGGACCGCCGGAAACGGCCTTTTTGTGGAATCAGGCCCCGAGATCCTACTAGTGGGGCGTGAGGTGTGAGCCCCGGGAGTCAGGGAGCGTGCCGGGGCGCCGCTTGGGGAGCGCGGGAGCGCGGCCGGGAGCCCGGGAGTCCCGCCGCGTCGCCTGGGCGATCACATGCGGCCGTCTGGGGCCGCACCGAACGTGGAATTCGGCTCCGATATTCCATCTTGGGGGGCCGCCGGAAGCGCCCCTAACGTGGAATCATGCCTCGATATTCGACCTGTGGGCCGCCGAAAACGGCCTTTTTGTGGAATCCGGCTCGGAGATCCTACTTGTGGGGGCACTGGGGCATGAGCCAGGCCGAGGCGCTGGGGCCGGAGCCCGCCGAGGCGCCATAGCCGGAGCCCGCCGAGGCGCCATAGCCGGAGCCCGCCGAGGCGCCATAGCCGGAGCCCGCCGAGGCGCCATAGCCGGAGCCCGCCGAGGCGCCATAGCCGGAGCCCGCCGAGGCGCCGGCGCCGAACCCCTCCGGAGCCAGATCCCGCCCGGGGGGCACCAACCGCCCCACTACCCCACAGTCACCCGGGACCCGCACAGATCCGCCTCGGCCGCATCGTTCGTGGCCACCAGCACCACGCGTCCGGCGTCCAGCGATTCCCGAATCAGACGCCTCACCACACCACGCCCCGCATCGTCCAGGTTGGAGCCCGGCTCATCCAGCAGCAATACCTCGGGATCATGCAGCACGGCAGCGGCCAGCCGGGCCCGCTGACGCATGCCCGACGAGTAGGAGCGGAGCAGATCGTCCTCCCGCCCCGCCAGCCCGACCATCTCCAGTCCCCGGGCGATGCGCTCTTCAGCCCCCTCCAGCTCGCGGGCCCTCGCGATGAACCGCAGATTCTCCGCCGCACTGAAGTGGTCGTACAGGTTCACGTACGGCGCTGCGAGCCCGCAACGGAACGGGCGGTCCGAGGGGTTCACGGAGGCCCCACCGACGGACAGGGTGACCTCTCCCCGGGTCGGCCGCAAGACGCCCGCAAGAATCCGGACCAAGGTCGATTTGCCGGAGCCGTTGTGACCGGTGATTGCCAGTGCCTGACCGCCCGCGACGGAGAGACTGATGTCCCGAAAGACAATGCGGGCTCCAAAGCGTTTTGCCAGCCCGGTCGCGGAGAGTTCGACCTGTTTCACGACCGAAAGCTACTACCATTCCTCGCACAATGCCTGTTGAAACAACCATTACGGAATGCGAGATTCCGTCAGCCCACCCAACAATGACGCATCATGGCCCGGTACCTCCCTCTCCTGCTGCTTGTGGCGGCATGCACCTCTGATCAACCCCAGGCCGAGCCGGAAGCCGCCGAGCCTTCAGCCCGAGTGTTCTTTGCTTCCCCTGCCGATGGCGCCGAGCTCGAATCACCCATTTCTGTGGAAATGGCGGCTGAGGGCATCGACGTGGTGCCGGCCGGAACGTTTACGGAGAACTCAGGCCACTTCCACATTTTGGTGAACGAGCCATTCCTCGCGCCGGGCTCCGTCATTCCTGCGGACTCCACGCACATTCATTACGGAGACGGCTCCTCGTCCACTACGCTCGACCTGCCTCCGGGTGAGCATGTGCTGCGCCTGCAGCTCGCTGACGGTGCGCACATTGCGCTGGAAGGCATGGAAGACGAGATCACGATCACCGTCCGCTGAATCCGGGCCGGAGCGGCGGACCTCGCGACCGCGGTGCGTCCCCCCGTTCGCGGGAATCCGCAACCGGCCGGTCCGCCCATCGAAACCGGTGACGTGCTCGGGAACGCGCGGGACGCACGTCGGTGCGATCTTTCGCTTTCGCCCCGTCGCCATGCGCCCGTTTCTAGCCCTCCCACTCCTCGTTACGCTCGCCGCCTGCGGGCACCCCGAGCCGCCACCGGAGAGGGTGCCGGACGAGCGGGCCTGGTTGCAGCGCACATTTCCTCACTTTGAGGCGGACCCGCTTGCGTATCAGGACGCCCTGGCCGCCAAGCGGGCCATGCCGGCCGCATCCAAACATGCGGCCGAGGCCGTCTGGGAGTTCGCGGGTCCCGGCAACGTAGGAGGCCGCATCTCCGACCTGGAAATCCACCCAGAGAACCCCAACCGGCTGTTCGCCGGCGCGGCAACCGGCGGCGTGTTCAGGTCGGACGATCTCGGGGCGAGCTGGACTCCGATCCTTGACGACCAGCCATTCCTGAGCATCGGCGACATCGCAATCGCTCCCAGCGACCCGGCGATCATGTATGTCGGCACGGGTGAAGCCAACGGCGGACACAACAATTACGCCGGTGGTGGCCTTTTTCGGTCCACCGACGGCGGCGAAAGCTGGTCGTATACAGGCCTTGCCGAAACGGTGAGCATCGGAAGGGTGATCGTGCACCCCGAGGACTTCAACCGGGTCTGGGTGGCCGGAACAGGTAGTTACTTTTCTCCGGACGAACACCGGGGAGTCTATCTGACCGAGGACGGCGGTGCCACGTGGAGCAAGCCGCTGTTCGTCAACGATTCCACCGGAGTCGTGGACCTCGTGATGCGCCCGGACAATCCTGATGTGCTGTTCGCTACCAGCTGGCAACGCGTTCGCCGGGTCACAGGCTCCTACCTCTACGGGCGATCCAGCGGTGTCTGGCGCTCGACGGACGGCGGCCTCAACTGGGAACCGCTCGGCCCGGACCGAGGCCTTCCCGATCCCGACGATCACATCGACGACAACGACCGGGTGCGCATCGGCCGCATCGGCCTGACCATCTCCCCCTCCTTCCCCGACGTGATGTACGCGTACTACACGAGCGGAAGCGGCTACCTGGGGCTGTACGTCTCGACGGACGGAGGCGACTCCTGGTCGGTGGCAGACAACGGGAATATCCTGGACAACCTGGGGCCAAGCGATTACAGATTCTCGTGGTTTTTCGGCCAGGTCCGCGTCGATCCAGAGGATCCCGCTCGGGTCTGGGTGCTGGATGCTTCCATCTTCCGATCTGAAGACGGGGGCGTGACCTGGACGCGCCGATCGGGCACCCACGTGGACCATCATGCCATGACCTTCCACCCGGTCAATCCGAACGCGGTCTTTGAAGGGAACGATGGGGGCGTCGCCATTTCCATCGACCGGGGTGGCTCCTGGGAGCGACTGAGCCCACTGCCAATTACGCAGTTCTACGAGATTGCCTTCGACCCGGTACGCCCCGAACGGCTGTTCGGCGGCACCCAGGACAACGGCACGGTCTGGACCCGCACCGGAGCCACGAATGACTGGCGCCAGGCCTTCGGAGGCGACGGATTCTACGTGCTTCCCATTCCTGACGACGCGACCCGCATCTACGCGGAGTCACAGAACGGAAACATGGTCCGTGTAGACGGTCTGTTCGGCAACAACCCGTTCCCGTTTCCCATCGCCGTGGGCACAGGCATTCCTTCCGAAGAGAGGCGCAACTTCGGCACGCCGCTCGCCATGGATCCGTTCGACTCCGAGATCCTGTACTACGGCACGTACCGGATCTGGCGCACCGAGGACGCGGTCTCGACAGACTGGCAGGCCGTGAGCCCCGACCTGACCAACGGCACGGAGGTGGCCAAGCTCGGCACGGTGACGACGATTGCCGTCTCACCGCTCGACAGCCGGGTCATTTGGGCAGGCACCGACGACGGTAACGTCTGGGTGACCTGGGACTACGGCACAAACTGGAATCGTGTGTCCGAGGGCCTGCCTTATCGCTGGGTCACGCGGGTGTATCCGGCTCCGGACGATGTGGCCACCGCGTATGTGACGTACTCCGGCCTCAAGTGGCGCGATCCCACGCCTCACGTCTTCCGGACCCGCAACCTCGGCACGGATTGGGAGGACATTTCAGTCGGCCTGCCCGACGCCCCCGTGAATGCGATCGCTGTGGATCCGGTTTTCACCGACCGCGTCTTCGTGGGCACCGATATCGGCATGTTCTACAGCGCGGACGATGGGCGCTCCTGGAGCCCGCTCGACGGCGATCTGCCGGCCGTCACCATCACGGATCTCAAGGCGGACGGCCCCGGGCGTCGCCTGATTGCGGGTACGCATGGAAGGGGCATGTACACCCTGGATCTCACCCAACTCGGCGACCCGGTGGCCACGGAGTCCCTGCCCGAGGTGCCGCGTTTCATGGCCGAGCCGGCCTTCCCGAATCCTTTCTCGAACGCGACGCGCATCGACGTGACGGGCCGGGCTTCCGGGGCGGTGGTCTACGACATGCTTGGTCGCGTGGTGGCGCTTCCAGAGGTGCTGCCTACAGCATCGGGCGCCATTGTGCGATGGGATGGTGGGCTGCGCTCCGGCGAATCGGCTCCGTCGGGGACCTATGTGATCGCGGTGACCGGGCCGGACGGGCGCCGGTCCACGACTTCTGTGACACGGGTCCGTTAGCCCGGGGAGACGGAATCACCAACCACGCGGCGCCGTGTGGGCATACCGGTGCGCGAACTTCGGGTCCATCAGCCCGATGGCATTCCAGGGCGCAATCGCCTCGCGCACCCAATCGGCAAAGCCGGCTGTTGTGGCCCGGTCCGGCGCCTGTTTGACGACCGAGCGAAGCGCCGAGTCGTCGGCGCCGAGAAACCCGGGGGTGGAGTTTCCACGGGCGATGCGGTCCTGCTCATACCGGATGCTTGCCGCGAAGTAGAGCATGGTGGCCGCCACAAAATCAGCCGGCCGGCCCAGCGTCGCGTAGCAAGCCGCCGTGAGATGATCCAGGTGATCCAGTTCGCCCAGGATGTGCGCGCCAAGCGCGGTGAAATCGCTGTCGCCCCCGGCGAGCACGGCAGCAGCGCGCTCCACGGCCGACAGACCGTGTGCGATACCCGTCGAATGCAGCGGATCCACGAACCCGGCCGACGCCGGCAGCAGCAACCAGTCTGGTCCTCCCGCGCACACTACCCGACGCTGAAGCCGCGGCGTCGAAGCCCACGGCCGCGTTTCGGAGGCGGCCTCCACCTGCTGAGCCAGAGAAGGCGCTCCACTCAGGAAGTGCGAAAGGTCCGGAGGTGATGGCCCCACGATTCCGACGCTTGTGACGCCGGAATCGAAGCCAAGCTGCCACATCCAACCCCCCGTTGTGACGTGGTGCTGCGCTGACTCATGGGCCGGAAACGGATCGTCGTCCAGGTCCATGAACTCGCCCCACGGAGGCAGACCACGCATGTGCGAAAACGCCGCGTACGTCCTGATGCGCATGTCGGGACCGCGCCCGGCATCCAGGAAGCGCGCGGCAAACTCAGCCGACCCGGTAGCGTCGACGAGTACCCGCGCCTGGACCAGGCGCCCGCAAGAGAGCCGCGCCTTCCAACGTTTCGCTCGATGCAGGCCAACGATTTCCGTCTCCTGCCACGCCTCGACACCCATCGCCCGGGCCTCTTCAAACAGTCTGGCATCTACCTCTGAGCGGAGCCAGTGCGTGTCGCAGTGGAAATCGTCCGCAGACGCCGCTACCCGCAGCTCCGGGTGCGCTGAACCGTGGAACCAGTACGCGAAACCCCGCTTGCGCCCGACGTCGACCTCCGGAAGCTGCTCCTTCCAGGTGCCGTAGCGCGACATCGCCGTGAACAGCGGGATGCCGTACCGGCGGCCCATCGCGGCCAGGGCCATGTTGCCGGCCGGGGTGGTGGACTCACCGACGGCAAACCTCGGGTGCCTGCCGCGGTCGATCAACACCACATCCAGGCCCAGTCGCGCCGCAACCATGGCCATGGCCGATCCCGCGAATCCGCCTCCGACGATCAGCAGGTCAGCGCGCACCGTCAACAGGCATCACACAGGACCGGCGTCGGCACGCGCTGATCCCGGTTCATTCGAGCGATGCGCGCCTGCCGATTCTGCGCACATCGGGCACACCCTTCCAGGCGATCAACGTCCCATAGATCTCCGAACACGCGCACGCCCGGAGGCGTCTGCGCAAGGGTCTGCTCGACGGCCGACTCGAGCGCCTTCACCGTCGGCGGCGTGAAGTGCCCGTTGCGCTGCAACTGGTCCATGATGCCGTTGCCGGCCCGCGTCGGGATGAGCGTGACGACCTGGGCACCTGCCTGCCAGGCCACACGTGCACTCTCCACCGCCCAGTGGATGCCCTCGTCCTCATTCATGAACGGGGGCCGCACGAGCACGAAGGTGCGAACGTCGACGCCGCCCCGTCGCAGACGCCTGGCGGCGTGCTCAAAGTCGGCGACTGTCATGCGCTTGTTCAGGCGCTCCAGCACCCCGGGATGGGCCGTCTCGAGGCCCAGCGCGACCTCCAGCCTGCCGTGGATGCGAGCGGCGAACTCGAACACCGCGTCTCCGCACAGAGCCGGGTGGTTCTCCACGATGACGCGGCGGGTCCGTCCGAGCACCTGTGCCACCTCCGGCAGATCCTCCGGAGGAAAGGCCTTGCGGTCGAAGAAGCTGCCGGCGTTGTACAGCTTGATGTGGTCGAATCCGGGGGCCTGGCCCATCGCCCATTCAATCTGCCGAACCACCTGACCCGGTGCGGGCGTGTGCGTCAGGGTGTGCGTCCAGAGGTCGCACATCAAGCATCGGAAGGGACATTCGCGATTGGTGAGGAAGACCGTCAGAACCTGCGCGCGGGTGCCGTCAGCGAGCGTTTCAGACTCGCTGTGCACGGCATACGGCCGCTCCGGGTCCAGCTTGGCCCGCGGGCCCCTGGCCGCGAGAATGGCCGCGTCGTCCAGGACCAGGCTCAAGCGAACAGCGTGTCGAACACGCGCCGGTAGGCGAGCTCCGAATCCGGAAAAGCCTGGTCGAACTCCCCGTCGTCGACCACGCCCCGCTGGAAACGGCGCTTCTCAAAAACCGGCATCTTCTCGCCGGTCAGCGCCTCAATGCCGGCCGCGACGACCTGCCCCTTGAGCGCGTAGAGCGCCTCGTGATCCCAGTCCGTGAGTTCGATGAACGGGATGCCCTCGGCGACCTCGATCACCTCGGGTATCGCAAATGGACTGAATCCCTTGAATCCGAGCGCGCGTGCGGGCGCATAGGACCGCACGTGACCCCGGCTCTGCCCACCTGAATAGGTCAGCGAGTGCTTGATGGCATGCACCCCCCAACCCTCCTGGTATAGCATCTGGTTGTTCAGCACGCTGCGAATGGTCAGCTCCGGATTCTCTTCGATGGGGTAGTCCTTCAGGTTCTCGTCGCCGCCGTCGCCATCAGCCAGCCAGACCCAGTCGGGATAGCGGTTCCGAATTTCCCGGCAGAGCGCCAGGGCCGCAGTAGCACTTTGCACATCGAGCGGCTTGTAATCCTCGGTAACCCGCACGGCAGCGCGGTAGTCGAAGTCCTCCATCGCGACATCGACGACCTCCAGATACATGGTGTGTCCGAGGGCCTGCATGAACGCGTGTGCCTGCTCGGCATCCTGACCGCCTCCCACGCGCAGGGTAAATGCCTTCAATCGCTGCGGCGCCTGGCCGCGCGCCAGCAGCAGGTGACGCAAGGTGAGAAACACCGCGCCGCTGTCGATGCCACCGGAAAACAGCACCCCGATGGGCGCCTTCTCCGAAATGGTGTCCAGCCAGGCGTCACATACGCGGGCCAGTGCGCCGATGTATTGACGCCCGATTTCGTCGATGTCTGGAGCCCATTGTTCGCGGGGCGGATCAAAGAACCGGTGGTACTCCGGGTTCGGATCGGGGCACCCAATCAGCTCCAGCTCCAGCATGAAATGGGCGGGCACCATGCGGGTGTACGACGGATGGAACTGGTCCTCAAGGCCCTCCAGCGCAAGCTGGTGACGAATCTCGTCCATGCGCTCGGCTACGATCAGGCAGGGCCCCTCGGCGCGCTTGGCCAGGAAGTACCGCATGGGCCGGCCGATGGACCGCGCCAGGCGCACCGTCTTGCCCGAACGCTGCAGCAGAGCGAACTGCCCGCTGACGGCACCCAGGGCCTCGGCATCGCCCGCCTCCATGGCGGACAGGGCCTGGGCCTCATCGCCCGAAAGAAAAATATTGGCGGAAGGGTCGAGCAGGTTGACCACCCGCTCCGTGTAGTCGGAGTGCTGCATATACCCGGGGTTTGGGCGCCGAAGATACGTACCTTCGGAGGTGCCCTGGCCGCCGATTCGACGACTTGCCCCCCTTCTCCTGCTGGCCGCGTCCTGCATGCCCGCTCCATCGGACCGTCTGCCGCTGATTCCGTACCCGGCATCCGTGGAATGGACCGGCCGGGGATTCAGTTGGCCTGATAACCCATCGGTTTCGGGCGATGGGCTCGCGCCGGCCCAGGACGTGGCGGATCTGTTGCAGGCACGTCTCGTGCCCGACGGTTCGGGCACTCTGTCCCTGGAATCGGCCCCGGGACTGGCGTCGGAGTCCTTTCAGCTTCGCGTCGGGCGGGAAGGCGTGTTCTTGAGAGCGTCCGACCCCGCCGGATTCCGCCACGGAGCGCTGGCGCTTGCGCGCATGGTTCGCGAGGATGCCCGCCTGCCGGGTGTGCTGATCGATGATCGCCCTCGATTCTCCTATCGCGGGATGCACCTCGACGTCAGCCGACACTTCTTTGAGCCTGACGTCGTGAAGCGGTTTCTGGACCTCATGGCGCGATATCGCATGAACCGGTTTCACTGGCACCTGACGGATGACCAGGGCTGGCGCATTGAGATTAAGGCCTACCCGCTGCTGACCGAGATCGGGAGCAGGCGGGCCGAGACCATCCTGGAAAAGAACTTCAACCCGTTTGTGGGAGACGGCATTCCCCACGGTGGCTTCTACACGCAGGAAGAGGTTCGGGACATCGTCGAGTACGCCGGCGGGCTGGGGATCGAGGTCATCCCCGAAATCGAGATGCCCGGACATGCCCGGGCGGCGCTGGCCGCCTACCCGGAGCTTGGATGCACCGGCGGACCCTACGAGGTTTCCACGGTCTGGGGGGTGCACGAGGACGTGTTCTGCCCGCACCCGGAAACCTTCCGGTTCATCGAGACGGTGCTGGGCGAGGTGGCCGGACTGTTTCCGTCCCGGTTCATTCACGTAGGCGGCGATGAGGTGCCCAAGGCACAATGGGCCTCCAACCCGGTGGCCCAGGAGATCATGGAGCAAGAGGGGCTGGCGGATGAGGTGGCGCTCCAGAGCTGGTTCATGAAGCGGGTCCAGGAGATCGTGGCCGGACTTGGACGGCGCATGATCGGCTGGGACGAGATTCGCGAGGGCGGCCTGGCACCCGGTGCCGTGGTCATGTCCTGGCGGGGCACGGTGGGCGGCATCGAGGCGGCCCGGCAGGGACACGACGTGATCATGACCCCGGTCAGTCACACCTATTTCGACCTGTACCAGGGCGACCCGGGGTCAGAGCCCATCGCCGCGGACTGGCCCGGTCACGGACTCGACCTGGAGACGGTCTATAGCTTCGAGCCAGTGCCTGAGGAACTGACGAGCGCCGAAGCGGGGCGCATTCTGGGCGGGCAGGGCAACGTCTGGACGGAGTACATCAGTTCACCCGAGAAACTGGAGTACATGATCCTGCCGCGCATGCTGGCCATGTCCGAGGTGCTCTGGACTCCGGCTCAGCAGCGAGCCTGGCCGGACTTCGAACGCAGGGTCAGCTCCGAGGTGCGCATGCTGCAGCACGAAGGCTACAACGTGCGTCCGCTGGACTGAGATTGGATCACGTAGCCGGCCGGGTTATGTTGACTCAGCCTCATTCGCCGTGACTCTTCAGGAAGCACTCCCCAGACGCGTGCGGCTGACACGCATCGACCTTGCAGACGTCGAGCAGACCGTCGTCAGGGCCGCCGGTATTCTCATGCAGCGCTTTCCGGAGGAGCTGAGCTCCGATGCGCCGCTGCGAGGCGCATTGCCCGAACACGGAGCACGGCACCTGGAGCATTTCGACCTGGCGATAGAGGCGCAGGACGATACCGCGTTTGTCGAGTATGCTCGGTGGGTGGGCCGGGTACTGGTCGCCAGGGGGCTGTCACACCGCTGCCTGCGCGCCCACTTCCAGGTGCTGGCCGACCTGGTAGAGGAGTCCGAGACACCGGCCCAGGTGGCGGCAGAGACTCGCAGGCTGGCAGGACTCCCCGAGACGGACCTGTTCAAACCGGACCTTCCAAAGACGTGGCTTTCGCAGTCCGAGGAGATGCAGGAGCGAAGCAAGCTGCTACTCGACAGGCTGGTTAGGGGCGACCACGCGGGAGCCGTCGATGTCGTGCGCAGGGCCCATGAGGCGGGTGCCGACATTCGAGAACTCTACCTCGGCCTGGTCCAGCCTGTGATGTACAGCGTAGGCAGATTGTGGCAGGATAACCAGATCACGTGGCAGGAGGAGCATACCGCCACGGCCATCCTGCCGGCCGTGTTCGCCTATTGTCGCCAGCACATGCAGCCGGAGGCTCCCGCCGCCAGGGGCACCGTAGTGCTGTCAGGTGTTGATCGCGAGTTGCACGACATCGGACTTTCTGTCCTGGCCGATGTGCTCAAGACCGACGGATGGCGCGTACGGAATCTTGGAGGCAATAACCCCCATGATGTCATCACCGGCACCATGGCATACGAAAGACCGGTGCTCGTGGGGCTCTCAGTGACACTGCCCATCAACATGCGGCCGGCCTCCGAAGTCATCGCCCGAATCCGGGCCGACTCCAAACTTGAAGGCTGTCCGGTCGTGGTGGGAGGCGGAGCTTTCGAGCAGTCACCCCATGCCTGGAGGCGCATCGGCGCAGACGCCCTCTGCCGCGGCCCCGAAGATTTGCTGAGGCTGCTGAAAGGCGACTCAGACGTTGTGGGGGGACCGGTCCCCGCTTAGCACGGGCGGTCCGGGTGGCTAGAACGCGTCAACCTCGCGGTAAGCTCGAATCAGGGCCTCCTCTCCCTCGACCCCGGGATTGGCGTTCCCGTGCTCCATGCCGATCACGCCGGCAAAACCCTTCTCGTGGATGTGACGGAAGACGTTGAGGTAGTTGATTTCCCCCGTCGTCGGCTCCTTGCGCCCCGGGTTGTCACCGACCTGGAAGTACGCAATCTCGTGCCAGGCGGCATCGATGTTCGGGATCAGGTTGCCCTCGGTGATCTGCTGGTGATACAGGTCATTCAGGATCTTGCACGAAGGGCTGTCAACAGCGCGGCACACGGCAAAAGCCTGTGCGATGTCCGTCAGGAACAGGCCCGGATGATCGCGCTTGTTCAGTGGCTCCAGCACCATCACGAGGCCGTGCGGTTCGAGGATGTCGCAGGCGCGGCGAAGTGATTCCACCACGTTCGCCATTTGATACCCGGCGTCCAGGCGCAGGTCGACGTGGCCGGGCACCACGGTCATCCAGGTGGCATTCACGCGTTTGGCCACTTCAACCGACTCGGTGATCTCCTGCAGGAACTGGTCTCGCCAATCCTGGCGGCCACTGGCCAGATTGGGCTGCCTCCAGAAAATGGTGTGAGCCACGAACACGCCCATCGTGATATCGTGCTCAGCCATCACCCGCGCCATGCCCTCCTGGAGCGTCAGGTCTCGGCCCTTCATGCCATTGTCTTCGAAGGCACGGAAGCCGCGTTCTGCCATGAATCGAAGCTGGTCGAGCGGATCCTGTCCGGCGCTTTGCCTGAACATGCCCAGGTGCGGCGCATAGGCAAGGTTGAAAGGGTCATCGCTGCTGAGCCTGGTCGGGGTCGCGGATACGACACTCGAACTCATGGGCGATGCGGCGGCGGCAGCGGCCAGCGCCCCGGTGGTCAGAAAGCTTCGGCGATTCATGGGTCGTGCCGGGTAATCGTGAGTTCGACGTTCAGGTGCGCTGCCAGAGACCGGGCTTCGGACGGCGGCATTACGGAAAAAGCGGTCGCGAGGGCATCGGCGGTTGTGGCGTCCCGGGCGCGCACTGTGACGCTGCGGTTCGGCGCCACCCCTTTGCCGGTGGCAGGGTCTACGATGTGCGCGTACATCCCGGATACCTGCTGCCATCGTCCCCCGGAGCTGGCGATGGCCGAATGGCACTCCACGCGAGCGACGCCATCCACGGAAACTGCCCAGCCGCCCGCACCAATGCGCAGGTCGCCGCCCGCGTCGATCAACGCCTCGGACAACCCGGCGCGCTCGAGCAACTCCAGCAGGCGGTCTGCGGCGTATCCCTTGGCGATTCCGCCGAAGTCCAGGCGCACGCCGTTTTTCAGCAGGAGCTCATCGCCCGTCTGCAGATGGACGAGATGCATGCCACTCTGTGCCGCGGCACGACTCAGGGCTTCTTCGTCCGGAGCCTGCTGCCGGCGCTCGGCCCGGCGCCAGAGTCGGGTGAGATGGCCCTGAGCCACATCGAAAGCACCACCCGTCTCGTGGTGCAGTTGGGTCGATCGCTCCAGGAGGTGCAGGACGTCAGGGCTCGGGGTGCCCCCGCCAGACTGCGCCAGACTGTTGACCTCGCTGGATGGCTGATAGTCGCTGAACGTCTGTTCGAGTTCGCGGCCCAGGTCCAGGGCCTGCTCCATGGCTGCCCGGATCTGTGAGGGATCCTGATCGGAGCGCACCACGACCCGAAACAGCGTGCCCATGAGGGCCCGCTGCGCTTCGTAGCGGGGGGCTTGCGATGGGCTGCAATCCGCCTCGCCGGCCGCAGCCCCAGGTACTGGCTGCGCCGCCAGCGCCAGAGTCAGGAATACCGGGAGGATCACGTGCGAGCACCCGGCACCGGCACCGGGTAGCGGCCGTCGGCATCCGGAAGCACCGGTGGGTCTGCGTCGAACGTGAAGCGCTCGGGCATGAGGCTGGTCTCGTCATTGAGCGCCTCCTCCCAGGTGATTTCGCGACCGGTGTAGGTCGCCATGCGGCCCATGATGGAGGTCAGGGTTGCATAGGCACCGTTCTCGCCGTCGTTGTACCGGTGCTCGCCGGCGGCGATGGCCGTGAACAATTCGTCGTGCTCCACCTGGTAGGGGTTGGGATCGCCCTTTGTGTCGTGACGGAACAGGTCGTGACCGGATGCGGACTGGATGAGGCCCGGTCTCGGAGCCGAGCCTGACGTGCCGTGGAAGCCCTCGGAGACCCGGTTCATGCAGCCCTCTATGTGACGACACTGACTGAGCACGCGGGCGCCACTCTCGTACTCGAACTCGACCATGTGGTGATCGAAGATCTGGCCGTGGTCCAGACCCCGTCTCACCTCCCGGCCACCCTGACCATTGGCGACCGTCGGGTAGCCCTGCATCACCCAGTTGCCAACATCCAGGTTGTGGATGTGCTGCTCGCAGATGTGGTCCCCGCAGAGCCAGTTGAAGTAGTACCAATTGCGCATCTGGTACTCCATTTCCGTGAGAGGCCGCCCGGCTGTCTCCTCCATGGAGGCGCGATCCCGCACCCAGACACCTGAGCTGTTCCAATACACGCGTCCGAGCACCATGGAGCCGATCATGCCGGCGTGCAGCCGATCCACCCACTCGCGATACACTGTCTGGTAGTGGCGCTGCAGACCTACCACCACATTGAGGCTTTTCGCCTTGGCCTCCGCGGCAGATTCAAGCACCTGCCGAACGCCCGGTGCGTCCGTCGCCACCGGTTTCTCCATGAACACGTGCTTGCCGGCCGCCACGGCCTCCGCAAAGTGAATCGGGCGGAATCCGGGTGGTGTTGCGAGGAGGACGACATCGACCAGCGGGATAACCTGGCGGTACCCGTCGAACCCAACGAAACGATGCTCCGGCGGCACCTGCACCCGGGAACGCACCTGCTCGCCCGTTGCGTCGTCAGGCTCACGCGTCAGGTTTTCCAGGCAGCTGTCCAGCTGGTCCTGGAACGCGTCTGCAACGGCGACCAACTGCACGTTCTGGCTGGTGGCGAGTGCCTGGTAGGCCGCGCCCGTGCCGCGTCCACCACACCCGACAAGGCCGACCCGGATGACATCGTCCGTGCCGTAGTAGGCCGAGGCGTTCGTTATGGAGGGCAGCGCGATGGCGCCGCCGACAACGGCCGTGGTGCGCTGCAGGAATTCGCGGCGGGAGAAGTCGGACATGGGGTCGGGAGATTTGGATGCGCCAGAGTACGATCAGGAGTCGGATGGCGGCAACGGGTGATGGGGGCGAACGCGGCGGCGGGGCGAACGCGGCGGCCGGGCGAACGCGGCGGGCGGAGCGCGGCGGCCGCGGGCGAGGCGCCGGGGGGCGCGGCGGCGCGGCGGGTGGAGCGCGGACCCGCGGGCGAAGCGCTTGGGGGCGCGGCGGCGCCTCAGTCGCCGAGCACGAGCGCCCAGAACTCCGCCTGAGCCTGCGCACTTGGCTGCACGACCGGCCGGACCAGCCGGAAGCCCAGGAATGGAGAATCCGTGTTCCACCAGAAGCTTTTGGGGATTTGCGGATCCCGGGCCTTCCAGGCCAGGCTGGACTCGAGACGCGCCTCGCAGCGCAGCATCCCCGGGCCGTCGTCGAACGCTCCGCCCCGAACTGTGCGCGGATGCAGTCGGGCGGGGCGGGCCCATGGGTCCGGGCCTTCGGACCAAACGGCCTGAACATCATTGCGGTATTCGTCCAGCATCCATTCAGAGGCGTTTCCGAGCATGTCGTGCAGCCCCAGGGAGTCCGCAGGGCGACTGGCCACCTCATGGAGCTCCTCGCCGGAGTTCTCCAGGTACCAGGCGTCCGTTGCGAGCGTGCGCCTGCCTCCGAGCCGGCAGGCGTGCTCCCATTCAGCCTCGGTCGGAAGCCGCCAGAAGTCCCCGGTCTTGGCCGACAGCCATCTCGCATACTGCAGCGCCGCCCACTGGGTCATTCCGGTGGCCGGGAATCCGTCGCGGCTCATGCCGGCCGACGGATCCTCATACGGCGGACTCGGTCGAGCTACGGCGTCCACGTCCATGGGCTGCGGAGTCGCCGTTACGGGAGAGTCCTGCTCCACGTGGCGAAAGACTCCGAACTGTTCGAAAGTGGTTTCGTGGCGCGCCATCCAGAACGGTGAGATCTCCACGCGAGCGTCTCCCAGCGACACGACGCCTTCTGTGGGCACAAACACAAGATCCAGAGTGACCTCGGTCCCGGGAATGATCACCTGTTCGGAGGCGCCGGCCTGCAGGTCGAGACTACCCCCATCGCCCATCGGGACTACACCAGATCCGGCACAGGCGCTCAAGATCAGGGCGCTACACAGGCTGCAAACACGTATCACGAAGGACCACATCGAGTTTTTCCAGGAGTTCGTCCGCGTCATCGCGAGAGAATGCCAGCGGTGGCTTCAATTTGATGACGTTGTGCAGGGGGCCGTCGGTTGAGATAAGCACGCCCAGGTCCCGCATGCGGTTCGCCAACCATGTGGCCTCCCGGTCGGCAGGTTCAAGCGTGGTCCGGTCCCGCACAAGCTCGAACCCCAGGAACAGACCACGACCCCTCACATCCCCGATCAGGGCGTGCTGCGCCTTGAGGGCTTCCAGGCCCGCTTTCAGATGGCTGCCGACCTCCTGCGCATGGGTTTGCAAGTTCTCTTCCAGGATGACCCTCAGCACGGCCAGGCCCACCGCACTGGAGACCGGGTTCCCTCCGAACGTGTTGAAATACTCCATGCCGTTGGCAAACGCCTGCGCGATTCTGCGGGTAGTCACAACAGCACCAAGCGGAAATCCGTTACCGATCGGCTTGCCCAGGGTCACGATATCCGGCGCGACGCCCTGCAGCTCGAAGGCCCACATGGCGTCGCCAACCCGGCCAAACCCGGTCTGAACCTCATCGGCAATGCATACCGCGCCGGCTTGTCGAGCTTCCGCGTAGACGGCCTGCAGGTACCCTTCGGGCGGCTCGATCTGGCCCCCGCAGCTCAGAATACTCTCTGCAATCAGCGCGGCAGGCGCATGGCCACGAGCAGCGAGGGCCGTTGCGGCACGCCGCGCATCGTGCGCACCACGGGACGCATCCAATCCGGGATTCCGATAGGGATCCGGCATCTCCAGGACCGCTACCCGGTCTCCGGCGCCGCTACCGCCCGGGCCGTCAAACTTGTAGGGACTGATGGCAACAAGCGAGGTCAGGTTGCCGTGGTAGCCTCCATCCAGCACCAGCGTGCCGGTGCCACCTGTAGCGGTTCGCGCCATACGGAGGGCGAGATCGTTGGCCTCGGAACCGCTATTGACCAGGAAGCACACCTCCAGGTCTCCCGGCAGTGTGTCTGCCAGCGCCTCCGCGTAGTCCAGAATGTTCTGGTGCAGATAGCGGGTGTTGGTGTTCAGAACCGAGAGCTGCCGTGATGCGGCACGAACAACGGCCGGGTGCGCATGCCCCAGGTGACACACGTTGTTGACGCAATCCAGGTAAGCACCACCCTGGGCGTCAAAAAGGTGCGCGCCGATTCCGCGCACGATGTGCAGAGGGCGGCGATAGGACAGACTCAGACTGGGCCCCAGGTGGGCGGCGCGCCGGGCGCCGAGATCCGGGGGCTGCTCGTGCCGCAGCGGCAGGACCGTGCGCAAGACCAGGTTCGGGTCCGGCGAGATCGATTCCCATGTGCGCGCCTGGGAGGCAAACGCGACGCCAGGCATGTTGCCCAGGTTGTCGAGATTGTCGGCGTAGAGTTGGAAGTGCAGGTGCGGAGACCAACCACCGTTGACGTTCGAATCACCCAGATCCGCAAAACGCTGCCCCGCCTTCAGGCGGTCCCCGGCCTTCAGGGTGTCCAGCACCCCCATGCCCAGGTGACCAAAGAGTGTGTAGAACGGCGTATCGCCGGCTTCATGCCGCAGAATCACGGTGGGCCCGTAGTCCAGCGGTTGGTCATTGTGCACGACGTGCTCGACCACCGCGTCATACGGCGTGCTTACGCCCGTACCTGCAGGGGCGAAGAGGTCCACGCCGAGGTGGATTGTGCGCTGCCGCTCCGGACCACTTCCTCCCCACTTGAACTGATCGCCTCGATAACAAATGCGGGGCTCGAGATAGCGACCGAAGCCCACCTTCGCGCCCGTATCGGCCAGCCGGCGCGCGAACGGCGCATCCCACACGGCGGCATCCAGTGGGTCCAGCGTGCCGTCAAACTCGTCGGTGCCGACGCTGAGATCGAAGACCGGGCCGTCGAGCGGGGTTTCTATCACAGGGGCCGCCGGATTGCTCTCGATCCAGGCGCGTATCACAGGTGAGGCCGGGCACGGCTCCAGCCCGCAGGCAGCACGTATCCGGTAGGTCATCAGTCGCGGATGCCCGTTTCCGAGGTGTCGAAGCAGACTCCATGCGCCGGACTGGGAGATGGTCTGATACGGATCGTCAGGCTCCGACCGTGACCGCTCCGCACTGTGACACACACTGATGCAGAGGCGTGCTGCCGTGAGGTAGGGAACGGCCTCCAACTCGCGCTCCTGGAGCGGATAAGCGCGATGGTATCCTGCCGCGAGAGCGGCCATGCCGGCAATGGGGTCCGCAAAGTCCATGGTCAGATAGGCGGAAGCGACGCCCAACTCCGCGGCTCGCCAGGTCCGCACCATGTCCCCGAAATCGATGAGCCCCAGGCCCGGAGGACCCTCTTCAAGCGCATCGTCGCCAGGCGCAACCAGCACGTTGTGCTCGTTCGCGTCATTGTAGATGGGCTGTCGTGGAAGTGAATCGAGGAGAACCGACCGGGCGGTGATGGCGTCCAGGTGCCGAGAGACCAGGGCCCGGTCGTACTCGTCGGCAATGAAGGACAGACGCGACTCTACGATGGAGGCCACATGCGCGACATCCCACTCGAATGCGCGGTCGAGCTCGTCGTGGCTCAGTCCTGCCAGCACGGTGTCGAGCTGGCCCAGCCCGCGCCCGATCCGCTCCAGCAAGTCCGTAGTCTTCGGCCTGAACTCTGCAAACGGGATTCCCGGCACCCACGTGTTCACCAGCACCTGGTACGCGTTGCCGTCAGGTCCTTCCACCTTCTCGATGCGCTTGCCTGCGCGTGATCGCACCGTTCGCGGCACCGCCAGGTCCAGGGCGGAGGCGCGCTCCAGCGCATCCTGCTGCAGCTTTGCAAGGCCGGGTGGGTCGCCCCGGAAGACCACCTTGACCACGTAGTCTCCCTCTGGGGTCGAGAGCCGGAAGTTGCGATCCCGATCCCCCGGCAGTGGGCTGACGCGCCCGTCGAGTCCCCAGAATTCCCGGGCTACATGCTTGGCCGTTTCGGCGGAAAACGGGGGTCTTTCTCGGACCTCCGGGAGCTGGGCTTCGGGCATCGGTGCTGGGGTGTGCGCGGCGCAAAATACGGGCGATGCGCTCCCGCGCCGGAATCTCGCCGTCAGTCTCGAAATGGATACGCGGCCTCGCAAATCCATCTCGTATCGGGACGAGTGGATGGCGAAACCGGCGATTTCGGGCCGTTTGCATCGTGCGCCCTGAATGGGCCTCCTCTTTGCGTCCGCCGACTCGGAATACCTGAATCCGAGCACAGTTGGCATGAAGAGCCCCCTTCGAGCACGCTATTTCAATCTGCTAGCGCTGACCCTGGTTGTGGTCACCGTGGGCTGGAAGCTCAGCGTCCGTTCCGGCCAGTTGGAGACCCTCAAAGGCGTAGAGGTCCCGCTGCCAGAGAACCTGGACGACTTCATCAAGGATCGCGATGCCGCGGTTCAACTCGGCAAGTCCCTGTTCTGGGACATGCAGCTGGGTGCCGATGGAGTGCAGACCTGCGCGTCCTGTCACTTCAACGCGGGTGTGGACAACCGCATCAAGAACCAGATGAGTCCGGCGGGCAAAGACCACCCGGACCGCACGTTCTCGTTCGGAGGTCCCAACTACACGCTTCAGGCGTACAACTTCCCGCTCGGAAAGGACAACAATGAGGCGATCTCGAGCCAGGGCGTGTTCCACTCGATGTTCCTCGGTGTAGAGCCAGGGGCAAGCGCGGACAGTGTGCAGGTGGTTCCTGACCCCACGTTCAACGTCAAGGGGGTCAACACTCGCGCGGTTGAGCCGCGGAACACCCCATCGCACATCAATGCCATCTTCAAGTTCAGGCTGCTTTGGGATTCGCGTGCCAACAACCAGTTCAACGGGCGCAACCCGTTCGGTCCGCGCGATCCGGATGCCCGGGTCTGGGTGCACAACGGGCACACCGTCGCTGAAGAGCGGATTCTGATTGACGATGCGGCCATGGCTTCTGTGGCCACAGGACCGCCGGTGGACTTCCTGGAAGTCGGCTCGGTGGGTCGCACCTGGCCCTTCATCGGCAAGCGCCTCTTGCCGGCCAAGCCCCTGGCAGGTCAGGAAGTGGACCCGGGGGACTCGCACCTCAAAAACATTCGGGACCACTACGGAAAGGGACTCAAGGGCACCTACGCCGACATGGTCAAGCGGGCTTTCCGCAGCAAATTCTGGAGCGACAAGCCGGTTGCATGGCGCATAGACGGCAAGAACGAAACCCAGGAGTTCACCCAGATCGAGGACAACTTCTCGTTCTTCGCCGGGCTGTCGATCATGATGTACGTGTCGACCCAGGTCTCCGACGAGAGCAGGTTTGATGACTATCTCCGCGGCCAGCACTACGCGCTGACCGAGAAGGAGAAGGCCGGACTCGAGCTCTTCATGAACAAGGGCCGTTGTATCGACTGCCACGCCGGGCCGGACCTGACCAACGCCGGGGTAGACCTGCACGAGTTCTCCGAGCAGAACGCCTTGACGAACACATTCCGTCGCAAGGACGGAAAGGTAGCCCTGTTTGATCGCGGCAGTTTCAACATCGGCGTGCGGAAGTTCGACGACGACCTTGGACAGGGCCGGACCGATGACTTCGGCAACGACCTGACATTCACCGAGCAGCACCTGGAAAACAATCGCCTCGATCCGCACTTCCAGGATCCGACTACGTGGGACGTGCAGTCCGGAACGCGGCCAAAACCGGCCATCGAGGGAGCTTTCAAGACCCCCGGTCTGCGGAATGTGGCCCTGACGGCCCCCTACATGCACAACGGTGGTCTGGCGACGCTGCGTCAGGTAGTGGACTTCTTTGACCGCGGCGGCGACTTCGCCGAGGAGAACAAGGACTTCCTCCACCCCTCCATTCAGGACCTGTATCTGTCCGAGCACGAGAAGGAGGCGCTCGTAGCCTTCATGCTTACGCTGACCGACGAGCGGGTGCGCCTGCACAAGGCGCCCTTCGATCATCCGCAGATCTTCGTGCCCAACGGCCACACCGGAGACGAGAAGCACGTGATTGACGACGGCACCGGACAGGCCGTAACGGACCTGCTCGAGGTCCCGGCTGTGGGTGCATTCGGTTACCGCTCGCTGCCGCACATCCTGCGGCCGTTCGAGGAGAACCTCGGCCTCACGCACTTTGATGCCGGTCCGGCCGGCGACCAGGCCGACCTCGCCATCTTCAAGCACTTCAAGGACACGGCCGGAGCTACTGTGGGCGATGCCGTCCTGATTGAAATCCAGGTCACCAATAGCGGTCCCGGCAATGCGCCTTCAGTGATTGTGGAGGACGACCTCCCACCGTCACTGTCCTTTGGCGACGGCACTGAGGTGCTCAGTCACGGCACCCTGCACGAATCAGACGGCATGGTCGTGTGGGATATCGGAGAGCTGTGGCCCGGCGAAATGGCCATGCTCAGCTTCCGCGCCACCGTGGAATACCCGTACTACGGCCTGATTGAGAACACGGCTACCGTGCGTCACAACTCTACCGTGAACGATCCTTTCCAGTCCAACAACTCGGACACGGCGAGCTTCGAGGCTCTGGTACCGCAGCAGTTCCCGGCGAAGGTCCAGATCCAGGCCGGCACCTTCTGGAGGGATCCGGCCGGCAACGTGCACCCTGTGGTAGGTACCTACAACCGGGGCGTGTATCGCGGCATCCCGCCGGGGCAGACTTCGGTCCAGCTCTGGGTGGAAGCCAATGAGGGTCTGCCGAACCCGGTGATCGTGAACGATGCAATCACGACCGAGAACAACGATGTCTATATCGCCACCTGGGGATACGAAGGCATCTACCGGTCCACCGATGGCGGCCGCACCTGGAAGGGTATGATCTTCGAAGACGAGACCGGATTGTCCTCGGGCAACCTGATTGTCTATGCCATCGAGGAAGGCCCGAACGGCACGCTTTACGCCTCGGCCGATCGGGGACGCATCTTCCGCTCGCTGGATGCCGGAGAATCCTGGCACCTGGCCGGCGAACTGCCCGGCGCGTCCTCGGACGTTACGTGGTCACTGGCTGCACACCCGACGACGCCCGGCACCGTCTTCGCCGGAACGTTCGGCAACGGAGTCTATGCCACCGACAACTTTGGCCTGACGTGGTCCAGACTGGAAGGCCGTGGCCTGGGTGACGACGGTCGTGTTCAGGTGTTCGACATCGAATTCGACCCGGCTACGCCTCACAAGCCGACACTGTGGGCTGCGACGGCTCGGGGCGTCTACCGCTCGATGGACCTCGGCGGTCACTGGCAGGAACTGAACGGAGGTCTCTTCCCGTTCCGCGAAGCCCGATCGCTCGCCTTCCACCCGGATGAAGAAGGTCCGTTGTTCGTGGCCGTCTGGGGTGGCGGCATCTACAAGCTGACGAATCGCAAGCACAACACCGTGTGGGAGTTCGTAGACCTCGATGGTGCCAACGTCACCACCGTCTTCTACGAGCCGTACCACGGCACGCTGGCGGCGGGTACTGACGTAGCCGGTCTGACGACCATGAGTGTGGGCGCCTTCTCCACAGACGTGGACGATGCGCCGACCTCCGAGTTGCCGGTCACCATGGTGCTCGCACAGAACTACCCGAACCCGTTCAATCCCACGACGGCGATCACCTTTGATCTGCCCGAAGCGTCACCGGTCCGCCTGTCGGTGTTCGACCTGCTGGGCAGGGAGGTTCGAGTTCTGGCCGATGGGCCCATGGCCGCGGGCCGGCACGAGGTACGGTTCGAGGCGGGCGATTTGCCGAGCGGAACGTATCTCTACCGCCTTGAGACCAGCGTCGGCTCGGTCAGCCGAGCGATGAGCTTGCTCAAGTAGCGCCGGACTGAGACGGAGATTGGCGGCGGCCCCGATGGCGGGGCCGCCGCTTTTTTTTGGGGCGCTGGGGCGAGGCGAGGGCGGGCGCGCGGCTCAGCGGGCGCGGTGGCGGTTGCGGCGGAGCGCGGCGCGGCGGCCCGCGCGGCGGATGCTCGTTGTGGAATCGGGGCGTCACATTACACATTCGGCGCCCGCCGCCGGGGTCAGAAGTGGAATCAGGGGCCGTGTTACACCTTCACTGTCCGCGACCGGCGCCGGAAGTGGAATCAGGGCATCGTTTTACATGTCGGGCGGCCGCAAGGCGCTGTGCTCGGTGGCGGCGTGCCGCGCGCGGGGCCGCGCCGGGAGCCGCGCCAGGAGCCGACAACCCGCGTGGGGCGCCGCGCCTCCGCCGCCCACAACCGCGCCAGGAGCCGAGCCAGCCTCCGACAACCGGCGCCGGAATAGCGGATTCCTCCCGCAGCGGCCAATCTTCCCGCGAAGCGCCGTTTTGACCCCGACACCCCGTAACGAATCGATGCCCGGCGAAACCACCCTCTGACAGCTCCCGTTGATGCTTTCACACCCAACGAAAGACCGCATGCAGCCTCCCTCCGTTTCACCGGATTCCGTCGTTCTGGCGGACCGGTACCGCTCCATCCGCGCGTTCACTGAAGAACTCTGTGAAACGCTGGAGCCGGAGGATTTTGTGATTCAGTCGATGACCGACTGCAGTCCCATCCGGTGGCATCTGGCGCACACCACATGGTTCTTCGAAACGTTTGTGCTGGGCGAGTTTCAGACCGACTATCGCCCGCTGCACGACCAGTACGCGTACCTGTTCAACTCGTACTACATCCAGGCGGGCGAACGATTTGACAGGCCGCGCCGCGGTCTGTTGTCGCGGCCGACGGTCAGTGAGATCATGGCCTACCGTGCGCACGTGGACGCTGCGATTGCCGCCTTCCTGTCGACAGCCGACACCTCCGTGCTCGAGAGGGTACGACCGGTGCTCGAAATCGGACTCAACCATGAGCAGCAGCATCAGGAACTGATGCTGACCGACGCAAAGCACATGCTTTCGCAGAACCCGCTCAACCCGGTATTCCGGGAGATAGAGACAACTCCTGCCAGCGCCTCGCCCCTCGGGTTCGTCCGGTTTGAGGCGGGCATCCGCCACATCGGCCATGAAGGCGATGGATTCAGCTACGACAACGAGGGTCCGCGCCACCGCGTCTTTCTGGAGCCGTTCGAACTTGGCCACCGGCCGGTGTCGAATGCGGAGTATGCACTGTTCGTGGAAGAAGGCGGTTACCGCAATCCTCTGCTCTGGTTGAGCGAAGGCTGGACGCGGGTCCAGGAGGAAGACTGGACGAAACCCATCTACTGGGAGCGACACGACCAGGGATGGTACGAGTTCACGCTCGCGGGCGTTCGGGCGCTCGATCCACATGCCCCGGTCTGTCACCTGTCGTACTTCGAGGCCGATGCCTATGCCCGATGGAGGGGCATGCGCCTCCCGACCGAATTCGAGTGGGAAGCAGCCCTCGGTGAGGCCGATCCCACGCCGGGACACTATGTCGAAGACCGTCTCTGGCACCCCGCCGCCGCTGTGGGCGATGGGCTGCGCGGCATGATGGGCGATCTCTGGGAATGGACCAGCAGCTCGTACGGTCCCTACCCGGGCTACACCCCGCCGCCCGGCGCCCTGGGCGAATACAACGGCAAGTTCATGTGCAATCAGTACGTGCTTCGGGGCGGCTCATGCGCGACGAGCCGAACGCACATCCGGCCCACATACCGCAATTTTTTCCCGGCCTATGCGCGGTGGCAGTTCACCGGAATCCGACTGGCACGTACGGTTAAATGAGGCATGTTGACGGCGGGCCGTCGCTGTTCATCGACGCGGAACCGGCTCCGGCATCAGTCGCCAGAGAGGTAGCCGAGGGCCTGGCATCGCAGCCGCCTTCGCTGCCACCCAAGCTCTTCTACGACGAGCGGGGGTCCATACTCTTTGACGAGATCTGCCGTCTGGACGAGTACTACCCCACTCGCACGGAAACGGCCATCATGCAGGACTTCGTGGAGGAGATGGCGGATGCCATCGGCTCTGGCGCAGTCGTCATCGAGTACGGAAGCGGCAGCAGCCTCAAGACAGAGGCCTTGCTGAGCGCGCTGCATGAACCGGAGGCTTACCTGCCCATCGACATATCGCGTGAGCACCTGCTGCGCAGCGCGGCCCGCATCGCCCATCGACATCCGGAACTGAAGGTTCTGCCCGTCTGTGCGGACTACACGAGCGCCATCCCGGGACTCGCCGAGTTCGCGGCCTCGCGTCGCTCTGTCGTCTACTTCCCCGGCTCGACGATCGGCAATTTTGAGCCCTCGGAGGCCCAGGACTTTTTGGGGCGCATCGCCCGTCTTGTCGGTCCGGGCGGCGGCCTGTTGATTGGTGTTGATCTGCGCAAGGATCCGTGCGTGCTGGAGTCGGCCTACAATGACGCAAAGGGGGTGACCGCGGCGTTCAATCTGAACATGCTTCGGCATATCAACGATCGCCTGGGGCCCACGTTTGAGCTGGATGCCTTTCAGCATCGCGCAGTCTGGAACGACAGTGACAGCCGCATCGAAATGCACCTGGTCGCAAGCCGGCCGACTCAGGTTAGGGTCAATGGCCACGCCCTGGCTTTTGAGACCGGAGAGCGCATCGTCACCGAGCATTCCTACAAGTTCACCAGGGCGGGCTTCGCCGAACTGGCAGGGCGCGCAGGCTGGACGGTGCAGCGGGTCTGGACGGATCCGCAAGAACTGTTCTCCGTCCAGTATCTGAGCGCCGGGAGCTGAGTCTCTATCGCCGGTCCATCACGACCATGGTCAGGCGGCCGCTGTTCACGAGGCGATCCTGCTCGTCGTAAATCTTGACCTCCCAGACGTGGGTCGAGCGGCCCAGGTGTAGCGGACGTGCCGTGGCGAAGACGATGCCCTCGCGCACTGCGCGCACGTGGTTGGCGTTGATCTCCAGCCCCACGCAGAATTGCTTGCGGATGTCCACGCACCAGGCGGAAGCCATCGAACCCACGGTTTCCGCCAGGGCCATGGAAGCTCCCCCGTGCAGAATGCCGTGGGGCTGTCGGGTGGTGTCGTCCACGGGCATGGATGCCTTCAGGTAGTCGTCGCCGACCTCGACGATGCGGATTCCGAGGTGGGACACCATCGTGCCCTCCCCACGCTGGTTTGCGGCTTCCAGCGAAGGACGCTCAAACCAGATCGACTCAGGCATAAAGCGCGTCGATTTCGCCGGCGTAGCGATCCGCGATCACCGAGCGGCGCAGTTTCATCGTCGGCGTCAGGGCTCCGTTGTCCACCGTCAGCTGGTCCGGCAGGACCAGTATTTTCTTGATCTGCTCCACGTTCGACAGGGAGGAATTGACCTTCTCAACGTGTTCCCAGATCCTCGCCTTGGCCTGGTCCTTGCCCACTTCTGCCTCCGGATCCAGCGTGATCAGCGCCGAGAGGAAGCGCCGCCGATCGCCGATCACCACGGCCTCGTTTACGAGGGGATGAGCCTTGATGCCTTCCTCGATGTTGCGGGGTGTGATGTTCTTGCCACCGGCGGTCACGAGAATCTCCTTCTTGCGACCGGTCACGTACAGGTACCCGTCCTCGTCCACATGCCCCAGATCGCCGGAATGCAACCAGCCGTCGATCAGCACCTCAGCCGTCGCGGCCGGGTCCTTGTAGTAGCCCTGAAAGACGTTTGGACCGCGCAGAACGATTTCTCCATCGTCGGCAATGCGCACTTCGACCCCGTGGAACGGGCGTCCGACACTGCCCCACCGGATCTCGCCATGCCTGTTGTTGGACGTAGGCCCCGACCCTTCGGTCTGCCCATAAACCTCGCGCAGCGGTAGATCCAGCGACCCCAGGTCCTCAAGAACATCAAGGGCGATGGGAGCCGCGCCGGACAGCAACGCCTCTGCCCTGCTGAGCCCGAGAGCCTTGCGAATCCGCGAAAACAACAGACGGTAGGCGACACCGTACTTCAGCTTCAGCCCCAGCGGAATCGGCGCGCTCTGATTGTTGAGCCGGTGGTAGTCCAGCCCAACCTTGCGTGACCAGGCTGCGATGCGCGCCTTGTTGCCCGTGGCCTGCGCCAACTTGGCCGTGAGACCGGCGTGGATTTTCTCCCACACCCGGGGCACTCCCAGAAACATGTCTGGCTGCACGTCCACCAGGTTCGCGGGCATGCGTTCGATGGACTCCGCGTAGTACACGGCGTAGCCGAAGGAACTGGCCCCGAGAAGTGTGATCGCCCGTTCAGCCGCATGGGCCATGGGCAGGTAGGACAGCACGCGCGCATCGGGACGGATGACCGGCGGCAACAGCTCTCGGCCCATCTTGGTGGCCTCGGTCAGATTGCCGTGAGACAGGGCCACGCCTTTGGGTGGCCCTGTGGTGCCGGAGGTGTAGATGAGCGTGCCGAGAGCATCTTCGGTGATCGCGTCCAGACGTGCATCCAGGTCCGCCTCATTGACCGAAGCGGCAGTCCCCGGCAGTTCCGCCCAGGCCGTGCCATGCTCGTCATCGCCATCCATCACGACCACGTGTCGCAGATTCGGCAGGCGATCTCTGACAGCCAGGACCTTCTCCAACGGCTCCCCGAGTTCGACTACCACAATGTGCGCCTCGGAGTGACCCAGGATATACTCGACCTGCGCTTCGGAGCAGGTGTTGTAGATGCCGACTGGAGCGCCGCCGGCCGCCATGGCCGCCAGGTCGGAGATGGTCCACTGGGGCCGGTTGAAGCCCATGATGGCGACCACACCACCCGGAGCCAGGCCCAGGGACATGAAGGCGCGCGCCGTTTCCCGCACCTCCCGCACGTACTCAGACCAGGATGTTTCCTTCCAGCCGTCGCCTTCCTTCACGGCGTAGGCGGTGACCGAGGGCTTTCGGTCGGCCCACGCAAGAAACTGTCGCGGGATGGAATTCTTCATAGGAACGGGCAGATGG
Organism: Rhodothermales bacterium; assembly: GCA_017643395.1. NCBI lineage: Bacteria > Pseudomonadati > Rhodothermota > Rhodothermia > Rhodothermales > Rhodothermales bacterium. The sequence continues at coordinate 37,236 of JAEPNP010000003.1, read as the reverse complement.
GCCCGCTATGGTACGGGGCCGCCTGCGCAACCTCCAGAAGCCCACAGGAGGTTCACATTTCCGCACGGCTCCGGCAGGATTCGCTACGTGGGGCAGCCGATTTTCGGCCACCAGCGGCGGCGACTCAGGTCTGGATTACGCCCGGATTGAATGCAGGTACCACCGGGTTGTGGTCCGCCATTTCGATGCCGGTCGATATCCACTCCCGGGTTTGCCTCGGATCGATTATCTCGTCCACCCACAGCCTGGCTGCGGCATAGTACGGGGAGGTCTGTGCGTCGTAGCGAGCGGTGATTTTCTCCAGCAGCGCCTTCTGGGTCGCCTCGTCCGGCTCCTCACCGGACCGCTTCAGCTTGGCCAGCTGAATCTGCACGAGCGTCTTGGCTGCCTGCGCCCCGCCCATAACCGCAATGCGGGCTGTGGGCCAGGCTAGCATTAGCCTTGGATCGTACGCCCTGCCGCACATCGCATAGTTTCCCGCTCCGTACGAGTTGCCCACCACGATGGTGAACTTGGGCACGGTCGAGTTCGATACCGCATTCACCATCTTGGCGCCGTCCTTGATGATGCCGCCGTGCTCGGCCCGCGTGCCGACCATGAATCCGGTTACATCCTGCAGAAAAACCAGGGGTATGCGTTTCTGATTGCAGTTCAGGATGAAGCGCGTGGCCTTGTCGGCCGAGTCGGAGTAGATCACGCCGCCGGCCTGCATCTCGTTCGAGGAGGCCTTTGCCCCGGAACGGGCCTTTACCACCAGCCGCTGGTTGGCCACAATGCCAACGCTCCAGCCGTCCACGCGCGCGTATCCACAAAGGATGGTCTGTCCGTACTCCTGTTTGTACTCGGTCCAGGAATCCGCGTCGATAACTCGGGCGAGCACCTGCCGCATGTCGTACGGCACATTGCCAACCGTGGGCACGATGGAAAGAATCTCCTCGGCGTCGAACGAGGGCGCTACGGCATCGGCCCGGTCAAATCCCGCGCGGTCCCGCTTTCCGAATCGCGAAACCAGATCCCGCACCGTCTCGAGGCACGTCTCATCATCAGGCACGCGATAGTCGGTTACGCCCGAAATCTGGGCGTGGGTGGATGCTCCCCCGAGCGTCTCCTTGTCCACCTCCTCCCCGATCGCGGCTTTGACCAGGAACGGTCCGGCAAGGAAGACCGAGCCGGTGCCATCGACAATCAGAGCCTCGTCACTCATGATCGGGAGGTAGGCACCTCCCGCCACGCACGAACCCATGATTGCTGCAATCTGGGGGATCCCTTTTGAGGAAAGGAGCGCGTTGTTGCGGAAAATGCGGCCGAAGTGATCCCGGTCCGGGAAGATCTCGTCTTGCATCGGCAGGAAGACACCCGCCGAGTCTACCAGGTAGATGATGGGCAGGTGGTTCTCGAGTGCGAACTCCTGCGCCCGGAGATTCTTTTTGGCGGTGATGGGAAACCACGCGCCGGCCTTGACGGTGGCGTCGTTGGCGACCACGACGCAGAGGCGCCCAGACACGCGCCCGAGCCCCATGACCGTTCCGGCGGCCGGGCAGCCGCCCTCGGCATCGTACAGGCCGTCCCCTGCAAACAGGCCGAGCTCCATGAAGCCAGATGGTTCGTCGAGCAGGGCCGCGATGCGCTCTCGAGCCGTAAGCTTTCCGCGCGCATGCTCACGGTCGATGCGCTTCTGCCCACCGCCCATGCGGAGACGCGCCGAGCGTTCATGCCACTCCTCGATGAGGGCCTCGTATGCGTCCTCGTGGGTGGATTTGGCAGAAAGTGCCTTACCGATTGCTGCCATGGGTGTCTTCTGGAAGCGCTGCCAATCGAAGCCAAAAAGAAAGGCCCCGCCGGTCTGACGGGGCCCAGAAAACGATACCTGTCAGGCTCGCCTACAGGAATGCAGAGATCTTCTGCATGATGGCCGGACGCGGCTCGCCGGTCTTCTCGTGGATGAGCTCGACCATCTTGCGCAGATTACCGCGGGCCTTCTTCATCTCCTTGTCGCCAAACTCTACATCGGACCATACCGAAGTGATCTGATTCTGGACGCGGCGCCAGCTGTCGTTCATCGCCTGAGTGGCCATGGGTCTTTCTTCTCTATCCTGGGGAATGCGAGCCGTTTAGTTACAGGGAAGAAGCATCCAGGTTTCTGAAATACCCGGATTTTCTCCCCTTGTCGCGGCTTGATGCCGCCTGACGCAGTCCCTAGTTACAAAGATTGATCCAACCCAGGTTCGGCCATGCGTGTCCTTTCAACCTTTCTGCTCCTGCTCCTCGGCTTGGCTCCGGGTGCTCTTGCCCAATCCGCGCAACAGGTGGATGACGTATTTGCCGCATTCGTCGGCACCGACCTCCCCGGTTGCGCTGTGGGAGTGAGCCAAGACGGCGAGATCGTGTTGGAGCGGGCCTACGGTATGGCCAACCTCGAATTCGATGTCATCAACACCCCGATGACCATTTTCGAGCCCGGCTCCGTCTCAAAGCAGTTCACGGCGGCAGCTACCATCCTGCTTGCCCTCGACGGAGCAGTTTCGCTGGACGAGGACATTCGCTCCTGGGTGCCGGAACTGCCCGACTACGGCGAACCGATTACGTTGCGCCACCTGATGACCCACACCAGCGGACTACGTGATTGGGGTTCGGTCGCCGGGATCTCGGGGTGGTCCCGCACGACACGCACGCACACGCATGTGCATGCCCTGGACATCGCCTCCCGGCAACTGGAGCTCAACTATCCGCCGGGCACCTACTACTCGTACACCAACACCGGCTACAACCTGCAAGCCATCATTGTGGAGCGGGTATCCGGGATGTCGTTCGCCGAGTTCAGCCGTACGCGGATTTTCGAGCCCCTGGGACTGCACCACACCGAGTGGCGCGATGATTACACTCGCGTGGTCAAGGATCGCGCTACTGCCTATCGCCCGAATCAACAAACCGGCGGCTTCAACATGCTGATGCCGTTCGAAAACGTGCACGGCAACGGCGGACTGCTTACCACTGTCGGGGACCTGCTACGCTTCACCTGGTATCTGGAAACCGGTCCGGCTGCCTTTCGGGAAGAAATGCACCGGCAGGGCGTGCTGAACAACGGCGTGGAGATTTCCTACGCCAGCGGCCTCGTGGTCGGCACCTGGCGCGGCGTTCCGGAGATTCGCCACAGTGGTGCTACCGCCGGTTATCGGGGGTACCTGGCGCGCTATCCGGACCAGGGGGTCGCCGTGGCTGTCATGTGCAATACCGCCGGAGCCAACGCAACCGCCCTGGCCCGCTCGACGGCCGAACTCTGGCTGGGCGATGCGCTCTCTGACGACCCCTCCGTCGCGCCGGAGCCTATCGTACGCCTTTCGAGAGATCGTCTGGAGGACCTGGCCGGAGGCTTCCGGAATACCCGCAACCAGTCCTATGTCGTGCTAACCGCGACAACCGATGGACTGATGGGTCCTGGCGGTCGTCTTGTGCCGGAGACCGGGATGCGGTTTCGTGGCCTCCGTGGAGAGGTGCTGGTTTTTGATTCCGACGACACCGCGTTTCTGGCCCAAACCAGCGGCGATACGCTCAGGTACGAGCGCGTCGAGCGGTTCGAGCCCGACGAGGGCGAAATGGACACCTTTGAGGGCTCCTACCACAGCCCGGAGGCCGAGGTGACCTACCGCGTGGTGCGGGAAGACGCACGTCTGATGATGCTGGACCGCTACGGGAACAGCGGCGTCATGACTCCGCTGTACACGGATGCTTTCAGGTCGCGGCTCGGCACCGTGGTGTTCACGCGAGACGGGCGCGGGCGGATCGATGGATTCCGCGCGAGCCAGGGCCGAGTGTGGAGTTTGCGATTCGACCGGTCGGAGTAGGCGGCTTGGGCGCTGCGGCGCCGGGTTGGCGTTGCGGGCCGGGTTGGCGCTGCGGGCCGGGTTGGCGTTGCGGCGCCGGGTTGGCGCTGCGGCGCCGGGGGGCTGCGGGCCGGGTCGTGGCGGGCCGGCGCTCCCCGCGTGGCCGACTCGCAGCGCCTGGTGGGCGGCCGGCCGGGGCGGAAGTGTAAAACGGGGGTTGGATTACACCTCTGAGGACTCGCGACGGGCGCTCGGGTGTAAAACCGGGGCGGATTCCATATCGCCGACCGCGCGGCGGGCGCTCGGGTGTAGAACGGGGGGTGGATTCCATGTTGGGGCCACGCGCCGAGGCCGAGGCCCTACGCCGGGGGCCGGAGCCCGCGCCGGGATTGGGCCGCGCGCCAGAACCGGAGCCGCGCGCCAGAACCGGGCCCGCGCGCCGGCGTCGCGCCCGACGCCTCAGGCCGAGGCGCCTCCCTTGAACAGGTGCCGCATGAGCTTGCGTTTGGCGATTGGCATCACCGTCGCGTCAAACGGGAATTCGATGTCCGCGTCCACGTAGTACGTGGCGGGATTCGGCAGGTCGGGCTGCTCCTTTGCCAGTGAGAGCTTGATGTGCGCCGGCGGGATCGCCCTGCGATCCGGCAGGCGCTTCACGACGCTCGTGCGCAGGCCGCGGTAGCGCTCATTCGAGCGCGTAACGATCGACATGGCGTAGCGCAGCACGCAGAGCTCGTCGGCGTCCATGTCCGGCACCATCAGATAACCCTCCTCGGTGTAGGAAGGCAGGATTCCCACCTGCTCAATGCGCAGGCTCGAATCGACAAACTCGAAGATGGTGCGGCCCTCCTCGATGGTCTGCCTCAGCAGCGGCAGGGCCCACTCGATGAGCTCTCCGAGGTGACCCATGGGCCCGAAATCCCTCGGCGGCTCGGCGTGCACGACCTCGTTGTTCTCCAGATCGATGGAGTCGATTTCGGTGGGCAACGCGTCCCGGATCTCACCGAGCTGCCGGCGGAGCTTCTCGAGCGACGCATGCAGCTCGATGAGATCACTGAGGTGCGGGTAGATGGCCGTACGCGCGAAGTCTTCCTGGACGGGCCGAAGGCCGGCCAGGATGCGGTACTGGGCCTGCTCCATGTCAGGCCCTGCGGTCAGGAAATGGTCGACTGTGAGACTTGCCATCGCGACGCAGTAGCTGTCAAGATACCGTGAAGCAAGAAGCGAGCCTAACGGGTGTCTACACCCCTCGGCGCGGAAATCAGTGACTCGGAGCCATATGGTGAGGTTCCGCGCCGTCTCCACCGGCATTTTCGTCCACAGATCTGGCCAGCGTCTCCGGATCAACCGCCATGGCGAAGTACTCCTCGCGGGTAAACGAGTCCACCGCAATGGTATCGGCACGCATGGCTTCGGCCCTGGCCAAAAGGTCGCCCTCGGCCTGGGTCAGCACTCCGGCTTCCACGCCGGCGGCAACCATACGCGCCGGCGAGCTGCGCTTGATGGTGCCGGCCTTGGCGGCCGAACGGAGCTTGCGAGCCAGGGAATCGGCCTGATGACACGCCTCGAAGGCCAGCTCGAGCCGTTTGACCGGACGATCTGCCGCGACCGGGATATGCACCCCTGAAAGCAGACGCTCTCGCTGGTTGCCCGGCGTCTGGATGATCTGGGCCACTTTGTGCCCCTGCTTGTCAGACGGTCCGCCGCCAAGTCGGTTGAAGCGACTCCAGGCTGCCACGGGACCGCGCACCATCCAGGTGAAGCCCGGAAGGGTCATGTTGTCGAAGAGCCCATCGAACGCTTTCTGCATCTCTCCGAGCGCAAACTCCATGGACCATTTGACCATCGGCAGGTCTTCCTTACGCCGTCCTTCTGCCTCATATCGAGCCAGCACGGCCGCACCCAGGTACATCCAGGAGAAGATGTCCGCAAAGCGCCCGGTAAGCTTCTCCTTGCGTTTGAGCGTGCCGCCCAGCGTGCCGAGCGCGATGTCGGCCCAGAACGCGAATGTGGCCGATGCCCACGAAAGTCGCCGATAGTACTTGCCGACCCCTCCGCCGACCGGACTGCCGGCCAGCAGACCACGGGTCAGCGAAAGCAGTAGCGCGCGGTTCTTGTTGCGCGCCACGTGGCCCACATGGGCCCAGAAGGCCTTGTCGAACGCCTTGACGTCTCCCGTTCCCAGCGCCTCGACCTCCTTCAGCACGTATGGATGGCAGCGGATGGCTCCCTGCCCGAACACCATGAGCGTGCGTGTAAGGATGTTTGCGCCCTCCACGGTGATGGAGACCGGCGTATTGATATACGCGTGTGCCACGGCGTTGCGCGGACCACGCGAGATCGCGTTGCCACCCATGATGTCCATGGCATCGTTGACCGCCTTCCGGAAGAGCTCCGTGGACTGGTATTTCATCATGGCCGTCACGACCGCGGGCTTCGCACCCTGATCGAGCCCACCGCAGGTAAACCGGCGCGCTGCCTCCAGGATGTAGGAGAACCCTCCGATGCGGGCGAGGGGCTCTTCAATGCCCTCAAACTTGCCGATCGAAACGCCGAACTGCTTGCGGACCACCGCATGGGCCGATGCCACACGCGCGGCGTGCTTTGTGCCGGCCGTTGACGTGGCCGGCAGTGAGATGCCTCGACCAGCGGCGAGGGACTCCATGAGCATGCGCCAACCGCGGCCGGCACCCTCGGCACCGCCGATGATTGATTCCTCCAGCGGAACGACCACGTCGTGACCTTCCGTCGGCCCGTTGTAGAACGGGATGGCGATGGGGTCGTGCCGCAGACTGGTGTCTACGCCCGGTGTGTCCGTTGGGACGAGCGCACACGTGATGCCGAGGTCAGTGCCCTTTCCGAGCAGATTCTCGGGGTCGAACAGCTTGAATGCGAGACCGAGCACGGTCGCAATCGGCGCCAGCGTGATGTAGCGCTTTTTCCAGTTCAGGCGCAGGTAGAGCTTGCCGTCCTCCCCCTTGAACACCTCTCCGCTGGATGAAATGGCGCCGGCGTCGGATCCGGCCTGTGGTTCGGTCAGGGCAAAGGCCGGAATCTCCTCATGGGAGGCCAGCCGCGGCAGATAGTGCTTCTTCTGTGCGTCCGTGCCATAGTGAATGAGCAGCTCCGCGGGCCCGAGCGAGTTCGGCACCATGACCGTAATCCCGAGCACGGTGGAGGCGGACGCCAGCTTGCCCACCACGGCAGAGTTTGCCGACGGCGAGAAGCCGTGGCCTCCGTACTCCTTGGGGATGATCAGGCCGAAAAAGCGTTCTTTCGCCAGGTACTCCCAGACCTCGGGAGGCAGGTCCCGGCGCTGGAAAACATCCCAGTCGTCCGTCATGTCGCAGACCGTCTGAACCGGGCCGTCCACGAACGCCTGCTCTTCCGGTGTCAGGTCCGGGTAGTCGGACGCCAGGATCTTCTTGAAGTCCGGTTTTCCGGAGAAGAGCTCACCCTCCAACCAGACGGTTCCTGCATCGATGGCCTCCTGCTCTGTCGACGAGATGACCGGCAGAAACTCCATGGCAGTCATGACCTTCATCAATGCGCCCGACAACAGGCGACGGGCCGGTGTGACCGCGAAAATGGCATAGACCGCAAACGCACCCCACAGCCAGGTAGGGGCGCCGAATCCGTAGAGAAGCGCCCCTATGAACAGGGTGTATACGATGGCCCCCGAGCCCATGTAGGCCAGCACGATGGCGGCGAGGATCGAGACGCAAATGGCCACTCCCAGTGAAGGGAGCTGGTCCATGAAGGCGTAGAAAGGTAGATCTGACATGGTTCCGGCTTAGAGAGTCAGGTTTTCAATCACGGCGGCTGCGCCCATGCCGCCTCCGATGCACATCGTGCAGATTCCGTACCGCTCGCCGCGCCGCTTCATCTCGTGAAGCAGGGTGGCGGTCAGTTTTGCGCCCGTGCAGCCCAGGGGGTGGCCGAGGGCAATAGCGCCTCCGTTGACGTTGACCCGGTCCTCGTCGAGACTCAGCTCACGCATCACGGCGAGGGCCTGTGCGGCAAATGCTTCGTTCAGTTCGATGAGGCCGATGTCGTCCAGGCTCAGACCGGTCTGCTTCAGCACCTTGGGGATAGCCTCGACGGGCCCGATGCCCATCAGTTCAGGCGCGACGCCGGCGACTGCATAGCCGACGATGCGTGCCATGGGCTCCACGCCGGCCTCCTTCATCGCGCGTTCCGACATGACCACGCTGGCAGCCGCGCCGTCCGACATCTGAGAGCTGTTGCCTGCCGTCACGCTGCCCCGATTCCGAAACACCGCCCGCAGGCGCCCCAGTGCTTCCAGCGTGCTGTCGCGCCGGGGTCCCTCGTCCGTCATGAATCGGATGGCCGTCGCCACGGCCTCATCGCCGTCAAACATCACGTCCTCGACGTCCAGCGTCACAATCTCCTCCTCGAACCGGCCACTTTCGATGGCATCGAGCGCGCGCTGGTGGCTCCTCAGGGCAAAGGCATCCTGATCCTCCCGGGAGATGCCATACTTCTCCGCCACATTCTCGGCGGTGTTCCCCATCGAGATGTACACGTCGGGGTCGCCGGCCACAACTGCCGGGTCAGGGGAGAAGAAATACCCGGACATCGGCACCATGCTCATCGACTCGGTGCCTCCGGCCACAACAACGTCAGCCTGTCCGGTCACGATGGCCTGGCTGGCCAGCACGATTGTCTGGAGCCCGGACGAGCAGAATCTGTTGATGGTAGCGCCGGGTACCGAGTCCGGCAGGCCCGCGCCCTGGGCTACGATGCGCCCCATGTTCATGCCCTGCGGCCCTTCAGGCATGGCGCACCCGATGAGCACGTCGTCGATCTGATCGTCGGAGAGTCCGGGTACTCGGTCCAGCGCACCGCGAACCACCGCGGCCCCCATGGATTCCGGCCGCACGTTGCGCAGGGCGCCGCGTTTGGCTTTGCCCACAGCGCTCCGCACACTGCTGACGATGAATGCTGCGTTCTTTGCTTCCATTGCGTTGATTCGGTCCTAGTTGCGGAGCGGTTTGTTGTGGGTCAGGATGTGCTGGATCCTGGCCATGGTTTTCTCTTCCCCGAGCAGACCCATGAAGACCTCCCGCTCGAGGTCAATCAGATACGCCTCCGTGACGTCCTGCGGACCGGTCAGGGCACCGCCGGTAAGCACGTACCCGAAGCGTTCGGCGAGGTGGAAATCGTACTCGCTGATGAATCGACCCTGGAGGAACTGGTAGGCGGCGGTCTGCATGGCTGCGCCAGCCGGTCTGCCGAGCACACGGATCGTGCGATTCCTCGGCGGCGGCATGTAACCGGCCTCCGACAGCCGCACCACTTCAGACTTGGCCACATGGAAGCGACGCTCGGCATTCATGACCACCTGCGTATTCGGCGCCAGGTAGCTCATGTCCATGGCCTGTGCGGCGCTGGTGGCCACCCTGGCCATGGCCACATTCTCGAAGTAAACCTGCAGGAAAGCCTGGATCTCGCTGTCGAATCCGTTCGGGCTGCGCTCGGCAGCCAGCTGGGCCAGTCGCATGGTGCCGGTGCCCGCCGGGATCAGGCCGACGCCCAACTCCACGAGCCCGACATAGGACTCGGCCGCGGCCACCGGCTGGGGGCTGGCCATGACCATCTCGCAGGCCCCACCCAGCACACGCTGATGCACGGCGACCACGACAGGCTTCTCGGCGTAGCGGATGCGCTGAATGGTCTCCTGAAACCCGGCTACAAACTGCTCCACGGTATCCATCTGGCCCATCATGACGGCCATCGCCGCCTCACCCAGATTGGCACCGACCGAAAAATTGGACCCTTCATTGCCGATGACAAGGCCGCGAATGTCCCGGTCTGCCTCCACCCGGTCGATGGCGTCCCGCACCCCTTCCATCACAAACTGACCGAGGCTGTTGGCTTTGGAGCGGAATTCCAGGCAGACCACCCCATCGCCCATATCGATGAGTTGGGTGTCGGCATTCTGCCACACAACACCCGGGCCCTCCGACTTGATGGCGGCAAGGCCCTTCTCGTCCTCGGGGCTTTCCAGGGGCTGGTATCCTTTCCCGGGCAGGAAGACCGTGCCGTCTCCGTAGAAACCCTCCGACGCCACCTCGGAAATCCAGCCGGGGAGCTCCTCGCCCCCAGTCTCCAGATCCGCGCGGATGCGTTCGAATCCGAGCGCGTCCCACATGGCAAACGGCCCCATGCGCCAGCCGAAGCCCCAGCACACGGCCCGGTCCACGTCCGCCGGCGAGTCGCTGATTTCCGGAATACGGCGCGCCGTGTAAGCCAGCAGGTCGAGCGTGGACTTGCGGAAGAAGGCGCCGGCCCTGCCCTGGTCTTCGTACAGCGCATTCAGTCGGGCCGTGAGGTCTCCGGCCCCCTTCAGGGCTCCGATGTCTCCCAGATTGAATTCGCGAGCCAGCTCGTACTCGCCTGACGCCGGGTGGATGGACTTGATGTCCGAGCCCTCCTTCTTGTAGAAGCCTGCCCGCGTCTTGGCACCGAGCGCACCGCTGCCCACCAGCGTTTCAAGCACCTTGGGCACACGGAACGCCTCGCGGCGCTCATCATGAGGCACGGTCTCGTAGAGGTTTTCGATGACGTGCTTCATGACGTCGAGACCTACGACGTCCGCCGTGCGGAAGGTGGCCGACTTGGGGTGTCCCACCAGGGTCCCTGTCAGGGCATCAATCTCCTCGATCGAGTATCCGTCCTCGACGAACGCTCGAATGGCCCCGAGCATGGCATAGATGCCGATGCGGTTGCCGATGAAGTACGGCCGATCCTTGGCAATGACAATGCCTTTGCCCAGGTGCACGCGCCCGAAATTCGAGACGCGAGCCAGCACATCCGGATCGGTATCCGGCGTCGGAATTACCTCCAGGAGCCGCAGGTAGCGCGGCGGATTGAAGAAGTGCGTGCCCAGGAAGCGTCGGCGAAAGTCCTCCGGCAATCCCTCCGCAATATCTGCGATGGGCAGGCCGCTGGTATTCGTGGATACCACGGTGTCCGGCCCGACAGCCTCGGCCACGCGAGCCATGACCGAGCGTTTGATGTCCATGCGCTCAACAACAGCCTCGACGACCCAATCCATGTCCGCCAGGCGATGCATGTCATCGTCAAAGTTGCCGAGCTGCACGCGCCCGGCGTCCGCGTCCCGGAAGAACGGCGCGGGCTTCAACTTGGTGGCGCGCTTGAAGGCCCCCTGGACCACATCGTTCGCGCGACCTTCCTTTGCAGGAATATCCAGCAGCAGGACTTCCATGCCTGCGTTGACAAAGTGGGCCGCAATCTGCGCACCCATGGTGCCGGCACCCAGGACGGCGGCCTTTCGGAAGGGTCGATGGGCCCGGGTGACGGATTCAGTGAGCGTGGCTTCCATGTTCAGTCTGTTGTGGCAGGTCGACTACCGGCGGTTTGCATTCGCCATCCACGTACATGCTCTCGATTTCGCGCTCGAAGCGTTCGCGGACTCGGTTTCGTTTGATTTTGAGGGTCGGCGTGAGCAGACCGTTCTCGATGCTGACGGTGTCGGGCACCAGGCGGAATCGCTTGATGCACGTCCAGTGGCTGCGCCCCTCATTCGCCTCCCGAACCAGGTCTGCGTAGGCGGCGAGCACCGTGGGATTCAGGACGAGGTCCTCGAGCGGTGAGGCCGTGTCATCCACCAGCTTGCGCAGCGACTCCTCGGTCGGAAAGATGAGCGCGGTGGTGTATTTGCGGCCCGCTCCGACCACCACGGCCTGCTCCACGAGCGGACTGGTAGTCATCACGTTCTCGAGCGGTTGCGGCATCACGTACTTGCCGGTAGACAGCTTGAATAGGTCCTTCTTGCGGTCGGTGATGCGCAGAAATCCGTCCTTGAATTCGCCGATGTCCCCTGTGTGGAACCAGCCCTCGTCGTCGATCACCTCGGCGGTCTTGTCGGGATCGCGGAAGTAGCCCATCATGACATGCGGGCCGCGGGTGCAGATCTCCCCGTCCTCGGCAATGCGCACTTCGATGTGCGGCAGGGGCTGTCCCACCCAGCCCGGCCGGTTCGTCGCCGGTCGGTTGAACGTGATCACGGGACTGGTTTCCGTCAGGCCGTAGCCCTGCAGCAGATCGATGCCGGCCGCGTCGAACAGGCGCACAATGTCACCATTCAAGGCGGCTCCACCGGCTGAAATCATGCTGACGCGTCCACCAAGCACGGCTCGCCACTTGGCGTAGACCAGCTTGTCCGCAGTGCGGTGCTTGACGGCGGCCATGCCCTTGGGCGCATCGCCCATCTCATGGCTCACGGCCCGCTCCAGCGCCCATCGCGCAAGTTTGCCCTTGACCCCGCGAGCCTCATTGGAGCGCTCCACGATCTTGGCGTACACCTTCTCAAGCACGCGCGGCACGGTGGCAAACACGGTGGGCCGCACGTTGCCGAAATCCTCGATCAGCCTGTCCGGTGTGGTGAACCAGATCGGGCTGCCGAACGCGACCGATGCATAGCACATGGTGCGCGCGAACACGTGGCTGAGCGGAAGAAAGGAGAGCACCGTCTCGCCATCCGGGCCAAATCGATACTTGCCAGTCTCCTGGTAGGTGTAGAGCGCGTTGGACGCCAGGTTCTCGTGGCTGAGCATCACTCCCTTGGGTGTGCCCGTGGTGCCCGACGTGTATATGATGGTCGCGAGGTCATCCGGATACCGTTGATCCGCCAGTCGGCGCACCGCTGCGGCGTCACCGGCCTCCGCCCCCATGCGCTCCAATTGACGAAGCGTAATCACGGTGATGCCTTCTGCCGTGGCAGCGGGCCCATCGACCACGACGATGGTCTCGAGCGCCGGCAGGTTGCGCAATGCCGGCCGCACTTCTTCCAGCAGCTCCGCGTTGGATACGAACAGGATGCGCGAGCCCGAATGCTCCAGCACGTAGTGCACGGCCTCAGGAGCCTGCGACAGGTAGATGGGCACGTCGACGATGCCCGAGATCAGGCAGCCCATATCCACCACGACAAACTCGGAATCCGAGTTCATGTAGAAGGCCACCCGGTCTCCGGCGTTCAGGCCGAACTTGCGCATTCCGAGCGCGATGTTTCCCGATCGCCGAAAGAACTCATCGCTCGAGGTGGTCTCCCATCCGATGCCCAACCGGCGGTGCAGGGCATCATAGTCTCCGTAGCGCGAGCGCGCCTCAAAGAAGAGTTGCGGCAGCGTGCTGCCCAGACGTGCGAGAGGTGCCCTGGTCGTCATACCCGAACGCGAACTGGCTTGAGGGTGACGCTGGTGACCACCTGGCCGACCAGAGTCTGGATGAGTTCTTCCTGGTCGATGCGCACATCAACGCGCCTGGAGATGATCAGCGACACCACACCGTGCAGCATGGCCCAGATGGCTGTGGAGGCGACGGTCGCGGACTCGACGGTGAAGGTGCCCGCCTTGACGCCGCGCTCCAAGATCTGTCCGATCATTTCGAGGCTGCGCCGGGCACGCCGAAACTTCTCGGCCGGGTACCGCTCCATGCGCTCCGGATGCAGGAGATGCATGATTTCGTAGTACTCGGGATTGTCCAGGCCAAATCTCACGTAGGCCATGCAGCCCTTGTGCAGGGCTTCCGCCGGGTCTCCCTGCTCGGGCTTGAGATCCTTCAGCCTGTCATACAGGCGGCCCATGCCTTCGTCGATCAGCGTATGCACCAAGGCATCCTTGCTGTCGAAGTGCAGATAGATGGCGGTAGCCGAGTAGCCGATCTTCTTTGCGATGCGACGCATCGACAGGCTGTTGTACCCCTCCGCCACCAGGAGATGCCGCGTCTCATCCAGGATCAGGCGACGCAGATCGACTCCGTTGGATTCTGGTTCAGCGGGCATTGGAAGGGCTTACAGCGGACCCGGTCTATATTCGGTTAACAGTGTTAAGTTGCAGCCTGGGGCAAAAAAAATGGGCCGGCCCTCGAAGGACCGGCCCAGACTTTCTGGTCGGGTGCAACTACATGCGACGCAGGGATACGTTGCCGACACCGGAGCGCAGTGTCAGATCCGGCCCGCCTCCGTTGACCTCTCCCGCAAAGCTCTTGCTCATCCAGCGTCCTTCGACTTCCAGTCCGAAGGCGCAACTGGCCGAGCCGACGCTGGTCTTGGCGTCCACATACAGGCCGATTTCGTCACGCAGATACACGACGACATTGCCGGCACCGGACTCGAGGGTAGACTCGTCGCTGGGCTGACGGGTGATGCGTGCGGTGATATTTCCGGAGCCCGTAGCTGCCTGGATTTCGCCATCCACGTATCCGAGTGTCACGTTGCCGGCACCTACGTGCACTTCAAGCTCTCCAACGACACCGTCGACATCTACGTTGCCCGAGCCTGCATGCAGTTCCACGTCACCGTTCACTTCGCCGATGCGGATGTTGCCTGCGCCGGTGCGTCCGTCCACGTACCCACGCAGATCGGAAATCGTCACGTTACCGGCACCGGACGAGAAGTCAACGTTGTACTCATAGGGCACCTTCACTGTGACGCGCAGCCGGAAATTTTCGGTGTTGCGCCAGCGGTTGCGACCCTCTCCCTGCTCGAACCGGGATTCGATGACCACGTCATCGTCATCTCCTTCGATCTCCCACTCGTGCCGTGCCAGTACGCGCTTCACCTGATCGGCATCGCGGTGGTTGACAAAACGCTCCATCTCCACATGCACCTGGCTGCCGTCGATCGCCTCGACGATCACGTTGCCGCGGTCAATGTCCACGTAGAGCGTGCCGCCCCGTTCCACATTGAAGCTGCGCTTGATGGTGTCCTTCTCGACTTTGGCGAGCGCCGCAGTGGATCCTGCGAGCGCCACGACCACGGCCAGCGCGAAGAAGCGAACGGTCCGATTCAAGTGAGATAAGCGGTTCATGGGGCCAAAGTCCTTGTTTGAACGAGGTTACGGGAGCATTATGGCGTAGTTGCACCACACAGGTGACAAAAACGTCACCTCAGTGTGCGGATCCGGATGCTTCCGTTGCGCGCATCCAGACGCACCCGACCGGCCCCCGCCCCGAGCACGCCGACGCTGCGGATTCGGGCGGAACCGAGCGATTCGCGCGTGACCGGAAAATCACTGGATATGTCGTGGCCCGACAAGCCGCCGGCCATGCCCAACGTGGCTTCCAGACGAGCGGAAACGGCCTGGGAAAGCCAGATTTCCACATCGCCCGATTGCGTGGTGGCCGTCACGTCCGGGGCATCCTCAGTCGCGCTCAGCCGAAGGATTACGTCCCCGACCTGGGTCATCACCCGGAGCGGCCCGGCCACGTCCAGCAGCACGATATCGCCAGCGAAGGTTTCCAGGTCGGCACCTGCCAGCAGTTCCTGCGCGCTGACATCACCCCCCGACGTGGTGCCCTCGACGTGACCGGCAATGGCACGCACCGCCAGGTTGCCCCCGGCAGTGGAGAGTTCAGCCGCTCCCCCGACGGAGGTCACATTGATGTCTCCGCCGGCGGTGGAGACTTCCACCCGTCCCGCGGCTCCTTCCACAATAACCTCTCCTCCTGCAGTGGAAACCTGCACGTCCGAACCGGTCTCCCGAACCAGCACGCCACCACCGGCCGTCACCACCTCGACGCGGCCGGCCACGCCGCGGAGGGAGACCGAACCACCGGACGTGGTCGCACGCACCGGGCCCTCCACCGAGCGCACCGAGAGCGCACCGCCGGCACTGGAGATCTCCAGACGACCCACCAGGTTCTCGACGGACACTGCTCCGCCTGACGTGCGGAGCCGAGCGTCCCCGCGCGTCCCGGTGACCTCAATGGCGCCGCCGGCCAGATCCGCGAGAATCGAGACGCGTTCAGGCACACGCAGCCGGAGTTGGCGGCTGACTTCTCGAACGGGCTGGGTGTCGACCTCGAAGGTCGTCCCCACTATCCTGGCGTCATCAGGCGTGACCTCAAGCAGGCGCCGGGCCTCAGATCGCTCCCGGACCCGGAATACAAGCCGTTCCTCCAGTTCCACCGAGCTGGCCCCGCCCACAATGCGGAGTGAGCCGCTTAGCCCTCCGATCCGGATGTGGTCGACGGACTGGGTAAAGGAACGAGTCCTCGTCAGTTCGAATCCTTCGCTCGACTCACGCAGATCCTGAGCGCCGGCGGGGGCGATCAGCAGCAGGGTCAGTATGCAGGCGGCAGCGGTTCGCATCTATCGAATCTGCTCCAGCGGCGTCGAGTCCAGTTCCTCCAGCGCACGGGCAGCACCGGATCGAACGTACGGATTCGGGTCGGAAGTCGACACATGCAGCAGGCGGCCCGCATCCCGCACGCTTGGTTCGTGCGCCATCAGGGCTTCAAGGGCCGCTATGCGCACGCCGTCTCCCGCCTCGGAGACCAGAGCGTCCAGGAGGGCAGTACGGGCTTCATCCGGCAGCGAACGGCCCGCGTACATGGCGTCCAGGGCGCGAATGGCGCGCAGTCGCATGGCGTCCTCCTCCTCGGCACGAACCATGAGTATTACCGCCTCAGCCACGTCGCTGTTCGGAGCGGAGGTGCGGGCAAGCTCGCTGACTGTTCTCAGGGCGTGCAACCGGATTCGATTGTCTCTGTCTGCGGACAAGGCCGTTTCCAGCACAGCTACCATGGGCTCGTCACCAAGACCTCCACGCACGGCGGCCTGCTCGAGGCGGTCAAATCGGACCTCGGCCACCCCGGTCTCCGGGTCTACGAGGATATCCCGGATATCGACGAAGGTCTGGTCCAGGGCACGGATCTCATCGCCCCTCGTGCTGGCCCCAAGACCAAAACCTACGGCCACGAGCATCGCGGCCAGCGCCAACTCCGGAAGCGGACGCAGACGCTCCAGCCAGCCCCGCACCTTTTGCGCGGCACGGCGCCGTTGGGTGCGCCAATCCGCGCCAATCTGCGCGTACGCCCGGGCGCGAGCCTGAGCCACCGCCTCCGGATTGAGTTCCGGGGGTTCGACGAACGCTACCAGACCCGCAAGGGCATCCAGTTCCCGGCGGCAGTCCGGACAGCTCGCCACGCGGGCCTCCACAAGCACGGCCTCCTGACCGGGCAGCTCACCCGCATGGAAGAGCATCAGTTCTTCCTGATTGTGTCCACAGTTCATCATCACATCTCCCGATACACCGGTTCCAGTTCCTCACGGAGCTTCCGCGTGGCCCGAAACAGGTAGTTCTTGACTGTGCCTTCGGCGCACGACAGCATGTCGCCGATCTCCCGCAGCTTGTAACCGTGCTGGTGCTTCAGCACGAACACGGCCCGCTCCCGCTCTGACAGTCGCTCCATGGCGCGCTCAGTGGAGGCACGCATCTCCGCCCGCTCCACGGCGAGAGAGGCAGACGGACCCCGCGAGGGGATGTGCTGCGCAAACTCAAGCGGATCCTGGCGGGCATTCTTCTCCTTTCTCTTCTGATTGAGGGCCCGGTTGATGGCGATGCGCGTGATCCAGGTGGAAAACGCGCTGTCCAGGCGAAACCCGGGCAGCTTGGTGTAGGCTTTCACCAGCGTGTCCTGATACACGTCGTAGACCGCGGGCGTGCGGCCCAGAATACCGGCGATTGCATGCAGCAGCCGCGCCTCGTTGGCGCGCACCAGGGCATCGAACGCCCCCGCGTCCCCCTGCTGCGCCAGCCTGACCAGTCGTGTCTCCTGTGCGTCCATCCTCCGTATTCAGCCATGCATTGGACCCGCCGACCCGTCGGGAGGTTTGCACGGACCGCGTCCATGGTAACGCGTAACTTTGTGGAATGAAGCACTTCCTGGCGAGGCCTCTCGTCCTGCTCCTGAGTCTGGTGGCTTGCGGCACCCCGCCGGAGTCTGCGCCTGTTCCGCCCGACGGCCTGGTGGCCTGGTTGCCTGTGGACTCTCTGAATGAAGCCCTGCCCGTCGGCGTGCGCGTGTATGAGGGACGGAACGATTCACTCCCGCTGGCCGCGTGGTACGTGCACGTGGACCTGAACGTTGAAGGAAACGGAGCGCGTGTCGAGATATCCGACGACGGCGACCGGCGGGAAACCGTCAGCGAGTTTGCCTCGAGCGAAGGAGCCTGCGTGGCACTCAACGGCGGCTATTTCCGCATGGGCGAGGATCCGGCCACGCATGTGGGGCTGCTCATGGCAGACGGCGAAATCCTTACCCCGGCCATCGGCAGTGTGCTACGCAGCGAGGTTCGCTATCCGGTAGCCAGAGCGACGCTCGGCATCACCGAAACCGGGCGGGCCTACATCGCCTGGGTCAACAGCCGGGCAGATACCACGCTGGCCTGGAGTTCACCTCCTCCCAATGAGCCGGGTCGGCCTGCAGAATTTCCCGATCTGTCCCAGTCCAGCAGTTGGCCGATGCGGGATGCACTGTCCGCCGGACCGCGGCTGCTGGAGGACGGCACATTCAACATTACAGTGGACGAGGAAGTCTTCTTCGGCTCCTCGATTCCCCGCGTGCACCCTCGTTCCGCCGTCGGTGTGACGGCGGACGGCTCGTTGATTCTGATGGTCGTGGACGGGCGACAGCGAGCCAGCAGAGGGGTTGACCTGGACGAACTCGCCGAGCTGCTGGCTTCGACAGGGGCCGTGGACGGCATGAATCTGGACGGCGGCGGGTCCTCGGCGCTTGTGGTCAATGGACACCTGCTGAACCGGCCGGCCGGAGAGCGTATCGAACGGGAAGTGATGAGCGCAGTGCTGGTCGACTGCGCGGAATAGGGCGACAACCGGGTTCGATTTCCGGGGTACGCCGCTTTCCCCTGTTACCTTCGCGCCGCATGGCGCGGCCATTGGAGCGCCTAGTAACCCCAATACATTCCATGCGCATCCCCGCTACCACCTGCCTGCTGCTGCTGGCGATGACGCTGGGTGGTTGCTACCACACCAGCGTTCTGTTTGACAACGAGCCCTCGAATCGTGTCGAGGAAATCTGGGCCCACTCGTTCGTCTACGGCCTCGTGCCGCCGGACGAGGTCAATGCAGAGGAGATCTGCGGCCGCAGCGGCGCCCACAAGATCGAGACGCAGATTTCGTTCGTGAACGGCCTTGTAGGCGCACTGACATTCAGTGTCTACACGCCCATGACGATCACCGTCACCTGCGCCCAATAGCGAATGGCACGGGCCTGAATGAGGCCTGAGCCATAGTGACCCGCGCCGCCGCGCGGCGTACCCCCCAAAAAAAGAGCCCCGGTTGCCGATTGGCGACCGGGGCTCTTTCTATTCCGTCCTTTCGGAGTCCTAGGCCTCTTCGAGATCGGCACTTACCCCATCGCCCGAGAGCGCGGTCATCTCTGCCAGCTCCTGCTTGGAGCCGACCACGATGTCGCGGAAGTGGCGCTGGCCGGTACCGGCCGGGATGAGGTGACCGACGATCACGTTCTCCTTAAGACCGTAGAGCGGATCGATCGCGGCCGAGATGGCAGCGGACGTCAGCACCTTAGTGGTCTCCTGGAACGAGGCGGCGGACACAAAGGAATCCGTGGAGAGTGCGGCCTGGGTGATGCCGAGCAGCACAGGCTGAGCCACGGCCGGGTGCGTCTCACGCACCTGAGCGGGCTTCTGGTCCTTGCGCTTCATCTCGGAGTTGACCTCACGCAGCTTGCGGCGGTCCACCACGTCTCCGATGCCGAGGTGGGAATCACCCGGGTCGACCACGACAAATTTGTCGTAGAGCCCATCGTTCATCTCCTCGAGCACGAACCGGTCGACGTTGTTGTCTTCCAGCAGCGTGGTATCACCCGGGTCCACGACCGACACCTTCTGCATCATCTGGCGCACGATGCACTCGATGTGCTTGTCGTTGATGGTCACACCCTGCAGGCGGTAGACCTCCTGGATCTCGTTCACCAGGTACTCCTGCACGGCGCGGGGGCCGAGAATGCTCAGGATGTCCTGCGGCGAGACCTGGCCGTCCGACAGCGGGTCACCGGCACGCACGAAGTCGTTCTCGTGGACCAGCATGTGCTTGGTCATAGAGACGAGATACGTGCGGGACTCGGTGCCGTCACGGGAGGTGACGATCACTTCCTGGCTACCGCGTTTACGGCCTCCGAAGGAAACCACGCCATCGATCTCCGACACGACAGCCGGGTCGGTCGGCGTGCGGGCTTCGAAGAGCTCGGTCACACGCGGCAGACCACCGGTGATATCGCGGGTCTTGGCAGACTGGCGCGGGATCTTGACGAGCACACGGCCGGCCGCCACCTTGTCGTTGGCGTCCACCTGGATACGGGCACGCACCGGCAGCGGGTACTCGCGCTTCTGGCCGTCCGCCTCGATGACGATGGCCGGCGTGAGCGTGCGCTCGCGGGAGTCGATGATGACCTTCTCCTTGAAGCCGGTCTGCTCATCGGACTCCTCACGGAAGGTGGTGCCTTCGATGATGTCCTGGAAGTGGACCTGACCGCCCGTCTCCGCCAGGATAACCGAGTTGTACGGGTCCCACGCGGCAAGCACAGCACCCTTGTCGACGCTGTCTCCGTCGTGGACCAGCACCTCGGCACCGTACGGGATCAGGTAGGAAATGAGCTGGCGACCCTCCTGCTCCGCATCCATGATGCGAATCTCGCCCTGACGGGACAGGGTCACCTCTTTCTCCTCTTCGCCGTCGTCGAAGGAGACGGTCCGGAGGTTCACGTGCTCGACCTTACCGGCGAACTTGGTCTGGATGGTGCTCTCAGCCGAGATGCGGCTGGCCGTACCACCGATGTGGAAGGTCCGGAGCGTAAGCTGCGTACCCGGCTCACCGATGGACTGGGCGGCCACGACGCCGACCGACTCACCCACCTCGACCAGGCGGCCGGTGGCAAGGTTACGACCGTAGCAGAGCGCACACACGCCGCGCCGGGATTCACACGTGAGCACCGAACGAATCTCGACTTCCTCAATGGAGGTCTCCGAGATCTGGCGGGCTTTCTCTTCGTCGATCAGCTCGTTGGCGCCGACGATGAGGTCTCCGTTGAGCGGATCCTCCACGTCGTGCACCGAAACGCGACCAAGGATGCGGTCTGCGAGCGGCTCGACGATATCCTCGTTGTCCTTGAGGGCCGAGATCCGGATGCCACGGAGCGTGCCACAGTCGTGCTGCGTCACCGTGCCGTCCTGGGCCACGTCCACAAGGCGACGCGTGAGGTAACCGGCGTCGGCCGTTTTGAGAGCCGTATCGGCGAGACCCTTACGAGCACCGTGCGTCGAGATGAAGTACTCGAGCACCGTCAGCCCCTCCTTGAAGTTGGAGATAATCGGGTTCTCGATGATCTCGCCGGCCGAACCGACGAGGCTCTTCTGCGGCTTGGCCATCAGGCCACGCATGCCACCGAGCTGCCGGATCTGCTCCTTCGAGCCTCGAGCGCCGGAGTCGGCCATCATGTAGATGGCGTTGAATCCTTCGCGGTCTTCCTTCAGCGTGTTGAAGAGCTCTTCGGACACCTGGTTGTTGGTGTGCGTCCAGATGTCGATGACCTG
Organism: Rhodothermales bacterium; assembly: GCA_017643395.1. Classification (NCBI taxonomy): domain Bacteria; kingdom Pseudomonadati; phylum Rhodothermota; class Rhodothermia; order Rhodothermales; species Rhodothermales bacterium. Next base: position 16,011 of record JAEPNP010000003.1, on the reverse strand, counting down.
GTTGTAGCGCTCGTTCTCCGTGATGAAGCCCATGCCGTAGTTGGCGCGGGCCTTCTCGACTTCGCCCTCGGCCTGATCGATGAGCTCCTGACGCTTGTCGGGAATCACGATATCGGAAAGAGAGAAGGTCAGTCCACCCTCGGTGGCACGCTCGAAGCCGAGCATCTTCAGCTCGTCCAGGAAGCGCGCCGTCTTCGGGAATCCGGAGGCTTTCAGCACGCGGGAGATGATGCCGCGCAGGTTCTTCTTGGTGAGAACCTCGTTGATGTAGCCGACGCCGTCAGGCACGATCTCGTTGAAGAGCACACGGCCCATCGTGGTCTGCTGACGGCGACCGTCCACGCGGACCTCGATTTTGGCGTGCAGTTCGACGATGCCCTGGTCGTACGCCTGACGCGCCTCGACCGTGCTCGAGAACTGCATGCCCTCGCCCTTCATGCCGTTGCGGGCCTTGGTGATGTAGTACAGACCAAGAACCATGTCCTGGGTCGGCACTGTCACCGGGCCGCCGTGCGCCGGGCTGAGGATGTTGTGGCTGGAGAGCATGAGCAGCATGGCCTCCATGGCCGCGTCCAGCGACAACGGAACGTGCACCGCCATCTGGTCACCGTCGAAGTCGGCGTTGAACGCCGTACAGACGAGCGGGTGCAGACGAATGGCTTTGCCTTCAATCAGCACGGGCTGGAACGCCTGGATACCCAGACGGTGCAGCGTCGGCGCGCGGTTGAGCATCACCGGCCGGCCCTTGATGACCTTCTCCAGGATGTCCCACACGTCCGCCGTCCTGCGGTCGACCACCTTCTTGGCGCTCTTGACCGTCTTGACGATGCCGCGCTCGATGAGCTTGCGGATGATGAACGGCTTGAACAGCTCGACCGCCATCTCCTTGGGAAGACCGCACTGGTGCAGCTGCAGCTCGGGGCCGACCACAATTACCGAACGACCGGAGTAGTCGACGCGCTTTCCGAGCAGGTTCTGACGGAAACGACCCTGCTTGCCCTTGAGCATGTCCGAGAGGGACTTCAGGGCACGGTTCGAGTCGCTCCGGACGGCGTTGGCCTTACGCGAGTTGTCGAAGAGGCTGTCGACCGCCTCCTGCAGCATGCGCTTCTCGTTCCGCAGAATGACCTCCGGTGCCTTGATGTCGATCAGGCGCTTGAGGCGGTTGTTGCGGATGATGACGCGGCGGTAGAGGTCGTTGAGGTCGGAAGTCGCAAAACGACCACCTTCCAGCGGCACCAGCGGGCGGAGCTCCGGCGGGATGACCGGAATCACGCGCATGACCATCCACTCGGGACGGTTTTCCATGCGCCGGTTGGCGTCGCGGAACGACTCGACCACGGACAGGCGCTTCAGGGCTTCTGCCTTGCGCTGCTGGCTGGTCTCGGTCTTGATCTGGAAACGCAGCTCCTGCGCCGTCATGGGCAGGTCGATGCGACGAAGCATCACTTCGATGGCCTCGCCACCGATCATTGCGATGAACTTCTCCGGATCGTCGTCCTCGAGGCGGTTGTTGTCCTCGCGGATCTGGTAGAGGATGTTGAAATACTCATCCTCGGAGAGCAGCTGCTTCTCCTCGACACCCAGGCTTGCGGCGCAACCCGGCTGCACTACCACGTAGTTCTCGTAGTAGATGATGCGCTCCAGATCCTTGGAACGGATACCCAGGAGGTGCCCGATCTTGTTCGGAAGCGTCTTGAAGTACCAGATGTGGACGACGGGCACCGAGAGCGTGATGTGACCCATACGCTCGCGGCGGACCGACTTCTGCGTCACCTCGACGCCACATCGGTCACAGATGATGCCCTTGTAGCGAATACGCTTGTACTTGCCACAATGACATTCCCAGTCCTTGACCGGGCCGAAGATCTTTTCGCAGAAGAGTCCTTCCTTCTCAGGCTTGAACGACCGGTAGTTGATCGTTTCCGGCTTGAGAACCTCACCGTAGGAGCGCTCGAGAATGGTCTCCGGGCTGGCCAGGCTGACCGTCAGCGAGCTGAAGTTCTTCTTGATCTTCTGGGTTTTCCCGTAAGGCATATGCTTGTTTGCTTATGCGAATGCGCCCGAGGGCGCTAGTTGAAATCCAGTGGGGGTAGGAGGTTAGTCCAGCTTCACTTCCAGGCCGAGACCCTGGAGCTCGCGAACGAGCACGTTGAAGCTCTCTGGAATGCCGGCCTCGGGCATGTTCTCGCCCTTGACGATGCTTTCGTAGGCCTTGGAGCGTCCCTGCACGTCATCCGACTTGTAGGTGAGCATCTCCTGCAGCACGTTCGAAGCACCGTAGGCGTAGAGCGCCCACACCTCCATCTCTCCAAGACGCTGGCCGCCGAACTGGGCCTTTCCACCCAGAGGCTGCTGCGTAATGAGCGAGTAGGGGCCGATGGACCGTGCGTGGATCTTGTCCTCGACGAGGTGGCTGAGCTTCAGCATGTAGATGTAGCCCACGGTGGTCTTCTGGTCGAAGGCCTCACCGGTGCGCCCATCGAACAGCTGCGTACGGCCGTCTTCCGGCAGCCCCGCATCGCGCATGGCCTGTGCCACGTCCTCCATCTTCGCGCCGTCGAAAATCGGCGTTGCGAAGCTGTGGCCGAGCATCTTGCCTGCCCAACCCAGCAGCGTCTCGTAGATCTGCCCCAGGTTCATTCGGGACGGCACGCCCAGCGGGTTCAGCACGATGTCCACCGGAGTACCGTCGTCCAGGAACGGCATGTCCTCCTGCGGCACGATGCGTGCAATCACACCCTTGTTGCCGTGGCGGCCGGCCATCTTGTCACCGACCTGAATCTTGCGCTTCTTGGCGACATAGACCTTGGCCAGCTGCACGATGCCCGGAGGCAGTTCGTCGCCCATCTGGACCTGGTGCTTGTCGCGCTTGGCGATGCCGTCGACGTCGCGATGGCGGCGCTCGTAATTGCGCAGAAGGCGCTTGACCTTGGCGTTGAGCTTGGCATCGGCCGAGATGGGATTGCGCGGGTCCAGCGTGAGCGGATCCACCCCTTCGAACATCTCCCGGGTCACCTTCGCGGCTTCTGGCACGACGGTCTGGCCGTTGCGATCGATGTAGGCTACCGCCTTCCGGCCCACGACGAGGCTGAAGAACTTCTTCCAGAAGGTCTCATTCAGCTCCGCCATGTTGCGGGTCAGCTCCTGGTCGATCTCCGACAGGCGCTGCTGCTCCTGCTTCTTGGAAGCCGGATCCAGCTTGCGACGGCTGAAGAGCTTCGTGTCGATGACGACACCCTTCATGCCCGGAGGCGCCTTCAGGGAGGCATCCTTCACATCGCCCGCCTTGTCGCCGAAGATGGCACGCAGCAGTTTCTCTTCCGGCGTGGGATCGGTCTCGCCCTTAGGCGTGATCTTGCCGACGATGATGTCGCCTGCCTTGACCTCGGCACCGATGCGGATGATGCCGCGCTCGTCAAGATCCTTGGTGGCCTCTTCGGACACGTTCGGGATCTCGCGCGTCAGCTCCTCTTCACCACGCTTGGTATCGCGGACCTGGAGCTCAAACTCCTCGATGTGCACCGAGGTGTAGACGTCATCCGATACCAGGCGCTCCGAGATGACGATGGCATCCTCGAAGTTGTAACCGCGCCAGGGCATAAAGGCCACAAGCACGTTCTTGCCCAGGGCAAGCTCGCCCTGATCAGTGGAGAAGCCGTCCGTCAGCACCGTACCGCGATCCACCGTCTGACCCACCTGCACGATGGGCTTCTGGTTGATGCTGGTGTCCTGGTTGGTCCGGCGCCACTTGGTCAGATCGTAGGTCTTGACCGGATCATCGAACGACAGGGCAGCCTCCGTGTCGTCCTGCTGGTAGCGGATCACCACTTTGGTGGCGTCCACGTACTCGACTGCTCCGTCGCCTTCAGCCACGAGGACTGCACGGGAGTCCCGCGCGACGCGCCCTTCGAGGCCGGTTCCGCAAAGCGGCGCCTCGGCGCGTAGCAGCGGCACCGCCTGGCGCTGCATGTTCGAGCCCATGAGGGCACGGTTGGCGTCGTCGTGCTCCAGGAACGGGATCAGCGATGCCGCAGGCGACACGATCTGGTTCGGAGCGATGTCCATGAACTGGACTTTCTCGGGCTCCACGATCGGGAAGTCACCCTGGTGACGACACTTGACGTACTTGTTCTGGTAGTTGCCCTTGTCATCGATGGGCGCATTTGCCTGGGCGATGACGGCCTGATCCTCCTCCTCGGCGGTCAGGTACTGGATCTCGTCGGTGACGATGCCGCCCTTCACGACTCGATACGGCGTCTCGATGAAGCCGTAGTCGTTAACGCGGGCGTGCACGCACAGGCTCGAAATCAGACCGATGTTCGGACCCTCAGGGGTCTCAATCGGGCAGAGACGGCCGTAGTGCGTGTAATGCACGTCACGAACCTCGAAGCCGGCACGCTCCCTGGTCAGACCACCGGGACCCAGCGCGGACATACGACGCTTGTGCGTCAACTCCGCCAGCGGGTTGGTCTGATCCATGAACTGGCTCAGCTGGTTGGTGCCGAAGAACGTGTTGATCACGCTGGACACCGTGCGCGCATTGACCAGATCCTGCGGCGTGAATTTCTCCGCGTCACGCAGGTTCATGCGCTCCTTGATGGTGCGCGCCATGCGTGCGAGGCCAAGCGAGAACTGGCTGGCCAGCTGCTCACCCACCGAACGCACACGACGGTTCGACAGGTGGTCGATGTCGTCTACGTTGGACTTGGCGTTCTGCAGGGAAATCAGCTCGTTGATGATGGCGATGATGTCATCGCGCGTCAGCGTGAGCTGGTCCAGCGACTCCTCGATGCGGAGGCGCCGGTTGATCCGGTAGCGACCGACCTCGCCGAGATCGTAACGCTTGTCGCTGAAGAAGAGGCGGTCCAGCACACCACGGGCGGTGTCAATGTCCGGAGCCTCGGTGCCGCGCAGCTGGAAGTAGAGGTACTCAAGTGCCTCTTCCTCGGTGTGCGTCGGGTCCTTCTTCATCGTGTTGAGGAGCGACGTCTTGTCCATCGCATCCTCATCCTGATTCTCGCGAATCAGGAAGATCTTGTCGATCTCGGCCTCTTTGAGAAGGTCGTAGTCCTCCTCGGCGACCTCGTGAGCGACCGGCAGCAGCACTTCACGCTCGGTACGCTCCTCGATGACTTCGCCCGTGTCCTCGTCGACGATCTCAGTCAGACGTTCCACCGTGACGGTAGCCGCAAGCTTGCGGCCGACCACGCTCTTGAACGCCTTCTTGGTCTTGATCGGGGCAGTATCCGCCAGATCGAAGAGGCCCACGATGTCGGCGTTCGTCGAGTAACCGAGGGCACGCAGCAGCGTCGTGACTGGCAGCTTCTTCTTGCGGTCGATGTACGCCCACATGACGTTGGAAACGTCCGTGGAGAACTCGATCCAGGAGCCGCGGAAGGGAATCACGCGCGCCGAATAGAGCTCGGTACCGTTCGGGTGCACGGACTGACCGAAGAACACACCCGGGCTGCGGTGCAGCTGGGAGACCACCACGCGCTCGGCACCGTTGATGATGAACGTTCCACGTTCGGTCATGAACGGCAGGTTGCCGAGATAGACTTCCTGTTCGATGGCCTCTTCTGCCTCGTCCTCATCCTCGTCTTCCTTGGAAGACAGGCGGAGCTTGGCCTTCAGCGGCACCGAAAAGCTCAGGCCCTGCGCAATGCACTCGGCAACCGAATGCTTGGGGGCGTCGAGCTGAAAGTGAATGAACTCCAGGGTGTAGCGCTCACGGCTATCCTGGATCGGGAAGTGCTCCAGGAAAACATGCTGGAGTCCGATGGGCGCCCGCTCCTCTGGTGGCACATGATCCTGGACGAAGTCGGAGAACGACTTGAGCTGCACGTCCAGGAAGTCCGGGTAATCCTTGACCGGACGGATGCGACCGAATGACTTACGGTTCGCCTCTCCCTTTAGGACCGACATAGGCTGGGGTGGTCTCTCATTGTGCGGTCCGGGGACCGCGATTTCCGACGGCGGCAAACAGATAGCTTACGCGACCTGTTACCCCGTGTTTCTGGCTGTTTTCCAACGGGTTAGGTTGGAAGCGCGGAAAGCCGACCCCGCAAAACGGGGCCGGCCTGCCGACTTTCGGTGTGCGGGCTATGCCGCACGGGAGCTTACTTGAGCTCGACTTCGGCGCCTGCCTCTTCCAGCTGGGCCTTGAGTGCTTCGGCCTCGTCTTTGGAGACGGCCTCCTTGACGTTGTTCGGAGCACCGTCGACAAGCTCCTTGGCCTCTTTGAGACCCAGGCCGGTGATGGCGCGGACCTCCTTGATGACCTTGATCTTGTTGGCGCCGGGGCCTTTGAGCACGACGTCGAATTCGGTCTGCTCTTCTGCGGCCTCACCGCCTGCAGCGCCGCCGCCGGGACCGGCAACTGCAACTGCGGCCGCGGCCGGCTTGATGCCGTACTCCTCTTCGAGGATGGTGGCGAGCTCCTGGGCTTCCTTGATCGTCAGGTTGACGAGGGATTCTGCGAGTTCCTTGACTTCTGCCATGATGGTTCCTTTGTCCTGCAGTGGTCTCTGCCGTGACCCGAAGGCTCAGGCTGCACTGCGTGTTATGGTTCGGGTGTTCTGGATGGTTGGCCGGTGGCCAATAGGGATTCGGCTCAGCCTTCCTTGTTGGCGATCTCTTTGATCGCGCCGGCGATGGTGGAGCCAGGGGCCGTGACGGCACCGATGATGTTGGTCATCGGGGACATCAGCAGTCCCAGGATGTCGCCAAGGAGTTCGTCCTTGGACTTCAGTTCTGCCAGCGTGTCAAGAGATCCTTCGCCATACACGGCGCCATCGACATGGGCGCCTTTCAGGGACGGGATCTCCAGCTTGGACTCCTTCAGGAAATCCTTCAGGACGCGGGCCGGAGCGCTGGGCTCTTCACTGAATGCGACGGCGGTGGAGCCGTGCAGGGAATCGTAGAGTTCTTCGTAGCCACCGAGCTGGTCCATCGCACGCTTGAGCAGCGTGTTCTTGACCACCTTGAACTCGACGCCGGACTTGCGAAATGCGCTGCGCAGGTTGTTGGCCTGCTCAACGGTCAGTCCGATGTAATCGGTGAGATAGATGACGGGGGTCTGCTCGAGCTTCTCTGCAAGCTCTTTGATCGCCTCCGCCTTCTGTGCGCGTGTCATCGCCATGGGATACCTCGGGGTTTAGGCGCTAGCGGAGCGCGTTCAGGACTTCGTTGCGATCAACCGGAATGCCGGGGCCCATGGTCGTCGAAATCGTAATCGACTTGACGTAGGTGCCTTTGGCGGCGGCAGGACGCAGGCGGATAACCTCTTTCAGGAAGGCCTCCAGGTTGGCCTGGATGGCATCCTGCTCAAAAGAGGCCTTGCCGATCGCGGTGTGCAGGTTGCCGAACTTGTCGACACGGAAGTCGATCTTGCCGGCCTTGACGTCCTTCACGGCAGCCGCGACATCCATGGTGACCGTGCCCGACTTCGGGTTCGGCATGAGCCCACGGGGACCCAGCACGCGACCCAGACGACCGACCTTGGCCATCACGTCCGGTGTGGCAATCATGACGTCGAAGTCCGTCCACCCTTTCTGGATCTGATCGACGATGTCGTCCAGACCGACGTGGTCGGCACCAGCTTCCTGTGCTTCAGCGTGCTTGGCCTCATTGGCCAGCACAACCACACGCACTTCCTTGCCGGTACCGTGCGGAAGCGCGACGACACCACGCACCATCTGGTCGGCGTGGCGCGGATCGACGCCCAGGCGAATGTCCACGTCAATGGACTCGTCAAACTTGGCAGAAGCGGTCTCCTTAATCAGTTCGCAAGCGCGCGTAACGCCAAAAGGCGCTTCGCCCGCTGCCACCAATTCCTGGACGCGCTTGAATCGCTTGCCCTTCTTTCCCATTGGTTTTCTGTCTGTGCGGTGCAAACGCGGCAAGGGGGCCGCTCCCGCTGTTTCTACTGACGGATGCCCGGTCGGGCGCTCCGTTGTGTCAGGCCGTCGGAGCGCCGGAGACCTTCAGGCCCATGGAGCGTGCCGTTCCCGCGATCATGCGAGCGCCCTGATCCACGTCATGCGCGTTGAGATCCGGCATTTTCTGCTCGGCAATCTCCTTGCACTGTTCCCAGGTCACCGTGCCAACCTTGTCGCGAAGCGGGTCGCCGGCGCCCTTGTCAATCTTCGCTGCTTTCTTGAGCAGGATGGCCGCGGGCGGGCTCTTGACGATGAACGAGAACGACTTGTCGGCAAACACTGTGATCACGACCGGAAGGACGAGACCCATCTTGTCCTGCGTGGCAGCATTGAACTGCTTGCAGAACTCCATGATGTTCACGCCTTTCTGACCGAGCGCGGGACCGATCGGCGGCGCCGGGTTGGCCTGGCCGGCCTTGATCTGCAGCTTGATGTAGCCGTCTATCTTCTTTGCCATGGAGACAACGCGGTTCTGACGCCGGGCCCGTCGGGGCGCAGCTCCCGCATATAAATGGTTACTTGGAGCGAGCCCGGTAGAACAGGGAGTGGGTAGGGCTGTTCCCCGCACAACACGTGCCGAACCCCCTTGACCGAATCCTCACAAGACCGTTCAGACGGCCGGAGGGACCTCCAGGCAGACCTTAATTCTGATTAAGAATCCGAACCTCAGCAAAGCCCGCGATTACCTTCAGGCTCTCCCCAAACTTACGAGCTTATGTGGATCCTGGTCATCGAGGATGACGATGCCCTGAAAGATCTGTTGCGGCTCGGGCTCACCAACGCCGGATACCGAGTCGACGTCGTCACAGACGGTGTTGACGGTGAAGAACGAGCCCGGGCAAATGCCTACGATGCACTTGTCATTGACTGGCGTCTCCCCAGACGGGACGGTCGGGCGATCGTGCAGAATCTGCGGGCCTCCGGCGTGCAAACGCCGGTTTTGATTCTGACGGCGCTCGATGGCCTCACGCACAAGGTCAGTGGCCTGGATGCTGGAGCCGACGATTTTCTGACCAAGCCTTTTGCCATGGAAGAACTCCTGGCACGGCTCAGGGCCGTCACTCGCCGGCCTCCAGGTGAAACCAAGCGATTCCTTGCCGTGGGCGATATCCGGCTGGACCTCGCAGCGCTGTCGGCATCGGTCGGGGACCAACCCCTCCACCTGCGGCCAAAAGAGTTCGCCGTACTGCGGGAATTGTGCAGCCAGGCAGGCGTGACAGTGTCCAGGGCCTCGCTGGGCGACCGGGTCTGGGGACAGGACATTCACACCACCGACAATGTCATAGACGTCACACTCTCGGGGCTGCGCCAGAAGCTTCGGGACTCGGGATCCAGTACACAGCTTGTGACCCAGCGAGGGGTCGGGTATCGGCTGGTTCCGGGCGCCTGAGGGCTATCTCCAGATCCTGAGGCGCGCGGGCCTTGCGGGATACCGCCAGCGACTGAGGCTTACCTCCAGATCCTGAGGCCGAACACCAGGGCGCGCCGAGAATCCGGGTGACCGTCCTCCCGAGCAAAGTCGGCCGTGGCTCCGTAACTCCTGGCCCATCGCCAGCCCACATACGGCGCCACCTTGCGCTCGAGTTCAAAGCGTAGTCGGGTTGAGGCAGAAACGCTGTTGAGCCCGCGTCCGACCGCATGTTCCGGAATGGCGGCGGCAGAGGCCACGGCCCCGCCCCCCAGCTCCAGCACCGCGCGCTGCGTCACGAAGAGGTCATAGGCGACGTGCAGCTGCGCTGACATATCTCCCGACTGGCTTATGTACAGAGTGGGCTCAAGCTCAAACCAGTAGGGAGCCATGCCCTCGAACCCCACCGCGAGGTGCGCCCGGGTTTCGATCGCATCGCCGTCTCGCTCCGCGTCCAGACGCACCCCTATCTGCGCGTCCCAAAAGGGGCTTACGATGCGACCGTAGAGCGCCTGCACCTCCACCTCACTTGCTTCGTGGGAAGTCGCCCCGTCCTGATGGGCCTTGAGCCACAACCGCTGGTATTGGTTACCTACCCAGGCGTGGGAGCTCCATTGAAACGGCTGTCCCCAGTCGGCACCGACGAATTCCAGTTCGTCAAGCTGGACGAACGAACGCACCATGCGGTCCATGTGCTGGGCCGCAGCCGCAGGAACCGCGGCAAGCAGTAGGAGCAGGGCGATCTGCCTCATGCGCCGTCGCCAGAAGCCATGGCAGAGTCTGCCACCTGGACCACCCTGAACATGCCCATTTCCATGTGATAGAGGATATGGCAGTGGAAGGCCCACAGACCCGGGGCGTCGGCCGTGACGAGCACCGAAAGGCGCTCGGCGGGCTTGACGTTGACCGTATGCTTTCTGGGAAGTGCGTCTCCCGTTCCGTTCTCGAGCACCATCCACATGCCATGCAGATGAATCGGGTGCTCCATCATGGTGTCATTCACCAGGGTCAGTCTGAGGCGCTCCCCGTGCTCGAACCGCATAGGCCCCGTCACTTCGGAGAACGCCTTGCCGTCAAACGACCACATGTAGCGCTCCATGTTACCGGTGATGTGCAGCTCCAACTCCCGACCCGGCTCGCGGGCGTCGTCATGAGGGTGTACGGCGCGTAGATCCGCGTAGGTCAGCACGCGCCAGCCGTCGCTGCCGAGCCCCACTCCGGGCTCATGCAATCTGCTGGTAACGGTGCCCGGAACCCCTGCATTCGAGGATCCGTGGTCCTCCGGGCCGTGCTGCATCGGAGGCGGAACGGTGCCTGCGGGGAGCAGGTCGGAGGGGGCATCGGCCATGGCGTGGCCTGCGTGCGGATCTGCCGGCGGCATGGCGTGGCCGGCGTGCGCGTCCTGAGCCGGCGGCATGGCGTGGCCGGCGTGTGCGTCTTCTGCCGGTGGCGTGGCATGGCCGGCGTGCGCGTCTTCTGCCGGTGGCGTGGCGTGACCGGCGTGCGGGTCTTCTGCCGCCGCTCCATGGGCTCCCTGCCCATCGCCCGAGTGCGCTCCGTGATCTGCGTGTCCCATGTCCGCCATCGAGCGAACCGGCCGCTTCCGGCGATTCGGCACATGGGCCGTCGCGTCCGCGTGCGTGGCGAGCATGCCGGCAGCAAAACCGCTGCGGTCCATCGCCTCCGCGAAGACCGTGTACGCCTCTGCGTTTCCGGGCGAGACGAGCACATCGTACGTCTCCGCCGGAGCGATGCGAAACTCCTCGACATCGACCGGCTGCACGTCCTGGCCGTCAGCCTGAATGACGGTCAGCGGCAGGCCCGGGATGCGCACATCGAAGAACGTCGCGCTCCCGGCATTGATGAAGCGGAGCCTGATCCGCTCGCCCGGCTGGAAGATGCCGGTCCAGTTGTCTCCCGGGGCGTGCCCGTTCATGAGGTAGGTGTAGGTGGCGCCGGTGACATCCGAGATGTCGGTGGCGTCCATGCGCATGCGCTTCCACATCAGGCGGGAGCGGATGGCCTGCCCCAGACCCTGCCTGGCCCCATCCTCTACAAGGTCGACGAAGGTTCGCCGCTGGTAGTTGTAGTAGGTGGGATCCTTGATCAGGTTGTCCAGCAGCTTGTACGGGTTCTCGAACGTCCAGTCACTGAGCACAATCACGAATTCCCGGTCGAATGCGGGCCCGTGGTCGTGCGCGGGGTCGATGATCAGGGGCGCGTAAACACCGAGTTGCTCCTGAAGGCCGCTGTGGCTGTGGTACCAGTACGTGCCGGATTGAATGATGGGGAATCGGTACTCAAACGTCTCGCCGGGAGGGATGCCATCGAAGCTCAGTCCCGGCACACCGTCCATGGTGTACGGAAGCAGAAGCCCGTGCCAGTGAATGGATGTGTCCTCGTTCAACCCGTTGGTCACGCGGAGTACCGCCTCCTCTCCTTCCCGAAATCTGAGAAGCGGGCCGGGTACCGTGCCATTGATGGCAGTCTGACGGGCACGCTCGCCACCTACCCGGCCTGCCAGCGGGGCGATACGCAGGTCCACGCTGTTCCGGGCCTTCGGTCCGGCAACATGGCCCATCGCCCAGGGAGGCAGAATCCCGGCGAGTCCGAGTCCCAGACTTGCGCCGGCTGTTTGGCGTAAGAACCGTCGCCTTTGCATGCTTATTTGCTGTTTCCTGGTCGGCTGGTGGCGCTGCGAATGCGGTGGCCACCAGAATTCTTGTCCCTCTCGATCTCCAGAAAGCCCTTTCGACTCGCCTCTTCCAGCAGTTCGCTGAAGCTTGAAAACCCGTAGAAACCCTCCGAAAAGTTGGGCTGTTTGCGCTTGAAGACCTGTTTTACGTGCGATGCCCACACTGCTTCGCCGCGATCGTCGATCATGGAGTGGGCGGTGGCTGCCAGGCGCTTGAACAGGCGGGTGCGGGAAGGTTTTCCTTTCTCTTTCTCACCGTTCGCCTCCGGCTCCTCCGGCACGCGGCTGCCGGCAATCTCGTCGTAGTACCAGAAGTCGTCACAGGACTCGATGAGAAGCTTTGAGCTGGAGTCTCGCACCCCGATGCCGATAACCCGTTTGCCCTGCTCTCTGAGCTTTCCGACAAGCGGCGTGAAGTCCGAATCACCGGTTACAAGGGCGAACACGTCGATGTGCGGCCGCGTGTAGCACAGGTCGAGCGCGTCCACGACCATGCGGATGTCGGCTGAATTCTTGCCGGACCACCGGGCGTGAGGGATCTCCACCAGCACAAACCCGGCCTCGTGGAGCGGGCGCCGCGCGCCCTGGTACGACGACCAGTCGCAGTAGGCGTTCTTAACCAGTATGCGCCCCTTTTCCAGGAGCTTCTCGAGCACAATCTCTACATCAAAATCGGGCTGATCGCGGTCCCTCAGCCCAAGGGCGACATTTTCAAAGTCTACGTATACCGCAATATTGTTGTCTGAACTCATGCGATTCTGACCGGGCGGCGGCCTGGGGTGTTCCGGCTACGCGCGGTCTTCGCGCTGGGGGATTCGCCGTGCGGGGGCTGGGGCGGTGCGGCTGGGGTCGCGGTGGTGTCCGGCGGGGCGGGGTGCCGTGCGGTGCCGTCGGGCAGGCGGTTTGCCGCGCGGTGCCATCGGGCAGGCGGTTTGCCGCGCGGCCCGCCGGGCCAGGGTGCTGCCATTGCGGCCACGACGCGACGGCCGGCGGCGGCTTGCCGCGCGGCCCGCTGGGCCGGGGCGCTGCCGTTGCGGTGCTGCGGGATGGGGCAGCCGGGGGCGGTTTGCCGCGCGGCCGGCCGGGCCGGGGTGCTGCCGTTGCGGTGCTACCGGACGGGGCAGCCGGCGGCGGCTTTTCGCGCGGCCCGCCGGGCCGGGGCGCTGCCGTTGCGGTGCTACCGGACGGGGCAGCCGGCGGCGGCTTTTCGCGCGGCCCGCCGGGCCGGGGCGCTGCCGTTGCGGTCAGGACGCCGCCGCGGAGCGCCTGTTGTGGAATGCGGCGGGCCGATTCCACACTAAGGCCGCCCCGAGCGGCCGGCATGTGGGATCGGGGGGCGTTATTCCACTCGGCGCTCCTGCAACGAGACCGGCAGGTGGAAATCGGGGGCGCCATTCCATGAAGGCGCCCCCGACGCGTTCAGGCGCACTCCGCCGGGTTTCGCATACAGCGCGAACGGCGATCCAAATCATCCAGGTACGCCGCCACGGAGGCGACCATCTCCTCAGGCGTGGTGACGATCTGTTCGATGTGGCTGACGCTGACGTGCCCTTTCATCATCTCACGGGTCATGTATTCGCGCACCATGGTGGCCTCTGGCGTGTCTTCGGGCAGGGGCTGGCCCGCGTAAAACACCTGGGCCTCTGCGGCAGCATCGATGATGCGATCTCCCATCGCCGCGGCCTCCACAATGCTGATGACGACAACTGGACCGCCGGGGAGGTCGTGCCGCTCGGCGCGGAGGTAGAGACGACCGGCCTCACCCTCGCCCAGCCAGCCCCGAAGGGTCAACTGATCCCGAACCGCTTCCGCAACCTCCTCACTGACGGAGGACTGTGCGTCTCCCTCACGCTCAAACCACTGAACCGAGAGAGAATACTGGGCCTGAACCGAAGGGACGACCAGCAGGACCAACAGAAGAGCTGCAAAAACACGCGCCATGACCAGAACGGTTTGGTTGAAGTGTGTAGCTCTCTATTCGATGGGTTCCTGCTTTGTTCACGGGAGATACACCAAACGCGCCGGGCTCACCCAACCGAGCCGGGCCGGCGGGTAGAGCAACTCGTGGCTGCAGCCCGCCTCCGAGGTGAGGCCCCCGATGCCCCCCGCCTGCCGACCGCCCGCCGCCGAGGCGAGGGTGCTGGCGCCCGGGATCCGACCGCCCGCCGCCGACGTGAGGGTGCCTCCAACCTGAGGGTGCGATGGCGCCCGACTGACAAGGCGCCCGAGGCGAGCGAGTGAGGCGTACATGCCGAACGACACAGCCGCCGCAGCGAGACGAGCCCGAAGGGGAACGCAGTCAGGCGGGATGCCAGCGCGCCCGGGATCCGACCGCCCGCCGCCAACGTGAGGGTGCGATGGCGCCCGACTGACAAGGCGCCCGAGGCGAGCGAGTGAGGCGTACATCAGTACGCCGCAGCGAGACGAGTCCGAAGGGGAACGCAGTCAGGCGGGATGCCAGCGCGCCCGGGATCCGCCTACTCTTCGTGTTCGACCTGGAGATAATCCAACTCAAGCGGCGTCTTCCTCCCGAAGATCGACACCATCACCTTCACCTTGGCCTTGTCGGGATAGACCTCCTCGACCATGCCGTTGAAGTTGTTGAACGGCCCGTCGATGACTTTGACCGCATCGCCCGCCTTGAAGGGGATCTCCAGCTGCTCGCCGGCCTCGCGGACTTCGTCGATCTTGCCCATGATCCGGTTGACTTCGTCCGGCCGCAGAGGCGTGGGCTGATCTCCGGTCGTGAGGAATCCGACCACCGAGGGGGCGCCTGAAATGAGGTGCTTGATCTGCTTGTCCAAGATCGCGTGGATCAGCAGATAGCCGGGGAAGAACGTTTTCTCACGCGTGCGCTTCTTGCCGGCGCGCATTTCGAAGACGGTCTCGGTAGGAATCATGATCTGATCGAGCTTGTCGGTCAGACCTTCGTATTCCAGTTCCTGCTCGAGGTACTCCTTGACCTTCTTCTCGTGACCGGAGAAGGTGCGAAGCACGTACCACTTGCGGATGTTGTCCATGACTTTTTCCACGGGTCTCAGGTACCGTAGATGATCTCCAGCGTCGCCGCAATGACCTGGTCAGCGGCGTAGATGAATGCGGAGATGATGACGGTGGCCACGAGCGTGATGACCGTGTTTCGGATGAGCTCCTGCTGGGTGGGCCAGGAAACCTTGCGCATTTCCTTGGTGACCTCCTGGAGGTAGCCGGTGATCTTGCTCATACTTAAGTCTTCTAGGTGGCACGGGCGGCAGGACTCGAACCTGCAGCCTGCGGTTTTGGAGACCGCTGCTCTGCCAATTGAGCTACGCCCGTAATGCGCGCCTCATACCGGGCACGCGGAATTTCGTTCGATGTGATTTCGAGCCGAAGCCCCGCGCCCGAAATCGGACGCGGGGCTTTGCTCATGAATCAGCCGAAAAAGGCGATGCCTTAATCGAGAATCTTCGAGACCACGCCGGCGCCGACCGTACGGCCGCCTTCACGGATGGCGAAGCGCAGGCCCTGCTCCATGGCAACAGGCACAATCAGCTTCACCTTGAACTGCGTGTTGTCGCCCGGCATCACCATCTCCACGCCCTCAGGCAGTTCGATGTCGCCGGTCACGTCCGTCGTACGGAAGTAGAACTGCGGACGGTAGCCCTTGAAGAACGGCGTGTGGCGACCACCCTCGTCTTTCGACAGGACGTACACCTCGCACTCGAACTCCTTGTGCGGCGTCACGCTGCCCGGCTTCACCAGACACATGCCGCGCTCCACTTCGTCTTTCTTCGTGCCGCGAAGCAGCACACCGGCGTTGTCGCCGGCCTGCGCCTGCTCCAGCAGCTTGCGAAACATCTCAACGCCCGTCACGGTCGTCGTCAGCTTCTCTTCCTGCATACCGATGATCTCGATCTGCTCGCCGACTTTCACCACGCCGCGCTCCACACGACCGGTTACCACCGTACCACGGCCCGTGATCGAGA